>JBJETX010000244.1:0-1889 GCA_051883535.1 Christensenellales bacterium | reverse complement strand
CGATTTCCGCGGAGATTGCAAAGTGGGCGTGAGAATTCTGCCGGAATACGCGGGACACGGATATGGGAAAGAGGCGTTCGCAAGAACGGTGGAATTCGCGTTGTACGGACTCGGCGTCAGGAAAACGCTGTCGTCGTGCTATAAGGAAAACGCGCCGAGCGTGGCGATGCATAACGCGCTTATGAAGAAAACGGGCGCGGACGAAGAAAGATTTTATTACGAGAGGGAATATTGATGTTCAGAACGCTGTTTCTTGACGCGGACGATACGATTTTTGATTTCGGAGCGGCGCAGAAAGCCGCGCTCGAGGGCGCTTTCGCGGCGCTCGGTTATCCGTTTGACGACGAGTTGTACGAGATATACGATAAAATCAATATAAGTTATTGGAAAATGCTCGAAAGGGGAGAAACCGTCAAAGAAAAACTTATTTACGACCGCTTTTACGACTTTTTCGAGCGGACGGGAATAAACGGCGACGCGATAAAAACCGAATACGAATATCAGGAAAGACTCGGGCAACAGGCGTTCTGGTGGGAAGGCGCAAAAGAAGGCGTTGCTTATCTGTCGAAAAAATACGACGTGTATATCACGACGAACGGTCACTGGGATACGCAGAAAAGCAGAATTAAACTGAGCGGTCTCGACAAATTCGTAAAAGGCGTTTTTATTTCCGAACTCATCGGCTACGCGAAACCGCAGGTGGAATATTACGACTACTGCCTTGAAAAAAGCGGCGCGGACAGGGAAACCACGCTTTGCATAGGAGATTCTCTTACGAGCGATATAAAAGGCGGAATCAACGCGGGCTTGAAAACGATGTGGTGCAATTTCAAAAACGAAGAAACGCCGCTTTTACCGATAGATTATATCGTCCGCGACTGGAAAGACGTCTGCCGCATATTATAAATTTTGTTTTATAAAAAAAGAAGCGCGTTGATTCACGCGCATTTATTTTGGATAGCCTGATTATCAGTTAAAGAACCCCAAACTAATCATAAGAGCGTTGTTTACTTTATGCATTGCCTCGGGTCCGAGCGCGCCGATCTTGTCTTTCAGACGCTGTTTGTCGAGAGTGCGGAGTTGTTCGGTCAGCACTACGCTGTCGCGCGGAAGTCCCGTCGTCGTGTCGAGTTCTATGTGAGTGGGCAGACGCGCTTTGTTGAGTTGGGAAGTGATTGCGGCGGCTATAATCGTAGGAGAATAACGGTTTCCGACGTCGTTCTGAATTACGAGTACGGGGCGCACGCCCCCTTGCTCGCTTCCCACGACGGGACTTAAATCGGCATAATAAATCTCTCCCCGTTTAACCATAATTCCTCCGACCGCCGCGGCGGTTTCTTCCTGTTACATAGGTATTCCGACCGCGCGTGATTTCGTTCATATAAGTTTTTCCCGATATAAGAGAAGTTTATACGGTTTTGTGAGGACGGAGACGCGCGTTTTGTGCGAAAACGTTTTACAAAACGGTTTTATCGGGTTATAATTTATAAATAGTTATAAAAGGAGAAAACCGAAATGAAGGAAAAATTTTATATAACTACGCCAATTTATTATCCGAGCGGAAAATGGCATATCGGAACCTGTTATACCACCGTAGTATGCGACGCGATAGCGCGTTTCAAGAGAATGTCGGGCTACGACGTTTTTTATCTTACGGGAACGGACGAACACGGACAGAAAATCGAAAAAGTCGCCGCGGAACACGGCGTGCCGCCCAAAGAATTCGTAGACAGGCAGGTGGAGACGTTAAAGAGTCTGTGGAAAAAACTCGATATCAGTTACGATAAATTTATCCGCACGACCGACGATTATCACGAAAAAGCCGTTCAGAAAATTTTTACGAAACTGTACGAAAAAGGCGATATATATAAGAGCGAATACGAAGGTTG
>JBJETX010000243.1:0-1890 GCA_051883535.1 Christensenellales bacterium | reverse complement strand
GTTGCTACCGCGACCCCGATACGCATAAACCCGTGGAATACTACTGCAAATTGCCCGTAGACGCCGAAGAAAGAACGATAATCGTGGTAGACCCGATGCTCGCTACCGGCGGAAGCGCAAGTATGGCAATCGACTTTATCAAACAGAGAGGAGTAAAAGACATTAAGTTTATGTGTCTCGTTGCCGCGCCCGAAGGCGTACAGGCTCTTAACGACGCGCATCCCGACGTTCCGATTTACGCCGCCGCGCTCGACGAAAGACTCAACGAACACGCGTATATCGTTCCCGGTCTCGGCGACGCAGGAGACAGACTCTTCGGAACGAAGTAAAAAAAGACCATTAAATCGACGTAACGACTTATCCTTATATACGCGCGTAGAGCGCGTAGAGGTAACGTTTTCGGGAGGAAGATATGATTACCGAAATCCTTGACGAAATCCGCGTCGCGGAAGCGGAAGCGGAAGAAATAACGAAAAAAGCCGCCGAGGACGCAAAGCAGGCTGTTCTCAACGCGGACGAAGAGAGCCGTAAAATCCGTCTTACGACGGTAAAAGCGGTTAAAGAAGAGCGCCGCAAGGTGGCGGAAAGCGCCGCGAAAGAAGGCGGAGTTCAGTATGCGAAAATCGTCGCGTCTGGAAAGACCGCGGCGGATAAACTGATAAAAGAAACTTCCGTTGACAAAGCGGCGGAGTTCATTAAGGAAAAGGTATTGTCCGGATATGTCGATCGTTAGTATGCAAAAAATGAGTCTCGTCGCTCATTCGAGCGAACGGACGAGACTCCTCAGAATTTTCATAAAAGCGGGTTGCGTCGAACTCATCGGAAGCGAAGAAGCGGTGACGGTGACCCCTGCGGACAGAGAAAGACGGGAAAAAACCGAGGCGCGCAAATTCCGCGCCGCGTTTTGCCTGTCTTTTCTTAAAGAAATGTCCAAAGAAATACTCAGAATCGATAAAAAACTCGCGCCGAAAATCGATTTGAAAAAGGAAAACAGGCTGATTCCGTTGGAAGAATACGAAGAAGTTTGCAATAATACCGAAGAATTGTTCGATAAAATCGACGAGATGGAAAGCATAAACAACCGTATCACCGACCTGCGGAGCGAAAAGACGAGGTTAAACGCGTTTATCGAGCAACTTACTCCTTATAAAAACCTCGTTTTCGATATGGCTTACGCCGTTGATACGGAATGCGCTTCGGTGTTCTGCGGTCTTGTACCTACCGAAAAGAAAGATTCTCTCGTCGAAAAAATCGGAGAGAACGCGGTGTGCGAGTTTGCCGAAGGAGACAAGGTAACCGCGCTCGTCGCAGTATGTCATAAAGACAAACGCGAAGAAGTGTCCGCCGCGCTCGCGGAAAGCGAATTCGTCAGGTCCTCGTTTGCGTTCGAGGGAACGGCGGCGCAAAAAATCGAAGAGACTAAAAAAATCGTCGAAGAAATCGACGAAAACGTAAAGACTCTGATTTTAAGCACCGTCGATTACGTCAAGTATATTCCCACGGTAAAAATCGTTTACGACTATTGCGCGCTCGAACTCGCCAAACTCGATATTACCGAGAACTCGGCAAGGACGAAAAAGGCGATTGCGTTCGAGGGATGGGTTCCCGCCGACAAGGTGGCGAGCCTTACCGAACAGATAAAGGAAAAATGTACGCGCGTGGAGGTCGCTTTCCGCGATCCGCTCGAAGACGAAGTTCCGCCCACGGCGACGAAAAACAATAAATTCGTCGGAGCGTTCGCAGGGATAACCGAAATGTTCGGAAGCCCGAACTATAAAGAAAGAGACCCCAATCTCTTCGTAGCGTTGTTCTACTTCCTGATATTCGGAATAATGATAGGCGACGCCGGATACGGACTGATTATGTCGATAGCGTGTTTCCTGTTCGTAA
>JBJETX010000242.1:0-1896 GCA_051883535.1 Christensenellales bacterium | reverse complement strand
ATTCTTTCAAGTTGGTCGGGAAAAAGTAAAGACGGAGTTCCGCCGCCGAAATATACCGTTCTGAGAACAACGTCCTTGTACTTTGCTCCCGCTTTGCGGATTTCCGAAGCGAGTTCGTCAACGTAAGCGGAAACGACGTCACGCCCGCTTATACTTGAAAAAAAACTGCAATACCTGCATCTTTTTTCGCAGAAAGGGATATGAACGTAAAGTCCGCATTCCGTCATTTTTTATCGCTGTCGAATTGCAGTATCGACATAAAGGCTTCGCTCGGAATCTGGACGCTTCCTATCTGTCTCATACGTTTTTTACCTTCTTTCTGCTTTTCGAGAAGTTTCTTTTTACGCGTTATATCGCCGCCGTAGCATTTGGCGAGCACGTCTTTACGGAGTGCTTTTACCGTTTCTCTTGCGATTATTTTGTTTCCGATCGCCGCCTGAATCGGAATCTCGAACATCTGCCGCGGAATAACGTCGCGCAGTTTTTCCGCAATCATTCTTCCGCGCGCGTACGCTTTTTCTCTGTGAACTATAAGGCTCAACGCGTCGCATACTTCGCCGTTAAGCAGAAAATCGAGTTTTACGAGGTCGTCGGGCGAATATCCGTCGAGTTCGTAATCGAGACTTGCATAGCCGCGCGTTCTCGATTTAAGATTGTCGAAAAAGTCGTATACTATTTCGCTGAGCGGAATTTTATATTCTATTTTTACCCTTCCCGAATCGATATACGTCAGATCGATAAACGTACCGCGTTTATCCTGACAGAGTTCCATAATCGCGCCCACGTACTCGGGCGGAGTATAAATGAACGCGCGGACGACGGGTTCCGCTATCTCTTCTATCTCTCCGACGGGAGGCAAGTGCGAAGGGTTGTCCACCGTTACCGTTTCTCCGTTGGTCTTTTTTACAATATACGAAACGCTCGGCGCGGTGGTGATAAGGTCGAGGTCGAACTCTCTTTCAAGCCTCTCTTCGATAATTTCCATATGAAGTAAACCGAGGAAACCGCACCGGAACCCGAATCCGAGCGCTGTGGACGTTTCGGGCTCGAAAATAAGCGACGCGTCGTTCAGGTTTAATTTTTCCAAGGCGTCTCTTACGTCGTTATATTTGCTGCCGTCTGCGGGATATACTCCTGCAAACACCATAGGATTGACTTTTTTATAACCTTTCAGCGGCTCTTTTGCGGGGTTTTCGGCATTAGTCACCGTATCGCCTACCGAAGTATCCTTTACGTTCTTTATACTTGCGCAGATATAACCCACGTCGCCCGCGCGAAGTTCGGATACGGGAAGCATTGACGGCGAAAAAACGCCCGTTTCGGTCACGTCGAATTCTTTTCCGTTGCTCATAAAACGAATCCTGTCGCCCGCTTTTACCCTTCCCTCTTTTATCCTTACGTTTATAATCGCTCCCTTATAATTATCATATGCCGAATCGAATATAAGCGCTTTAAGCGGAGCGTTTTCGTCGCCCGACGGCGCGGGAAGTTTTTCTATTATCTGTTCGATAACCTGTTCGATGTTAAGCCCTTCTTTTGCGCTTACGAGGGGCGCTTCGGAAGCGTCCAGTCCGATAACGTCTTCTATTTCTTTTTTTACTTCGTCGGGATTTGCCGATGGAAGGTCAATTTTGTTTATTACGGGTATGATTTCAAGATCGTTATCCAATGCAAGATAAACGTTGGTAAGAGTCTGCGCCTCTATTCCCTGCGTAGCGTCAACTATAAGTATCGCCCCTTCGCACGCGGCGAGAGAACGGCTGACTTCGTAAGTAAAATCGACGTGTCCCGGCGTATCTATAAGGTTAAGAGTGTACTCGTTGCCTTTGTATTTATAAAACATTCTGACGGGAGTAAGTTTAATGGTTATTCCGCGCTCGCGTTCTATATCCATAC
>JBJETX010000241.1:0-8237 GCA_051883535.1 Christensenellales bacterium | reverse complement strand
TCAGTCTGCATATATTTATGGTGTATGTAATCTGTGCGATCTTTAGAATAAAGTATTCCGTTTTCCGAAGAAAAGTATCCGTTATCCTCGTTAACGGAAAAACTTTCCAACACCGTCATTTCGCTGAACGCGCCTTCGGCGGCGGACGCTTTCTCTCCGAGCGACAGTTTTTTTATGGAAGAATTATACGTAAAAGCGTTCTTCCCCACAGTCCCGTTCACGGTGTATTCCTGCGTTTGCAGTCCGCGCGGATAGGCGACGATTTCGTTGCCTATCACGTCGACGAGCGCGTCGTTTTCCACCGCGTAGCGTTCGTTCACGCCTTTGACTTCAAACCGTACGAGAGATACGCACCGATAGAATTCTTCGTCGATTTGCGTAACGTTTTTTCCGATAAAAAACAGTCCTACGTACGCCCTGTTTTTCATGAATCCGTTTCCGATTGTCGTGACGGGCAAGCCGAGATGTTCGTCGGGGATACACACCGAATAAGATTTCTCGCGGTATGCGACCGCGGCGAAACCCTTTCCGTCCTCAGTCCTTTCGTATTCTATTCCCTCGCTGCCCGTTTCCGTGTCCGTCCATTTTGCGTAAAGCGTAACGTCTTTCGTAGCCGTATAGGGAAAAACCACCCTTTCGCTATAGTTTTCGTCTTTGTACCAGCCTTCTATACGGAACCCGTCTTTTACGGAAACTGGAAAAGTTTCCGCCGTTTTTTCGCGCTCCGCCACCGCGCTTCCGCCTTTTGAATCGAAAACGATTCTCGGTTCGGCTACCCGTTCGCTGCACCCTGCGGCGAACGCTACGACAAACGCAAGCACGATAACGGCTATCCACTTTTTCAAAGCCCGAGCACCTCCGGCGGAAATTTGTTCAGTCCTCTTTTCAGTTCTTCGGGACTCAGCGGAGGCACAATTCCTCCGACCCAGCCGATATTCGTATCTTTTTTCGCTTTGTCGTTATAGTGCGTAGCCATGACGGTGCAAAGAAACGACAGGTCGTCGTAATCCGCTTCGATTTTCAGTTCCGCGCATTTTTTTGCGAAAAACCGTATCTCCGCCGCCAAAAAACTCGGTCTGTAAGGCAAAAATCCCTCGTTGCAGATAATGCCGAGACTTACTTTTTCGAACACCGTATGCCACAGCGCGCGGTTGCTCTTTACCGCAAATCTGATACAGTCGAAAATCGCGCCTTTATTTTCAAACGCAACGGCGAGTCTTCCCTCGTATCCGCATTTAAGCAATTCCGCCATAAGACGGCGTTTTCTCGAATCGGAAACGTAAGGTGAAATCATAACTTCCTCGTACGCCTCCGCGACGACGATTTCCCTCGGGTCGAGTTCTTTCATCGTCCTGAGCAAAGTTCCGTCGCTTGCGTAAGACAAGACGTTCTTCGCCGCTCTTTTTATCTCCCATTCCTCGCGCGCGCCACGAATAAGCAGATCCGCGTCCTCTTTAACGAACGTAGCGGCAATCGTTCCGTACACGGGCACGATTTTTCTTTCGAACATACTTTCAAACAATCCGACGGGCGCGCCGAACCGTTCGTAAACGAGTTTATACGCGTTCCAATACTTGTCTCCGTCGTTTTTATTGCCTTTATGGTACGAAAGTGCGGACATATAAAACAAAGCCGTTTCGTCGATTTCGCATTCTTCTAAAAGTTTGGAAAAACAGATTTCCGCACACTCGTATTCTTCTTCGTCCACGAACGCTTCCGCAACGCTGCTCAGCACACGGCGGTCTTCGATTTCGTCCACGAAAAATTTCACTCCGTCCGTCATAAGACTTCTCGTGACGTGACAACCGTGCAGCATCACCCGTACGAATTCTCCGCTCCTCACCGAAAAAATACCGGCAAGCAAAAGCAGTTTATACGCGTGCGCCGTCAGATCTATTTTCTTGCCGTCTTCGATTGCGTCGTAAAGCACGCCTATTACTTCGTCGAGACATTTGAGATCGGGCGGAAGTTCGCAAAGGATATCCAACCCTTTGTCGTATTGTCCCGTAAGAAAATAGTTATAAACGTCGTTATATCCGAGTATCGTGTCCCCGTCGGGAACGGGCAATTCGTCCGAATCCTCCACTACGTTGTCGTAAGGTAAAAACTTATCGTACGCAATAGAGTAATATCCGCCTTTATCCGCCTCTTTACACGCGCGGAAAAGCGCGTTTCTCGCCATAGTTATATTGCCGATACCCACGAACATATCGGAAAAACACCGATAAACCGCCGATTTCTCCTCGGCTCCTGCCGCCGCTTTCATAGCGTCCGACAAATTATGCACGCAGATAACGTATTTACCTTCGCTCGCCGCCGCCGCGGCAAGCCGTATAAGTTCTTTAAGGTCGGGCTTAAATTCGACTACCGCCACAACTTATCGACCTCCTCTCTTCCGTATTCGTATTTCTTTTCGCAGAAATGGCACACTATCTCTATTTTGCCCACTTCGGCGATAATATCTTCGCATTCTTTTTTTCCGAGACTTTTCAGCGTATTCTCGATTTTTTCCTCGCTGCAGTTACATTTAAGCAAGACTTCCTCTTCTTCGTACCCTTCCGCGTCAAGGTGCGCAAAATAAAAATCGAATATCTCGGACGGTTTCATCTTTTCGAGAACTTCGCTTACGTTGGCGAAGTTGCTCATTACGTCTTCCGTCATAAAAACCTCGTCGTCGGTAAGCCCCGGCAACGCTTCTACTATTACTCCGCCCGCGGCGACGCACCCCGTCGAATCCATTCTTACGCCCAGCGCGACCGCGCTTTGTATGCCTTCGCTCGTATAAAGATATCTGGTAAAATCTTCCGCTATTTCGCCGCTTACGAGTTCGCATCTTCCGACGTAAGGTTCTTTGAGTCCCAGATCTTTTATTACGGTGATAAACCCGTCCGTGCCGATTCCTCCGCCCACGTCGAGGTGTCCGTCGCTTTTAACGGGAAGGTCGGCGTGCGGATTTTCCACGTATCCCCTTATCGCGTTACCGCCGTTTCCCGCGACTACGACGGTTCCGAGTATTCCGCCGCCTTTAATCGTCATAGAAAACGTGCTGTCTGCGTCTTTAAGGTTATTGCTTATATACGCGCCCGCGGTCATCGCTCTTCCGAGAGCCGCCGCCGCAAGCGGCGTAAGGTCGTGAATTTTTATTTCCTCGTTCACCATATCTTTCAGGTCGATTATGGCGACTCGCGCCCTCCCGTTAAAAAAAACGCCTTTCTTGATTACGTTCATATTTTCTCTCTTTGTTATTTATTCTTATAATATTCCGCTACGCTTTGCGGCGTATCGAAATACGCCGCAACGTTATACTTTGCAAGTTCTGCTTCCTCGCCGAACCCGTATTTTACTATCGCAACGGGAATTCCCGCTTCCTGCGCTCCTTCCGCGTCAAAATGCGTGTCTCCGATAAGCACCGTATCTTTCGCGTCTATCCCGTTCTCCGTCATCGCCGCTTCGATAACAAGCCTTTTTGTCAGCCTGTTCAGTTCGTATCGGGAACCGTAAATGCCGCAAAAATACTTTTTTATCCCCAAAGTTTCCGCAATGATTTTCGCGGAACGTTCGTTCTTCGTCGTGGCGATAAACAGCCTTTTTCCGCTTCTAACGAGAGAATCGAGCATTTCCGTCGTGCCGTCGAACAGTTTGTTGGCTTTTTTCAGGTCCACTTCTCCGTACATTTCGCGGAACCGCGCGCAGGCGGCTGCCCGTCGTTCTTCGGGAAGGTACCTTGTAATCACGAACTCGACGGGCGGACCGATGAATTTTCTCATAACCTCTTCTTCGGGCACGGGCAAGCCGAGTTCTCCGAACAGTCTGCGATACAGACCGAATATGCACTCACGGCTGTCTATAAGCGTGCCGTCGAAGTCAAATATGATATCTCTCATATCAGATCGGAAAGACGGTTTTCCACCTTTTCAAGCAAATCTTTGTTCGCGGCGAGTTTTTCGCGTTCCTTGTCGATAAGCGCGGCAGGCGCTTTGCTTACGAATCCCGTATTGGAAAGCATTCCTTCGCTTCTCTTTATCTCCGCTATAATCTTCTCTTTTTCCTTATTCAGCCTTGCGATTTCTTTTTCCGTATCGACGAGTTCTCCGAGAGGGATAAACAGTTCCGCGCCCGACGTCGCCGCCTGACAGAGTTTTTCACCCGCCTCTTTTTTGTCGTCGATAAATCTGATTTCGCTTACTCCCGCGAGTTTTTCGATATAAGCGTCCGCTCCGTTAAACGCGTCGCGTTCGTTAGTTTTTATAAACAAATGAACTTTTTTCGACGTCGGAACGTTCATTTCCGCTCTTACGAAACGTATTTTACCGATAACTTCCTTTACCTTTTCAAAACTGTCGTATTCCGCTCCGAAATCCAACTCTTCGCGGTAAACGGGATATTTTTCCAACATAATCGTCTCGCTTTCGTCAAGATAAGACCATATCTCTTCGGTAATAAACGGAACGAAAGGATGAATGAGTTTAAGAATTTCCGTCAGAACGTATTTAAGCGTGCCCAGCGCGTCGTTTTTCTTCTTCTCGTCCTGACTGTACAGCATAGGCTTGGTCAGTTCGACGTACCAGTCGCAGTAATCGCTCCAGATAAAATCGTACAGTTTAGCGAGCGCAAGCCCTATTTCGTACTTGTCGAGATTCTTTCTTACGTCTCTTATGACGTTCTGCAACTTCGTCAGAATCCATTTGTCCGCTCCCGTAAGGTTTGCGTCGGAAACGAGCGTCGGGTTCGCGCCTTCAAGGTTCATAATAACGTACCGCGAAGCGTTCCAGAGTTTGTTCATAAAGTTTCTCGACGCTTCCATTCTGTCGTCGGAAAATCTTATGTCTCCGCCCGGCGCGACTCCCGTACTGAGCGAATATCTGAGCGCGTCCGCGCCGTATTTGTCTATCAACGCGAGCGGATCTACGCCGTTGCCGAGGCTCTTGCTCATTTTTCTTCCCTGCGAATCGCGGACTATACCGTGTATAAGCACTTCGCTGAAAGGCGTTTCGCCCATATGTTCTATTCCCGAGAATATCATTCTCGCAACCCAGAAGAAAATAATATCGTAAGCGGTCACCAACACGTTCGTCGGATAAAAATATTTCAGATCTTCCGTTTCTTCGGGATAGCCGAGCGTACTGAACGGCCAGAGCGCGGAACTGAACCAGGTATCGAGAACGTCGTCGTCCTGTCTGAGATGCTTGTTTCCGCATTTCGGGCATTCGGTCGGATCGGTCTTGGAAACGATTTTTTCTCCGCATTCGTCGCAGTACCAGCACGGTATTCTGTGTCCCCACCAGAGTTGACGGGATATGCACCAGTCTTTGATATTCTCCATCCAGTTGAAGTATATCTTTTCAAATCTCTTGGGTATGAATTTCGTCTTATCGTCTTTAACCGCCTTAATCGCGGGCGCGGCGAGTTCTTCCATTTTGAGATACCATTGCTCGCACGGTCTCGGTTCGATAGCGGTTTTACAGCGATAACATACGCCCACGTTATGGGTATAAGGCTCGATTTTTTCCACGAATCCCTGTTCTTCTAGGTCTTTTACGATCGCCTTTCTCGCTTCTTCCCTCGTCATTCCGCGATATTTACCCGCGTTTTCGTTCATCAGCCCCTTATCGTCTATTACCGTTATCAGGTCGAGATTGTGCCGTTTGCCCACCTCGAAGTCGTTGGGGTCGTGCGCAGGCGTGATTTTTACCGCGCCCGTACCGAATCCCATTTCGACGTACTCGTCGGCTATAACGGGAATGGTCCTGTCGGTAAGCGGCAGATACATCGTCTTTCCCACGACGGATTTATACTGTTCGTCGTCGGGATTGACCGCCACCGCGGTATCTCCGAGCATAGTCTCGGGACGGGTGGTTGCGACGATCATATATCCGCTTCCGTCGGTATTAGGATAACGCAGGTGCCACAGATTGCTCGCTTGTTCTTCGTATTCGATTTCCGCGTCGGAAAGCGCGGTGCCGCATCCGGGACACCAATGCGTCATACGGTTGCCTCTGTAAATAAGACCTTTTTCGTAGAGATTGACGAAAACTTCTCTCACCGCTTTACTGCATTTTTCGTCCATCGTGAACGCTTCCCGCGACCAGTCGCAACTCGTTCCCATACGTTTAAGTTGCTCTACGATTCTGCCGCCGTATTTCGCTTTCCATTCGTATGCGCGTTCGAGAAACGCCTCTCTCCCGACGCTTTCTTTTGTAAGCCCTTCTTTGCGCAGTTGTTCGACTATTTTCAGTTCGGTCGCAATGCTCGCGTGATCGGTTCCCGGAAGCCACAAAGCCGCGTAACCGTCCATTCTCTTATACCTTATTATAATATCCTGTAAGGTTTCGTTGAGCGCGTGCCCCATATGGAGTTGCCCCGTGATGTTCGGCGGCGGCATTACGATCGTAAACGGTTTCTTGCTTCTGTCGGGTTTTGCCGTGAAGTATCCCTTCTCGCACCATCTCTTATAAATACGCTCTTCAAACTCCGAAGGCGTAAAGGTCTTGTTCATTTCCATTTTGTCTGTCCTCTTTTTATTAGGTTTATTCTTTAGTTTGCGTTTCCTCGGCGGATTCCGCTTTCTTTTCTTTTTTCAGCGCCTTGACCTGTCTGAAAGTCTCCACGCCGTAGTTGATTGCCGCCGCCCAGTTGAGCACGAGTCCGACGGTAACCACTATCCAGTCAAGCGTGTACACTTTCCACAGCGTTTCGAAGAACGGATGGAAGAAACAGAGTATCGCGCCGCAACTTATTATGCAACTCGCCACTTTCCCGAGCATATTCGCTTTGATATTGACGTCGTTTACCACGAAACTTCCGATAACGATCATCATAAGTTCGCGGAAAACGAGGAAAATTATAAACGCCCAATGAAGGTACGGCGTTCCGCCGGGAGTCTTCGCGATTGCAAGAGCGAGTACAACGCCGATGTGCATGGTTTTATCGGCAATCGGATCTACGAGTTGTCCTACGTACGTTCCCTGATCGTATTTTACGACGTGTTTACCTATTTTCGTTCCCGCTTTGAATCTGCGCGCTATTTTTCCGTCCACGATGTCGGTAATCGCCGCAAAAATCATTATTCCGAGCGACAGGTAAACCCACCAGGACTGATAGGCGTTGGCGTCCGACGCTCTGCTCCCGAGAATCAGCAACGTCATATAGACGGGTACGCAGAGTATTCTGACCAGAACGAGCAGATTCGGCACGGTCAAAAGGGTATGACGATTGATAATCAATCTCTTTTCTTTCGTCGCAGTTGTTTCTTGCATTTTGAAATCTCCTTATGTGGTTTCTTTTTATATCTTCGCACGGGGAACCCCCGACGTAGTTATCTTTTCTTTTTCTTCTTCTTTTTCTTGTTCTCGGGAACCGCGGCTTTTTTCTCCGCGTCTTCCTTCGCGCTCTCTTCCTCTCTTTTGCGCAACGCTTCCGCCTTGACTTTGTTCATTTTTCTGAAAGCGTATATCAGCAACGCCGCGCCGATCAGCAACGGTATCGCCGTAAGGGAAAACAGCCAATACAAATTATTATTCTCGCGCTCGACGAACACCGTTACGGTTCCGCCGGTGTACGGCACGGACACGGATACTGTCCCGTCGACGTGCTTAACCACTATACAACGGTAATACGTCTTCCCTCCGGTCGTGGAATACACCGTCTGTACCGCGGCAACCTTTTCGCTCTCGCCTAAATTAAGCCGTATTTCCGGCACCGCGGCAAACTCCCGACGAATTTCGCCTTCCTCCGCCGAAACGGTTTTTACCTGCACGACGAACGCTTCGTCCGCCGATTTCATTTCGTCGTCCGCCTGTTTAATTAACTCCGCGTCTTTCGTGATTTCGCCTTTCGCGTAATGCGCGGCAGACAGCGTTATCGTAACTTCGTCTCCGATTTTCAGGAAAGACAATCCCGCTTCCGCGCCTACAATCGCAAGATCGGGCGCGCTTAAACCGTTTACGATTTCCGTTTTTAGCGTTACTTTGCTTCCGTTACCATTGTTATACAAATTTTTTGCGGCGTTGTAAAGCGTAATCGCGGCGTTGAGTTCTGCGAGCGCGGCTTGCTTTTCCTGCTCGGTTTTCGCCGTATCTCTCGTTACCGCCATATATTTATAGAACGCTTCGTTTACGGCGTAAGTTATTCCGTCGGTATATTTTCCGCTGCTCAGGTCGCTTATCGCGTTTTCCGCGCTCGCTTCCGCGGTCGCGTCGTAAACGTCGCTTGTTAACGACTGGAATTTCAGTTTCTCC
>JBJETX010000240.1:0-1922 GCA_051883535.1 Christensenellales bacterium | reverse complement strand
TATGAGGGAGTAGCGAGCGCCCGGCGGGCGCAGTAAGTCAACATACTGACCGAAAGGTCTGGCTTGCTTTAATACGCGAGACTCGTGAGTATAACTTTTACGCTATGCCCGAGTTCTCATATTCCGAAAATCAACCGGGCAGGACGAAACCGCCCGGTTTTCGTTTTATTCGGACAGACGGAGTAAAGTATGGATTGGAGTTTTGCTTTCTTTATCAACAGCGTTCTTCTCGGGCTCGGGCTCGCCATGGACGCGTTTACCGTTTCACTCGCCAACGGGTTGAATTCGCCCGGTATGAAAAAGGGGAAAATGTGTTTTATTGCGGGCGTGTTCGCGTTTTTTCAGGCTATTATGCCGATGATAGGCTGGATTTGCGTTCATACCGTCGTAAGGTATTTTGCCGTCGCGGCAAAGGTTGTTCCGTATATATCTCTCGTACTGCTCGCGTTCATCGGAAGCAAGATGATATACGACGGAGTCAGGAAAAAGGAGGAAAGCAAGAAAAGCGGACTGTCCGTCGGCGCGATACTCGTTCAGGGGATAGCCACGTCGATAGACGCGCTCAGCGTGGGGTTTACAATCGCTTCTTACGGCTGGCAGAACGCGGTGGTATGCGCCGTTATCATCGCCGTCGTGACTTTTGCCGTGTGTCTCCCCGCCGTTGCCGTGGGTAAAAAATTCGGCGATAAATTCTCATCGAAAGCGACGATATTCGGCGGCGTGATACTCATCGTTATCGGGTTGGAAATTTTCATTACGGGAATTATCGGATGATTGTTTTCTCCGAAGAAGAAGCGACGGCGGGAGGTTGTTCCCGTCCCGTTCTTTCGGCGAGGTAAGAAAGCAACGCGTTTGCCGTTCGTTCCGCGCCTATCGAACTGTCGATACATAAATCGTAATTGCGTATATCGCCCCATTCGAGTCCGGATATATTTTTATAGTATGCGCCCCTCGCCGCGTCCGAACGCCGTACGTTTTTTACCGCGTCGGATTCGCTGTCGCCGTATACTTCCATAACGCGTTTTATGCGATAATTTTCGGGAGCGTAAACGAAAACCCGTACGACGTTTTCGTAATTGCGCAGAACGTAATCGGCGGCTCTTCCCACTATTACGCAACTGCCCGCGTCGGCTATTTTACGGATAATTTTATCCTGCGCCGTGATTGCCCGTCCCACTACGTCGGTGCTGAGATACAGACTGTGCGCGAGCGACGGAGCGTCGGCGTTTATATCCGAAACGAATTCTTTATCGAGTCCGCTTTCCTGCGCGGCGAGCGCGGTCATCTCTTTATAGTAAAAGGGAATTCCGAGTTTTTCCGCGACGATTTTACCTATTTGTTTTCCCGATGAGCCGTGCTGTCTCGAAATCGTCACGATAACGCCTTTTTCCGAGGGTCTGATAGCCGCCGCGGGCTCTCCCGTCGCGGACGGTTGCGTAGCGAGCCGTATCATAAACGTAACGGTAAGAACGACTGCTGTCGCCATCGCTATGGCGTCGGCTGCGGGCGCGGCGTAAAGAATTCCGTCTATTCCGAAATACAACGGCAGAATTATTATGAGAGGAATGAAACATACGATATCCCTTATCATTGAAGCGACAACCGAACGAACGGGTCTGCCTGCCGCCTGAAAGAAAATCGAAGTCATTTTCACGGAACAGGTAAAAGTAACGAGACACAGGAAAATGCGGAAAGTTTTTTCACCGAATTCCCAATAATCGTCGGGATTGGGGATATTCGTCGGTGTGCCGAATATAGAGACCACCGCGCGCGGAGCAAGTTCGAATAACAAGGTGGAGGCGAGACCGATTGCGACGGTGCATAAAAGTATTTTCCGATAGAGTTCTTTGACGCGGCGGTATTTTTTCGCGCCCATATTGTAACTGATTATCGGCTGACAGCCGAGGACTATTCCTACCACG
>JBJETX010000239.1:0-1940 GCA_051883535.1 Christensenellales bacterium | reverse complement strand
CGGTTTCGTACATCGGAAAATCGACTATCCAGCAGAATTTATATATATTCTTTTCCAGTAAATCCATAGCCTGCCCGAGTTCGGTTCTAACGAGTCCGGCGCATTTCGCCGCGCCTTTATCCCCCGCTACGAACGCAATAAGGGCGTTCCCTTCGATTCCGAGCGCGTTTTTGAGTTCTTCCGCTTTTTCCGTGAGGAATTTCGCAACTCCGCCGACAAACGCGCCGTTTTCGTATTTCGTCCAATAAAACGCGCAGCCGAGTTCTTTTTCCTTGACAAAATCCGACATTCCGTCCAGATACTTCCTCGTTTTATCGAATCCGTCTACTTTTATCGCTTTTACCGTTTTCCCGTCGAACAGCGGAGAAGTACCCTTGACGATTTCCGTTACGTCTTTGATAATAAGCGGATTTCTGAGGTCGGGTTTGTCCGTTCCGTAATCGTTTATCGCGTCTCTGTACGCTATTCTTCTGAACGGACCTTCCTCGACTTTTGCCGTAGTGAACTGCTTGAAAATAGTAGGCAGAATATATTCAAGTTCCTTGAACACGTCTTCCTGCGAAGCGAAACACATTTCTATATCCAACTGATAAAATTCGCCGGGAGACCTGTCCGCTCGCGCGTCCTCATCTCTGAAACACGGCGCAATCTGAAAATATCTGTCGAATCCCGACGTCATAAGCAACTGTTTATACTGTTGCGGCGCCTGCGGCAACGCGTAGAATTTACCGGGATACAGACGGCTCGGCACTATAAAGTCTCTCGCGCCTTCGGGCGACGAACTCGTCAGAATAGGCGTGGCGATTTCCAGAAACCCTCTTTCCGTCATTATTTTACGGATATAGCTTATGATTTTACTCCTCATTACGATTTTGTCTTTCACAAGCGGATTTCTCAAATCGAGAAACCTGTATTTAAGTCGGGTATCTTCGCGCGAAGCAAGGGAGTTCGCCACTTCGAACGGAAGGCTCTCCGTGCATTTTCCAAGCACTTCTATGCTTTCGGGTTCAATCTCTATCATACCGGTAGGCATAGTCTTATTGGGGCTGCTGCGCAGAATTACCTTACCTTTTACTTCTATCGTCGATTCTCTCGGGATTTCGCGCACCTGCGCTTTCATTGCTTCGTCGGAAACGGTAACTTGCGTAAATCCGTAAAAATCGCGCATTACGAAGAATACCACCGCTCCGAGGTCGCGCACGCTGTGCAGCCATCCGTCGAGCACCACGCTTTCGCCGACGTTCTCCTCTCTGAGTTGATTACAGTTATGTGTTCTCATTAAACACTCCTCCTTTTTATTTCTTATCTTTCGTTTTCTTGTTTCTTTTATTGCCCTCTTACGCAGAACGTTGCCGTGGAAGGACTCTTTTCTTCTCCGCCGTCCGGTCTCGTAAGTTCGTTAAAGTATAACGCCCAGGGTTCGCCGTTTATCATAAACTCGTACGCAAGGTTGTCGTTCGTATATGCGGCGGACAACGTCGCTCCCTTTCTCAGAACGCTTCCGTTCGCATAATACGTCAACAATCCCGTAGTAACGTCGGTTTTTATAACCTTGCCGAACATACTCACGAATGCAACCTGGTCGGAAGTTGCGTCCACTATCGGTGAAACGTATCCCATAACAGGCTCAAAATTGTATCCGGGAGAAACGACGAGTTCTACCGCGCCGCCGCTCGTTTCGGGCATAACGCTACCTACGCTGCCGTCGTTTGCCGCATTATAACGCGTATATCTTCTCGGATCTCCGTCGGGATAATCCGCGCCCCCTTGCATGAACGAATTATGTTCTTCTTTATACCAGGTGCTATTATTTCCGCTCACGGCGTCGTCCGACTGCGTAAATTTCGCCGTTCCGTTGCTTGCCAGACACCAGAACGCGTTATTGGCGTCATTGTCGTGATTTATTCCCGCATTGATAGCCGCCACCGAGAGTTGTACCT
>JBJETX010000238.1:0-1970 GCA_051883535.1 Christensenellales bacterium | reverse complement strand
AAATGGATATGCTCTCTTTTCAAATAAACGAACTGGAAAAATCCGACTGGCAGCAAGGCGAAGAGGAAGAATTGAAAAGCAAGCGTCTTATGTTCTACAATTCGCAGAAAATATATTCGTCAATCGCCTCGGCGTACGACGCTCTTGACGGGGACAACGGATTCGGTTGCAACTCGGCTATAGGAAGAGCCGTTTCGTCGCTCAGAACCGCCGCGGAATACGATTCCTCTCTCAACGATTTGATAGACAGACTAGAATCCGCTTCGATAGAAATATCCGACGTGGCGGATACGTTGCAGGATAAAAGCGGCGGCACGGATATTTCCGATATAAATATCGACGCCCTGGAGAGAAGACTCGAAGAAATCCGTTTAATCAAGAAAAAATACGGCAGAACGTACGAAGAAGTATCCGCTTTTCTGTCATACGCGCGGCAAAAACTCGATATGCTTACGAATTCGGAAGGAGAAATCAATAAACTTTCAGCCGAAAAAGCGAAAAAAGAAGACGAATTGAAAAAACTTGCCGTAGACTTACATACCGCAAGAACCACCACTGCCGAAGCGTTCTGCAAAGCGGTAACTTCAAACCTTACCGAACTCGGTATGAAAAACGCCGTTTTCACAATAAAATTCGACTATAACGAAGAGGAAATAATCGAAAAATTAAACGCGAACGGCGCGGAAACGCTTGAATTTATGCTTTCACCGAACCTCGGAGAACCCGTCAAGCCTCTCGCAAAAATCGCAAGCGGCGGCGAAATGAGCAGATTTATGTTGGCGATCAAGAACGTAATCGCCGAAACTGACGACATAGACACGCTTATTTTCGACGAAATAGACACGGGTATCAGCGGCGTTATCGCAAAAGTCGTCGCGCAAAAACTATACGATATATCGAAAACCCGTCAGGTTATCGCCATTACGCACCTGCCGCAACTTGCCTCTATGGGCGACGTCAATTACCTTATCGAGAAAAACGTCGTTGGAAATAAAACGCTTACTTCGCTCAAAGAACTCGACGAAAGCGGCGTTTACAACGAAATAATGAGACTGTCAGGTGCTGTCGAAAACAGCGAAATCGGACTCTCTAATGCAATCGAACTTAAAAAACAAGCCGATGCATACAAAAAAACGAAAAAATAATACCATTTTTTAACAACGCTCTTGGGTAATATTAACTCCTGTTTTCCGCAAACTAACCGTTGAAACAGGAGTTTTACAATGAAGAAAAAAATCGAAAAATCACTAATCATAATCTTTGCCGTTTTGTTTTTCGGCGTGATTTCCACGGGTTTTACGGGATTCGGAGACGGTTTTTACGCTTACGCGTCCGCGGAAGAAGTCTATCTCGGCGGCACGCCGATAGGAATTATAGCGAATTCCGAAGGTCTGCTCGTGTCGGAAATAGTAAACGTAACGTCTTCCGAAGGCAGTTATTCCCCGTCGCTCAAAGCTGGCGTCGAAAAAGGGGACGTGATCGTTGCGGTCAACGGAGAAAAAATTAACGACGTCGCGCGACTGAACGACGTTATACAAAAATCCGAAGGAACCGTTATTCTCACCCTTCAACGAGGAAACGACAGAATAACCGTCAGCGTTTCCCCGATGTTCGACCTTACGCAAAACTCGAAAAAAATAGGTATAGCGGTAAAAAACAATATCGCGGGGATAGGCACGCTGACTTTCGTCAAAAGCGGAGGAGACTACGGCGCGCTCGGGCATCAGATTACGGACGCGTTCGGAAACGGCGCGCCGTACGGAACGGGCAAGGTGTTTTTCTGCGATATAACGGGTTATAAAAGACCCACGGGCGACGCGCCCGGGGAATTGCTCGGAAAAATCAACCTCGACGCAAATTCCGTCGGAACGATAGACAAAAACAAATTCTGCGGAATATTCGGGACGATAGACGAAGAAAATTATTATTCGGCACTCGAGAAGATAAAAGTCGGCGGCAAAAACGAAGTT
>JBJETX010000237.1:0-1974 GCA_051883535.1 Christensenellales bacterium | reverse complement strand
ATCTTGCGGGATTGTGGATGGCTCCGTTCAACGCGGCGTTTGACTCTAAAGTTGCGAAAGAGCACCCGGATTGGCTGATTAAGACTCCCGGAACGAACAGAACGCAACTCGGCGTTATCTCCTGGGGCGGCGGCGGAACGTTGGATTTCTATATTCCCGAAGCGGCGGCGCATATAAAGAATTTCTTCAATCGCGTCATAAACGAATGGGGATTCGATATGGTTAAACTCGACTTTCTGTACAGCGAATGCAGAACGCCGAGAAGAGGCAAAAGCAGAGGGCAGATTATGTGCGAAGCGATGGATTTTCTGCGCGAATGCGTAGGCGAGAAAACTTTGATACTCGGTTGCGGCGTGCCTATGTTCCCGTCGTTCGGCGTTGTGGACGCGTGCCGTATCAGTTGCGACGTTTCCAAAGGATTCTGCGGAGAATTCCTCGAAAGCAATACCAATCAGGAACTTCCGAGCGCGAAGAACGCTATGAACAATTCCATTTTCCGCAGACATCTCAACGGCAGAGTTTTCGTCAACGACCCCGACGTGTTCTATCTGAGGAACAACAATCTCAAAGGCGTTGACCCGTTGTTCGTAAACAGCGGCAAACTCAAATTCACCGACGAGCAGAAACTGCTGCTTGCCGAAGTCAACAATATGTGCGGCGACGTACTCTTCGTTTCCGACAACGTGGGCGGCTACGACGAAAAACAAACCGAACTTGTGAAAAAGTTCTTTGCGAGAACGGAAAGGAAAGTTCTGGACGCTCAGTACCTCGACGACAGGACGGTGAGAATAGATTACGAAGACGGCGGGAAAAAATACAGGCTCGTATACGACGTCCGCGAAGGGCTGAAAGAGAGAAAGGAACTGTAAAAGACAAGAAGAACCGCTTTCGGGCGGTTCTTTTTAACGTGCGAACAAGAAGAACCGACGAAGAATTTTTTTCCGAAAATACGTCAGATTTTTCGGAGAAGAAAACATATACTATGAGCGTATGGAAAAATTCACGATAACCTTCAATAGCGACGACGTTCAGGAAAAGTACCTGAGAGAAAGTTTCTCCGCGCTCGGGTGCGGTACCGAACGGAAAACCGTCGGAGCGAACGTAACTCTTACCGTGGAAACGACGAGGGCGGCTTTCAGGGCGGTTCTGTCCGAAGCGATAGTCATTTTCTGCAAATACCGCGTTCTGATGAAGTCTTTTCCCGAGAAAAAGCGCGGCGCGCTTTTCGGCGCGTTCTGCGGAGTGCTGCTCGCGCAGGATTTCGAAAAGGAAAAAGAAACGGTATGCGCGCGCATACCCGAAACAAACGACGTAAATTTCGACGGAATTTTCACGTTTCTCCTTGCGGAACTCGATTACGGCTGGCGAGCCCTCGGACTGCTTGCGTTCCGCTTGTACTCTCAATGCAAAGACGACGAGGACGTTTTCGCTCTGATAAAATATTTTCTCGGCGGGGAAGTTCTTTTGTCGCGTACGCTCGTAGTGGACGAAGGCATTTATTTCGACGATTGCAACGAAGACCTGATATGCGCGGAAATGGCCGAAGACGAAAGCGAAAACATCGCGCTCAATCTGTTGCTGCGCAAGCCTACGGAAATCATAGTGCCCGTTCCGGCAAGATATTCCGAAGAACTTATCTCGATTATCAAAAGATTGGGGGAATGATTTTTAACCGACTTTTTACAAAGACGTGCGATTAAAAGCCGCGTATCGACGAAAACGGGCGTCGGAGTTTTTTTGTACTTTTTTCGGGACTAACGACGAGGGAAAGGGGTTTGACAAAACGCTTTTCTTTTGTTAATATAAATAAATGTGTTTTGTTTTTAATATCAGCACCGATTCACGAATATAAACGCCACCAAGGAGGAGACAATGGCAGAAGGTAAATATACCGCCAGCGACATACTCGTTCTTAAAGGACTCGAACACGTCCGCAAAAGACCGGGTAGGTATAGCGGAACGACCGACATAAAA
>JBJETX010000236.1:0-1976 GCA_051883535.1 Christensenellales bacterium | reverse complement strand
GCCCGAACAGGCTTTTATTGCGCTCGAAAAAGCGGCGGATATTTTCGGGAACGTAAGCGCGGATATTATTCTCGGAACGGACGAACGACAAAATCCCGAGCGCGAACTCTACGCCGTCGCCCCGTTCGTAAAGCATATATCCGCTTATATGCTTACGCTTGAAGAGGGTACGGAACTTTATAACGGCGTAAAGAGCGGAAAAATTACGGTTCCCGATGAAGATAGTTCCGCGGCGCAATACGAAACTTTCGTCTCAGCCGCAGAGGAAAAGGGATTTTGCAGATACGAAACGAGTAATTTTGCCGTTAAAGGGTTCGAGAGCAGACATAATTCGTCTTATTGGAATTTGACTCCGTATATCGGCGTAGGCGCGGGCGCTCATTCGTTTTTCGGCGGTAAGAGATATTATAACGTAACGGATATAAACGCTTATATAGGCGGAGCACACTCGGGCAACGGTAAAGTAATTATCGAAAGAGATGCGGATCCGAACGAAGATAAATACGAATACGTTATGCTTTCTCTGAGAACGGTCAAAGGCGTTGATTTATCGGAATACGCAAATAAATTCGGTTCGGATTTTCTTTCCGATTTTTCCGTCGGAATAAAAAAATCGGAAGAATATTTACGAATCGATGAACGACAGGTAAGTATTCTCCCGAAATATTTTTTAGTTCAGAACGCAGTTATACGCTCTGTTTTGAACTGATTATTCTCACGTAAAAGCCGTTGTCGGCGGTGTAATCGACGTACAGAACGTCGCCCTGTTTGAGGTTTTCCGACAAAATCGTCTTTGCGATTATCGTTTCTATTTTCGACTGCGTGAAACGCTTAATCGGGCGCGCGCCGAATTGCGGATTATAACTCAGTTTAACGAGGGCTTGTTTCGCTTCTTCGGATACTTCGAGGCAGAGTTGTTTTTCTTTGAGGCGGTCGTTGAGTTTTTCGAGAATCAACTCTACGATCTGAATCATATTCGACATAGTGAGCGGCTTGAACATGATTATTTCGTCAAGACGGTTGAGGAATTCGGGACGGAAACTACGTTTCAGAAGAGCGTCCGTTTTTTCGCGCGCTTCTTGCGTTATTTCGCCGTTTTCGTCTATTCCGTCGAGAAGATATTCCGAACCAAGGTTGCTCGTCATAATGATGATGCAATTTTTGAAATTTACCGTTCTGCCTTGCGAATCGGTTATTCTTCCGTCGTCAAGAACCTGCAACAGAATGTTGAATACGTCGGGATGCGCTTTTTCTATTTCGTCGAAAAGAACGACGGAATAGGGACGTCTGCGCACGGCTTCGGTAAGTTGTCCGCCTTCGTCGTATCCTACGTATCCCGGAGGCGCGCCGATAAGTCTGGAAACGCTGAATTTTTCCATATATTCGGACATATCTATTCTTACCATATTGTGCTCGTCGTCGAACAGACATTCCGCAAGCGCTTTCGCAAGTTCGGTTTTGCCGACGCCGGTAGGACCGAGGAACAGGAAACTGCCGATAGGACGGTTTATATCCGCAATTCCTGCGCGCGAACGCATAATCGCTTCGCTTATCAGGCTGACGGGTTCGTCCTGTCCGATAACTCGTTTATGGAGAAGGTCGGGGAGATTGAGGATTTTCTCGCGCTCTCCCTCCATAAGTTTGGAAATCGGTATACCCGTCCAACGCGACACGATTTTCGAGATTTCTTCTTCGGTTACTTTGTTACGAAGAAGTTTGTTCTGAGTCTCTTCGTCGGGATGTTCTTCGAGTTCTTTAAGGCGTTTTTCGAGAGAGGGGAGTTCGCCGTATCTGAGTTTAGCCGCTTTTTCGTAATCGAAATTCCGTTGCGCGGTGTCTATTTCGGCGTTTATCGCGTCGATTTTCTGTTTGATTTCCTGTACGCTGTTTATTCCCGCTTTCTCGCTGTCGAGACGGAGTTTCATTGCGTCGAATTTTTCTTTAAGTTCCGCAAGTTCTTTGTGAATTGCGTCGAG
>JBJETX010000235.1:0-8615 GCA_051883535.1 Christensenellales bacterium | reverse complement strand
AAGGCGGACGCAGGGTATCACATAGCGGGAATTTACGTCAACGGTATAGCCGTAGACTATATCCCGTATACGAGCGTGGCGAACGACAATACCGACCATTCTTACGTTTATAAAAACGTAACGGAAGACGTGAAAATTTACGTCGTGTACGAAATTAACCGTTACGAGTTCAGATACAGTCTGGTAAACGGTTCGGCAAACTTTACTGCGGAAACCGATTCGGGCAACAGGCTGGAATGCCGCGACGCGACCCTGACGGGAGATTTCGTGTACGGCAACATCGCGCACGGCGATAATTTCTCGATAACCGTGACGCCCGGCGTGAGCAAAGGTTATTACGTTTATTCGATAAGAATAGTTTACAGCAGATACGAGGGCGGAGAGCGCGTAAGATACGCGGGCGACGGATTTTCCTCGGACGGCGGAACGATATGGTTCAACAGATTTTTGTGGGACAACAACGCCGCGGGGTCGGTCGGAGTAACCGCCAATATCGAATTGATAGAGATCGTATTCAAAAAGAAAGTTTACGAAGTCACGATAGAACAATTAGGAGAACGCAACGGCGGGTCCGCGGCGTTTTCGGTGACGAATACGCTTAATCCGGAAGGCGGAGTCGTGCTGTTCGACGGAGCGGACGCGACGGGCGTTAAGTATTTGTATCTCGGAGGAAAAATCTATCGTGAACAAAGCGCGGGATATGCGGAAACCGACATAAAACTTACTTATATCGGCGGAGAATGGAAGTTCTTCAGCGAAACGGAAAGCGCGACGTACGATTTGTATTTCGAATACGGGTTAAGGTATACGATCGCGCTCGTGCCCGGCGAGGGATACGAGAGGAGCGCGTTTACCGTAAACGGAGAGGACAGGGGCGGAAGCGTATATAACGACAGGTATTCGTTCAACGTGTACAGGACGTCCGCTTTGTCGGTGGAATTCTCCATTTTACGGTTCGAAGTATCGCTGAAAGCGGTCGCATATCAGGCGAACATGGCGGAAGTTCCCGAAAGGAACACGTATCAGTACGCCTCGGTTAAACTTATTAAAATCAACGAGGACTTAACGGAAGAAGTAATCGCTTTGCTTGAAGAAGGAAGATCCTCGTTCGCCGCAATTCTCGATTACGGAACGAAAATCAAGTTGGAAATCACGCCGAATTTTGCGGGGCACGGAGCGTATCTGTTCAATCTGCAATCCGGGAACGTGCAACTTTCCGTTCCGGGAGATCCGACGGGAACGGTCGTTTACGGCGGAGACGGAATCAGGACCATGGAAAATATCGCGTTCAGGGCGACGTTCCGCATTATGGAATATCAGGTTAAAGTCGCCACCGCGTACGACGAAAACATAAAGGGCGAGACGAAGAACGTGTTTGCAAGCGATTCGACGAGCGTAATCGCCTGGAAAGCGTCCTGGAATTCTTCCACGGTTATAAAAATCGTTGCCGGAGAAGGTTATTACGTCGACAGAATCATAATAGTTTACGGAGGCGCGACGATTACGATTTCCGATTACCGCGCAAGAGAAGACGTGTTCGGCGGAGTGGAAGACGGATACGCCGTGACGAAGAACAACGACGATCCGATTTACGGTCTGCGCGATACGCTCACTTTGTACGGAATAAAGAGCGATTATTCGGTAACCGCGTATTTTGCGAGAGAGGAATACGAGATAATATACGAAGTAAACGAACTCGAATACGTCGAGTCCGTCAAGACTTCCCTCAACGAAAGGAACGCGGTATATCCCGATTATTTCTATAATACCCTTACCGGCGGCGGCTGGACGATAAATTCGCGTCACTACGACGAAATAACCGCTACGATTACCCCCAAGGACGGATATAAGATTTCTTCCGAAGAGATTACGGTCGTATGTCTGGTTTACGACGAGGACGCGGGCGATTACGTTATTATGAAAGACGAAAACGGCAAGGAAATGACGTACGTCGTCAAACTTTCAAAGACGGGAAGCGGCGACGAAAGAACGTTTACCTTCCATCCGTCCAATATGCCGGCGGCGGAGCATTATCTCGAGTCCACCGTAAAGATTGCGCTTAATCTCGAAATCAAGGAATACAGAGTAGATACGACGATAAACCGTACGAGAGCGTCGGGCGACGCTTCGGCTACGGGCAACGATACCGCGGTACGCGTGGGAATCAGGGACAGGAATAACGAACAGATTATCGTAAACGGCGTTCTGCAAAGCGACGGACGGTTCGTGCAGGGAGCGATACCCGAAGTTATGACGGCGCAACATCACGGATTTATGCTGTACACGTTCACGACGCCCGAAGGGTATATGCTGACCAAATTCACGATTAACGGATTCACCCTTGACGAACTGAGGGCAAAAGGCATTGCGGAAGAATATTCCGTAGTCAAAAACGTGAGCGGAACCACGGTAACGTACGGTTATACGATAAAGATAAGGGTAAACAGCGAACTTATAGCGGGGTCGAACAATCCTTGGGTAAAAATCAACGACCTGACGGTTGCTATGGATTTCGCGCCGATTACTTATAACGTGAGGATAATCATAAACGGAAACGTTATGGATTATCAGACCGTCAACGGCAGAAACGGCGTTACCGACGGAGAGCAACTCACGGTATACGGCGCGCCGACCGTAACGCATTTCGGAATTTCGTCGATTGAACCCTCTCTCTTCGAGGGATACCGCATTTCCGATTCGACGACGGAAGTATATTTCGGAACGGAAAGCGGATACCTTGCTTTGGAATCTAACAGAGCCGGATTTATGCGTGCGGGAACGATAATAAGCGATTTCTATATGTTGCGGTTTATAGGAACCAACCTCGTAAACTCCGACGTTTCCGAAGATAAAACGTACGTTTACTTCATATTCAATACTTCGATTATCAGTTATACGCAGGAAATAGATACGGGCGTATATTACAGCGAGGTAACTTCGTCGGGTTCGGCGTTGAAAACGGTACGGCTTAACGAAAACGCGTCCGCAGGCTCGGTTAAGGTGATCGTAACGACGAGAACGGGCGACGAGTACGAAGTCGATCTTGCGAGCGCGGGCATATTCAGCGAAAGTCTCGAGTATTTCTCGTCGATAAGAATAGAAGCCGAAGCGAAACCCGGGTTCGCGCTTTACGGAATTTACGAAGAAACCACGGTGGGCGGCGTGACCGAGTATCGCCGTATATCGAGCGGAGCAAGGAACGTATCGTATTCCGTTACGGGCGGAAGACACACGGTGGTAATCAACGTAAGGGATCTGAGCGGAGAAAAACTCGGCGACAGAAAATTCAGACTCGACTTCAAGCAACAGGCTACGGTAACGCTGACTATTGCCAATCCTTATAAATATATCGAATCCACGAGGAGATACTCTTCTTACGTCGGAGTTACGGCGTATTCCGCGGAAAGCGAACTCGGAAGCGGAGTTCCCGCGGCGACGTACACGGTCGGCAATATGAACACCGTCGTCGGAGAAATCGTCGTCGAAACGTATAAATATACCGTATACGTCGGCAACTATCTGAAATTTATCGTTACGGACAGATACCAGGGAGTAAACCCGATAGTAAGGTTTTACGACAAGGATCTGAGCGTTTCCGCGCAGGAAGCGTTCACCGACGAGGGCATAAGCGCGCTCGGCGAAGCGGGGCGCGGAGAACGGATAATCAACGCGGCTACGGATTATTACGCGTATATCAACGTAAGCGGAAGAATTACGACGACGAAGAAGACCGTAGGAGCGGTTACGACCACCAACGGAGGAAGCGTAAGTTATAATTCGATGACCGCGGGAACGGGCGCGAGCAACACCATAAGCGACGCGAATACCGTACCGGGCAAAAAACTCACGATAAAAGTCGTGCCTGCCGCCAATTACGCGTTCTATTGCCTTAAAATCAGACAGCCGATACCTTCGACAAGCAGGAAACAGGGATATTGGGTTTTCGAAACCGCGGACGCGCTTAAATGGAACGTTCTTACCAAAGACGAGATAGGACAGGAAGAGAGCCTTGCCGGTTTTGCCGGAAGCAACTACCTTAGACTGCTTTCCACGTCAGTACGCGACGTAGTGGACGCCAAAGGCGTTTCCTCGAAAGAGTACTCGTTTGAGTTCTGGGTATGCGGCGACGCGGAATTCGAAGTCGAATTTTATCGAGTGTATAACGTTTCTTACGGAATTTATCTTACCGACAGATACGAACAGGGCGGAGCGACCGCCGGAATTACGGGAACGGGCGTTACGTTTACTCCCGGCTCGGTAACCGACGTATTGTACGGCGAAGGCGCGATAGGCGAAGGAAGCACGTCGGGCGTTGTAAGTTACGGCGCTTCGTTCGAAATTACGGCGAGCAAACCCGAAGGCGCATATCAGTTCGTCGGATGGTACGTAAACGGATATAACCTGTTCGGGTACCTCGAAAGTCTTTTGCCGACCGACGATTATCTTACGCAAAGAGTCACCGTAAACAAAGAGGAGATGCAAAGTCTTATTTCGGGAGGGGAAGAAGCGGTAAACCTTACCGTTTACGCCGTATTCCAACCGATTATCGACGTATTGGTGTATAACGAGAAGTATTACGCGTACGAGGATCATTTCAACAGTTGGAATCTCGGCACGATACTCGCCACGTATTACGATTTCGTCAGAGGTCAACCCGTTTCCGCGGCGGAAACCACGGCTTCCGTCCGTGATATGACGGGTAAAACGATAGATCAGGCGAGAGCGTATCTCGAACAGTCGTCGGCTTTCGCTTCTTACGGCGGACAATGGAGCACCCTGCTTAAAGGCACGGACGCTACCGCGGGATATACCGGAGAACTGGCAAACAGCAGGATTTATTCTTCCTATAAGGAATTCTCGCTGTTGTATCAGAACATAACGGACGGCGATTTCTATACGAACAGTTGGGCAAACACCGCCGTCAGATTGAATATGTCGGGTATGTCTTCGACCGCGGCGTTCAGTTCGTGGCAGTATTACAACTGGAATACGGGAACGTGGGACGATATAAGATACACTTACGAAGATAAGTCTCTCGGTATGTCGTCGAGCGGACAGTTTACCACGGTGGACTGCTATTTCAAGGATTACGAACTCAATTTGTCGGCGTTGTACGGACTTAAAGGCGGAAACGTGCTTATGCCTTACGCGATAAGCGCGACCAATCAGTACAATATCGTATCTTCCGCTGCCGACGTAAGCGGAATAAGACCGTTGATGCTGAGAGCGGATATATATCAGACCGTTACGGTAAACCTCTCGCAGAATCTTTACGCGAGCGATTTATCCGACGAAGATCCCGAACAGACGCTTATGCCCGAGAGTTACGTCAGACCGAGAATAATGACGGACGGATCGAACCTCGTGGAAACCACGCCGGGAGCGGGACGTTCGAGCACCGACGATACGGGCAGGAGCGGAACGTACGAATACGGCACGAAAATTACCATTGTGAACAACACGGTAAACCCGGGAGGAGAAATAGTAGTCGGAAGTACGAGATACAGGTTCCTCGGGTGGTTCTTCAAGTACAATAAATCGCTGTATTATATGGAAAACAGCGAGTTCGACGCTTCGGGTAAAACGACGTATTCGTTAATGCTGACGTGTCTCGGCGATAAGCCCGAAACGCAGTTTATGTTCATTGCGATGTACGTCGCGCAATATAAACAGTCGATTTACAGTTACAATATTTCAGGCGGAAGCGCGAACAACTACGCGAGCGCGAGTACGAGCAGGAACAGCGTTGACGCCGCGCCCGTGGTGTCTTTCGTCGCGCCGAGCGCGCAGACGATAGAGTTTGCCTCGTTCTCTCTCGGCTCGACTGCGAAAATTACTTACGAAGTCGGTAATTCTGTGAAGTATTATTGGATTAACAGCGCGAGCGGAAAAACGAGACTGAATACCGACGGAGCGGATTACGTAGCGCAGGGCAGAGAGTTCGAGTATTACGTAGACGCGGGTCTTACTTACAGTATAAAACTGCCCGAAGTCGGAAGCACGGCAAACACGGTAAGTCTTGATAACGTGAAGAGTTCGAGAGTGACGGGTTATTGCCCGGATACGGATACGCCGTATCTCTTTATCAAGAACAAGGACGAAAGAGAACCTCTCGCGGATTTCACTTCGTACTATAACACGGGTTACGCGACGTATTACGACGCGGCGGCAAAGAAAGCGATTACCGCGACGGATTTGCATAATCGCGCGTTTGCGACGGTAGGAACCATACTGAACGACAAAGCGGACGCAAAGAAGAGCAATCAGTACGATATGATGTACGTTTCCACGGCTACGCTGATATTCTATAATCTGACGTATCAGGGCGGCGTAAGCGTGCCTGCGGCGTTGGCGTCCGCTATAAGCGCGGACAGAACGTCGGAACTTACCGTATGGGACGAGAACACCGCTTACGGAGATTATAACGCGATAGACGCTTCGGGCAATCCGACCGCGTTGGGGGCGAACGGCGAAGTCGTTATCAGAGTTACTCTTATATGCGTGACGGATAAAGGGTATCAGGGAGAATACAAGTTTGCTTTTGCCGGTATGGATAACGGAAACGGGTTCCCGACGAACGGAGAAATATCCGGACCGAGCGGAAGAGGACTGTTTGCGCCTGCAAACGACGGAAGCGTCAGCGGAATACTAAAATATACGCGTTGGTACGAGGTCGATTTGAGCAAGTTTGCCACGACGTTCCTGTTCGGAAGCGCGTCGGGAACGGGCACGGTGAATTCGGCAAAAGTGGGAACGCATACCGCTACGCCGAGTAAATATACCGTGGACAACTGCGGTTCCGCAAGTACGGGATATAAGGTAACGGACGTATCGCAGTTGCGGCAGATAGAAGCGTTCTGGAATGCGAACGAAGAAAGTTGCGTGGGAATAATCAAACCTTCCGCGTTCGCTCTGTTCACCGAAAGCGGAGACAGAAGTCCTATCTGGAAAAACGAAACGGCACAGGAATATACCGACAACTATAAGAACAATTACGGAAGAACGATATTCAAACTTACCGCTTCTTCGTATAATATCGTCGGACTGACGGTAACGAATAAGTCTTCCGATCCTATGGGCAATCTTGCGGAATGGGAGCCTTTGTGTCAGAGCAAGACGTACATTACCGAGGATACGCGGTACGTATGGGGAAGCAACAGAATGCCCGAAAGAACGGGTGGATTCGACGGCGTTCTCGAAGGAAACGGCGCGGTTATTTCGGGTATGGCGACCAAGGCGTCCGCGCATACTTATTTCGGTCTGTTCGCGGTGGTAAGCGGCGGAATCGTGCAGAATCTCATAATAGATAACGCTTATATCGGTACGGACAGCGCAGACAACGTAGGTATACTTGCGGGTATGCTTACCTATGCCGACGTGCATAACGTGGTTATCGAAAAGAAAACTAATTACGCGATTTACGGTTCGTGCGGATTCAGATATACGATTACGTCAGGGTCGAGAATGTATCTTAACGCGCCCGGTTCGTCGAATATCGGCGCGCTCGCGGGTATTATATCGAACAGTACCGTCAAAGGTATCGAGATAAACGTCGGTTCGACGGGATATTCGATAGAAATAAATTCCGCAGGAAACGGCGGCGTGCTTGCCGGTTCGCTCGAAGGAAGCGAGTGTTACGTTTCCGAAATAACCCTTACGGGAAGCGGCGCGTGGATTATCAACGGCTCGTACGAAGGACAGAACCTCAACGCAGGCGGACTCGTAGGCTTAATGTCGTCGGGTGCGACTATGTCCGACGTAACCGTTGAAGGAACCATAAATATGATGATAGGAAATATGTACAATACGGTTGCGGCGGGCGGCGTCGTCGGCAGAACAGAGGGTACGAGTACCACTCTCGCAAACGTATCGTTCAGCGGATACGTCGGCAGCGATTCGGATACCTTCGCGTACAATATCGATCTGGATACGATATCCGGCAAAGGTATTTTCCTGCTTGCAAAAGGCAAAGGCGGGTACGGACAGCAGGTTGCGACGAGCGAATCTACGGGCAGAGCGGGCGGATTCGTAGGTTTCAACGCGGGCGTAATCAACAACTGCGACGGAGGAACTTCTTATAAAAACGTAAGCGGCGTATTCAAGATGTACGCAGGGTATATGGGCGGAATAGCCGGCGTAAATACCGGAAGAATTACCGGTTTCAATATCAGCACCGGGAAGAATTCCGACGGCACTTATTACGGCATGACCGTACTTGCCTGGGTTCCCGGGTCTGCGGAATCCTACGGAGTCGGCGGTATTGCGGGCGCAAACGTAAGCGTAGCCAAGGCAACGCAGGCGCCTACGACGGCTAACGCGGACGGACTTACGGATTTCACGGTAACGAAGAGACTGTCGGGCGTAGTGGACGATTGCAGCGTGACGGGTAATTCAACGCCGTCTTCGGTAACCAACGAAACCTGGAACGTCGGACATATTTACGCGTTCCTGAAAAGCGATACTACGGATACGTCTTATAAATCCATATCGAAGAGTTCGACGGAAAGCAGTCTTCCTTTCACTTATAAACACAGCCTGATGACGGGCGGAATCGTCGGTTATAACAGAGGAAGCGTATTCAACAGTTTCGTAAAGAGCACTAAACTTACGTTCAA
>JBJETX010000234.1:0-2006 GCA_051883535.1 Christensenellales bacterium | reverse complement strand
CAATAAACGGTAAATTATGATATTATATATAGAAATATTTTCTCGGAGTACAATTTTACGGAGGTTAAGACAAAATGGAATACTCGTTACAGAAATTGAGCAAAACAAAAACGGAGATTGCTATCAGTATCGAAAAAGAAGAATGGGAGAATTATGCCAAAGAGGCGTATGCGAAGAATAAATTCAAATATTCGGTAGAAGGTTTCCGCAAAGGAAAAGTGCCGATGAGCGTGCTCGTCAACAGGTTCGGAAAAGAATTTTTCTATGAAGACGCGCTCGATATCGCGGCGGACAAAAGTTATGCGGAGATAATCGAAAAAGAAAATCTTCACGTAATAACCAATCCCGATTTCGACGTAAAGAGCATCGGCGAAGACGGCGCGAAATTCGTTATCACCGTAGTTACGAAACCCGAGTTCGAACTCGGACAGTATAAAGGCTTGACCTTCGAGAAAGAATCCACCGAGGTTACCGACGAAGAAGTTGCCAAAGAGGTGGAAAAAGAACTTAATTCGAGAGCGAGAATGGTGGAGAAAGAAACCCCTGCCGAACTCGGAGATACGGTAATAATCGATTACAGCGGAAGCATAGACGGAGTTAAGTTCGACGGCGGCACCGCGGAAAAACAGTCGCTCGAACTCGGAAGTAACACCTTTATTCCGGGATTTGAAGATCAGATTGTCGGAATGAGCAAGGAAGACAAAAAAGACATCGAAGTCACCTTCCCCGAAGATTACGGCAGCAAAGACCTTGCGGGAAAGAAAGCGGTGTTCGCAATCGTTCTGCACGAAGTACAGAAGAAAGAACTTCCCGTTCTCGACGACGAATTCGTAAAAGACGTAGACGACGAACTCAACACTGTAGACGAATGGAAAGATAAAATCAAAGCGAGACTTCTCGAAACGAAAACGAGAAACGCGGATATCAAACTCGAAAACGACATAGTGGAAGCCGTTGCCGCGAACACGGAAATCGAAATTCCCGAATGTATGGTTGAGGAAGAACTCGATTACAGAGTACGCGAAATGGAATACAGTATGGCGCAGTACGGGCTGAAACTCGCGGATTATCTCAAATATACCAATTCCACGGTTGAGCAACTCAAAGAAGAAAAGAGAGACGAAGCGCTTCGCAACATAAAAATAAGGCTCGTTCTCGAAGAAATCTGCAAGAAAGAGAACATAACCGTTACGCCCGAAGAAATCAAAGAGAAACTCGAAGGAGTGGACGAAAAAGAACTTCGCGAAGCGACCAATTACTTCGCAAATCAGATTCTTACCGACAAGTTGTTCGTGTTCCTGAAAGAGAACAACGAAATAAAATAAATCTAACGGGTCGGGCAATCAGATTTGATTGCCCGAACTAAAATAAATATCAGGAGGAAAACGATATGGCGTCTATACCCTTTGTTATAGAAAAAGATACGCGAGGAGAAAGAAGTTACGATTTATATTCGAGGCTTCTGGAAGACAGGATAATCTTTTTGACGGGTGAAATAGACTCGAATACGGCAAACAGCGTCGTGGCGCAACTTCTTTATCTCGAAACGAAAGACCCCGATAAAGATATTAGCCTTTATATCAACAGTCCCGGCGGTTCGGTTACCGACGGTATGGCGATATACGATACGATGAAATATATTAAATGCGACGTTTGTACGATTTGCGTCGGGCTTGCCGCAAGCATGGGAGCGTTTCTTCTGAGCGCGGGCACGAAAGGAAAGAGATTTGCTCTTGCCAACAGCGAAATAATGATACATCAGCCTTCGGGCGGAGTATCCGGGCAGGCGACCGAAATAGCGATCGTTGCGGACAGAATACTGAAAATTCGCGATAAAATGAATAAAATACTTGCCGAAAATACCAATCAACCGCTTGAAAAAATCCGGAACGACGTAGAAAGAGATTTTTATATGGACGCGGAGGACGCGAAAGAATACGGAATTATCGACAAGGTATACGTGTCCAGACAGGAGGCTAAATGATTAACAGAATAGAAGTTGACAG
>JBJETX010000233.1:0-2034 GCA_051883535.1 Christensenellales bacterium | reverse complement strand
ATATTCTTTTTTATGCTCGATTCTACCGAATGAGGTTCCGGGAACCATATGTATAAGAGCGTGAAAATGAAGTCTACCGTCTTTTTCTCCGCGCTCGAACTTTCCGGCAAAAATCCAACCGAATCTTTTCGTCTGATTATTATTCCATTGACGAAGTTTCTTCTTGAATGTCTCTTCGTCCATATATTTATCGTTATAAGTTATGGTAGCAAAATGAGTCCAATACTCTTTCAGCATAGAAGCTTTTTTATCAAATCTTTCTAAACGGCGCAACTCTGCCTTTGCTTTATTATTCAGGAGATGATGTACTTTTTCTTTTACCTGAGCATAATCGCTATCAAAACCCATTACGTTATACATATCATAACAGATCCGTTTATATAATTCAGGGCGTTGCTTAAGATTATTCTGAAAGCCTTTTTCGATATATGTTTCATATAAACCATCGAAGATCCAATCGAAATCTGTCTTCGGTTGAACCTCTCTCGGCTTATCACTTTTTCTGCTTTCAATCGGTTTTGCGACAAAGTGCGAAAAATCGCGGTAAACTTTACAAAGTGCCATAATTTATACTCCTTTTTAATTCATTTTTTCGTAATCAGCAGGTCGGCGGTTCGAGTCCGCCCACCAGCTCCAAAAACAGCAGGAAAACGTACAATATCGTGCGTTTTCTTTCATTTTCAGACACTTAATTTTCGGGCGGAATCAATACCCAAAAATCAGAAGGTCGAAAAAGGGTGTCATTTTTATATAATTTGAAATAGTCTTCCAACGGGGAAAACCCGTTGCCGAGAACGTCAACGTAAATATTCATTGTTACGTCCAAAGAAGCATGCCCCATAATTCTTTGGATCATTTTATCGGACATTCCGGCACGATAACACATACACCCGAACGTATGGCGAAGAGAATGTAAGGTCAATCCTTTCATTCCCATTGAACGATATAATCTCGAAAAGTATAACTTAATCTGATTGTACGTCAACGAACCTTTCACGCGTATATGCCTGAATATTACATTCAGATACGGCATTAAGTTTTCCAGATAAGGAATGCGGCGCGTACTGGTATAAGTCTTAGTTCGGTTTTGTATTTTCCCGGACCGAATATCAACGGAACGATAAACGTTAATAGTACGTCTTTCTTTATCAACGGAAGATTCATCCAAGGCAAGGAATTCACCTATACGCATACCCGTACATATCAGAACGACAAATATCGCTCGATACAATTTGTTCTTAATTGAAGAGAACAACAAGCCTTGCTCGTCCAATGAAAGCGGACGGTAATGCTTTTTCTTATATGATGAAATTTCCACCGAATCAAACGGATTATAACGCAAAAGGCGTAGCTTTAACGCTTTAGTCAAACTTCCGCGAATAATCAACGCTATTTTCTGACGAGTATTATTTGTCTGAATGCCGTTCAGAAACAACTGAATCTGATCTCCGGTTAACTTGTTAAGAGGAATATCGCCGAGTGAAGGAGATATCCTTTTCGTAATGTATTCATACATAAAACGGGAAGTATTAACACCGTTTTTCGGTTTCTTATACAATTCATACCAACGCAAAAGCCAACTACCAAAAGGTTCGGACGAAGTTTCATCGGCAGGCGTTCGCTCAAGCAGCATCGAAACCATCTCTTTCAACTCAGAAACTTCTTTTTCAATGTCCATTTGTATACCTCTCTATTTGCTTTGACAGCGTTTTTTCAAGTTGTTTTTGAACTAATTTTTCAATGACCGAAGAATCAACTTCGTACCGCTCGATACAATCCTCTATGAATGCGGCGAGTTCCGGATTTTCCTCTTCTTGCTTATCCGCTTTACCTTCCAATTGCAACGACAAGCGCGGATACATATAAGCATTTTGACTATACATTTCTTCAGCAGAAGCGCGACCTTCGGCATAAGATCCGACATTGTCAATATCTTGCTTTGCACGTTTGCCGCGAACGGCAAGGACATCCCCGAAAGCATCGGTTGCATATCGTTTAGAAAGATCTTTTTTATTAGATATGTAGTATTTATGA
>JBJETX010000232.1:0-2050 GCA_051883535.1 Christensenellales bacterium | reverse complement strand
TCTTCTATGTGTCCATTAAGCAAACCGATAAGTTGTTGCTGTTTGGCGAATTCTTTCTGACTCTTCTTTATAACAAGCGAACTTACGATCAACAGCAAGGGCACGCTGCAAATCGTAACCACCGCCATAATCCAGTCGAGTCGCGCCATCATAAAGATTACGCCCGAAACCGTCATAACGACGGTAATGACCTGATTTACCGTATCCTGCAACGTAACGGAAACCATCTCGACGTCGTTCGTAAGTCTCGAAAGAATTTCGCCCGTGGGCGTTCCGTCGAAGTATTTAAGCGGCACGTTGTCCAATTTCGTCTTGATGTCGTAACGCATTCTTCTTACGACGTGTTGCGCCATCGTTGCGGCGATCAGACCGCCTACGAACGTAAACACCGCGTTAAGGCAATACAGTCCGCCGGCAATAAGGCAGATTTGCAGAACGTAATCCATATCCATGGAGTCCGTTTTGAAGTACTGTATGCTTTCCGCCATATAGTTGGTTACTTTTTTAAGAATATCGGGGACCCATACGGCAAACCACGCTCCGATTGCGCTTATGAGCATCATAAGTATAAGCGCGATGAGTTCGGGACGCATATACTTAATCAGGCGCACGACCGTTTTGCCGAAGTTCTCCGCGCCCTGAACCTTTTCGACGTTAATCGAACTTGCTCCGAACGCTCCCGACATATCCATTTTGCCTACGGCAGAAACTTTCTCTTGTTCTACCTTAAATATTTCTTGACCTTGCTCTTCGTTCATAGTCCTAATTCCTCCGGGCTCATCTGACTGAGAGCAATGTCACGATACAACTGACAATCCCTTATCAGGTCTGCGTGTTTGCCCTTTCCGACCATTTTTCCGTCGTCCATAACGATTATCTCGTCCGCGTCCATAATAGTTCCTATACGTTGCGCGACGATAATTACTATGCTTTCCTTGGTAACTTCTTTAAGCGCGGTACGCAACCGTTTATCAGTCTTGAAGTCGAGCGCGCTGAAACTGTCGTCGAAAATGTAAATTTCCGGTCTGCGCGTAACCGCTCTCGCTATGGAAAGTCTTTGTTTCTGTCCGCCGGAGAAGTTTTGTCCTCCCTGTTCGACGGTATATTCGAGTTGTCCTTCTTTTTCTTTAACGAACGTGTCGCTCTGCGCTATCTTCAACGCCGCCCACATATCTTCTTCGGTGGCGTCCTCTTTTCCGTAACGCAGGTTATCCGCTATCGTTCCGCTGAACAGTATGCTCTTTTGCGGCACGAAACCGATTTTCTTTCTGAGTTCAGCCTGCGGATAAGTCCTGACTTCCTGTCCGTCCACGAGCAGACTGCCTTCGGTTATGTCGTAAAATCTCGGTATAAGATTGATTATCGAACTCTTACCGCTTCCCGTACCGCCTACGATTGCCGTGGTCTTACCTTTTTCGCATTTGAAACTGATATGGTCGAGAATATTCTTTTCCGCGTCGTCCGAATACTTGAAACATACGTCTCTGAACTCTATCGTACCCGAACCGTCGCTTCTGTTTTCGCATCCCTCTTCGTCCTTGACTTTGACGTCGGAGTCGAGAACCTGCAAAATACGCTCCGCGCTTGCCGTCGCTCTCGGATAAATAACGACCGCGCTCGCAACAAATACCATCGACATCGCTATCTGCGTTATGTACTGCGAAACTTCGAGCATACTCGCAACGTCGTTAAGCGAATCTCCCGCAACGCCCGCAACCTGTTGCGCCGCACGCCAGTAAATACCGACGGAACAGCAGTTAAGACATATATTGATAAGCGGAACGAGCGCGGCGCAGTAATACTGCAACGTAGTCGCGGCTTTGCTCGCTTCCTTGTTTACCACGTTGAAACGCGCGTTTTCCTGATCCTGCTTGTTGAACGCGCGGACGACTCTTATACCCGTTATGCCCTCGCGCATTATAAGCGTAAGTTGGTCTACTTTCTTCTGTATTATCTTGAAATACGGCTGAACTACTATAGCCGCTACGCCTGCCGCTATGAACAAAATCGGAAGGACGTATACGAGAACCATCGTCATATACGTATTCGT
>JBJETX010000231.1:0-8917 GCA_051883535.1 Christensenellales bacterium | reverse complement strand
TGCCTTATATGGTTGTATTGCCTGTTCAACTCTTCGACGAGTTCTTCCCCGTTCGAGGTCGCGCTCATCATAGCGGTCATACATTTATAATTAACCGCGCACTCCGCGCTGCAAAGCGCAAAGTCAATATACGCCCATATATATTGTTTAAGGATTCCGTCTTCGTCCTTACGGTATTCCAAAAAACCTTCTTCCGTGTACTGTTCGGGCAATTCCACGGGGAAAAGCCTTACTTTGCAAGGTTGCTGACGAGAAACGGTTTTCCCTTTTATCAGAGTAAAGATAAGATAAACTTCGTCCACCTCTCGATTGATAAAATCTTCGGCTATCGAGTAAGCCATATCTCTTACCTCTTCGCTGAGCGCGCCCTGCATAAGGTGAAGAAACTTATTGTTTACCTTTATCTTCAATTTGTTGAAATACTCTCTCGTAAACTGTCCGATTGCGTAAACCGTCGCGTCGGGAACCGCTTTTATTTCGCTTGCGGCGTAATCGAGCACGCGGTGGTTATAGTCTCCGCACAGTCCCTTGTCTCCCGCGATCACCACGAATCCCGTCTTTCCCGTTTCCCGCTTTTCCGCGAGAGGGGAAGTAACCGCGCCGAGTTTTTTCACCACTTCGAACATAGACGAGAGAAAAACGCCGCTTCTGTCGAGTTTCTTTTCCGCCTTGCTCATTTTAGACGCCGCCACGAGTTGCATCGCTTTGGTTATTTTTACCGTCTCTTTCGCGCCGTTTATGCGGTGCTTTATATCCTGTCCTTTCATCTTAAACGTCCGTATTCTTCGACGGCGCGGACGATCGTTTTTTCGTTTTCCTCGGATAAATCTCCCGAAGACGCTATTCCCTCCGCGGTCTCTCCGTATTTATTGTGGAAATAATCGAGAAATCCGTTAAGGAACGCCACGACTTCCTTCACGGGAACGTCTTTGAGAAGGTCGTGCATGGCAACGTACAGCGTTATCACCGTATCCGTCATGGAAACGGGCGCGTACTGCGGCTGTTTTATCGCCTCGGTGAGTCGTTCGCCTTTGTCGATAACCGCTCTCGTCGACGCGTCTATATCCGACCCGAAACGCGAGAACAAAACCATTTCGCGGTAGTGCGCAAGGTCTAATCTCGTCTTTCCGCTCACTTTTCTCATCGCTTTTTCCTGAGCCGCTCCGCCCACGCGCGAAACCGACAATCCGACGTTTATCGCGGGACGCACTCCGGAATTGAAAAGTTCTTCTTCGAGATAAATCTGTCCGTCGGTAATGCTTATTACGTTGGTCGGAATATACGAGGAAATATTCCCTGCGAGCGTTTCGATAATGGGTAAAGCGGTAAGACTTCCTCCGCCCGCTTCTTCCGACAGGCGCGCGCTTCTTTCGAGCAGTCTCGAATGCAGATAGAAAATGTCGCCGGGATACGCTTCACGACCCGACGGTCTGCGCAGAAGAAGGGACAACGTACGGTAAGCGACCGCGTGCTTGGTAAGGTCGTCGTACACGATAAGCACGTCTCTTCCCTTATACGCGAAATATTCGGCTATCGCGGTTCCCGTATACGGCGCGAGATACTGTTGCGGCGCGTTACAACTTGCCGTCGCCGCCACCACCACGGTATATTCGGACGCTCCGCGTTCTTCAAGCGTTCTGATAATTTTCGCGACTCCCGAAGCCTTCTGCCCGATTGCGACGTAAACGCAGATTACGTTTTTTCCCTTCTGATTGAGCACGGTGTCAAGCGCGACGGCGGTCTTTCCCGTCTGTCTGTCTCCGATAATAAGTTCCCTCTGCCCTTTGCCGATGGGAATCATCGAATCTATCGCTTTTATCCCCGTATACAGCGGTTCGTTGACTTTGCTGCGTCGGAAAATCGAAGGCGCGGGGCTTTCGATATTGCGGTATTCCTTACAATCGGGCGCGGCTTTGCCGTCGAGGGGTTTCCCGAGCGAATCCACCACTCTGCCGAGCAACTGCTCCCCTACGGGAACGCTCATTATTCTTCCCGTCGTATAAGCGATATCCCCCGCGGAAACGACGTCTGCGGTCAACACGATTGCTCCGACGAATTTTTCTTCGAGATTGAGCGCGAGGGCGTATTTGTCTCCGTCGATATAAACGAGTTCGTTGTTTTTTACGTTTTTGAGCCCGTCGATAAGGATAACTCCGTCGTTACAGGAAACGACTCTGCCGGCTTCGGAAACCGACGCCGCCGGAACGAAGTCTTTCAGAACGTCTTTTATTTCGCGCGTAATATGTTCGAATCCGCCCATTATTGCAACTTCCCTTTCACGGCTCTGCGCAGGGCTTCCAACCGCCCCGAAACGCTGCCGTTATATACTTTTTCTCCGTCAAATACGATTAAACCGCCGATTAAAGCGTCGTCGACGACGTATTTAACGGTAAAATCTCCGTATTTGGTTTTCAACTCCCTTTCGATTGCCGATTTTCTCTCGTCGGAAAGCGGCGAACGCGAGGTAACGGTAACGTCAGTCATTTTCCTTCCATTCCTTTATACATTCGTCGATAATCTTTTCGTTGTCCTCTTCGGAAATCTCCCTGCCGAGAATTTCGCGGGCAATGGTAATCGCAAGGTCGGCAACGTCGTTTTTCGCTCCGACGACCGCTTTTTTGCGCTCTTCGAGCGCGTCTTTTTCCGCGTCGCGCAAAATCCTTTCCGCTTCTTCCCTCGCTTTGGCAATCAACGCTTCGCGCTCTTCGAGCGCGTTCTTTTTCTCTTTTTCGTTTTCCAGAATAAGATTTTTCGCCGTTTCTTCGGCGTTTTTCGCCGTCTCTTCGCCCTGTCGTCTGATCTCTTCGGCTTCCGCTTTGATTTTTTCCGCGGAATTCACTTCCGCGGCTATCTCTTCCGTCCTCTTAGCCATAAACTTCTTTATCGGCTTATACAGCAAAAAGGTAAGCCCGACGAAAAGTATGGCGAAATTGGCTAAATACAAGAGTATTTTTTCCCAGCCGAGACCGAGCGTCTGAAAAATATCGGCACTAATCAAAAAGCCCATTTTTCTCCTCTAATTACAATACGAGTATAAGCAAACCGACTACGAGCGCGTAAATTATCGCCGTTTCGATAAACACGAGACCGAGTATAAGCGTGGATTTGATTTTCCCGTCGGCTTCGGGTTGTTTTGCGATACTTTCTATCGCTTTGCTAATAACGAACCCCATAGCGAGCGCGCCGGCAAGCGAGGCAAGCGCGATTGCGATTCCCGCGCCCAGAGCCGCCATAGATTCCACAGCAAGTAAAGACAACATAAAAACGTCCTCCGTTTGATGATTTATATTTTTCCGTTCGCGCTTTCCGCGGCGGTATTATTTTCCTTTACGCCGTTTTTAACGCGTTGTTTTTTCTTTTTCGTTTTCTTTTCGAGGGGATGCGTCGCCTCTCCGAAAAACATCGAAGTAAGAAGCGTAAGAATATACGTCTGAACGATAGCGTGCATCAACGTGAACATAACCGCCACGAATATAGGCAGAACCACCGTTTTGGACATAATCGAAAACGCGACGTAAATGAGTTCGGTGACGAGCACTCCGCCGATAATCGCGCCGAACAGACGGAACGACATACTTATAGGCAAAGAAAAGTCTTTGAGCGCGCCAAGGAATCCACGTCTGCCGTTATGCGCGAGTCCGCCGGCGAGAATCACCCCGTACGACATAAATCCCATAACCACGCAGGCGTTGAGGTCTCCCATAACCGCGCGGAATCCGAAAAGTTCTATAAAAGTTCCGAAAAATACGAAAAGCCCCGCTGAAAAAATGTACGCCCCGAGAAAACCGTTGTGAAAAGGGGAATTCCCTTTGGCAAGTTTATCGAAAAATCCGACGAGAGTTTCCAGCAACAACTGAAATTTTCCGGGTACTTTTTTGAATCTCGGAATAACGAAAATCCTGACTATCAACGCAAATAAAAGAAGTATGCCCGTAACGAACAAAGCGGAATAAAACGACGGACTTACTCCTATTCCGAGAAAGTCTACGTTTTCGGGAAACAACGCTTCCCTCATAATCTCACCGACGCTTTTTCCTGCCGCCAGACACGCTGCGTTAATCAAACCGTTCCGCCTTTTCGCGCGCTCCCACACGCGCGACCTATTATAATTATTTTCAAATTATACCCTTGCGGGCGCGTTTTGTAAAGCGTAACGCGATATTTTTAATTCCCTGCGAAAAATTTTACTGTTTTTTCATTGAACGGGACGCATGACGTACGTTTTTATCTCGTGCGGAGCAAAATCCGCCTCGTATACTTTTCTTTCGTTCCTTTCAAGCATATCGCTTTCGAATACTTCGTATCCGTCGGGCGTAACGAACTCGCCTTTTACGGCTTTCCCGAACCTCTCGTACGCTCTTACGACCGCGCCGACGCCGTTTTCCGCAGGTTTCACCGTCTCGGTTATCACGCCTTCCGCTCTGACTCCGAACCGCTTTTCTATCTTTACCTCTCCCTCGGTTATTATCGGCGGATTGTTGTAATTATATCCTTCTCCGACCACTTCCGCTTCGTCGTCTGAAAAAACCGCCGCGTAGCAGAACGTCTGCTCCCCTTTGTCGCACGTCCTGTCGGGGAACGTCGGCGAACGCAGCAGGTTGAGGCTGATTTCCCCTTCCTGAACTCTGTATCCGTATTTACCCCTGTTCATAACCGAAACGAACCCTTGCTTTTCGTCTCCGACCGCGGCGTAGTAATGTCCGCACACTTCGTACATCGCCTTTTCTCCGGGCGTAGTAACGGTTGTGCTTCTTTCTATGGAACCGAACTGTATATCGAAACGCGCTTTGTCCGTCCACACCGACGGCGTAAACGAAGCCCTGAGCATTTTATGCGTCTCGTTCCATTCTGTTTGGGTATCGAAGTATATAATTGCGGAATCCTTTACGTAAATTTCCTGCGTAATAACCGACTTGTTATACGCATAGTTGAGAAATGCCGACGCGCGTTCTTCCGTCGAAGAAAAACCTATGCCTACCAAGGTAGGTCTTTTCTTCGGCAAGTCGAGATACTTTCTGTCGATATCCCACGCGTCGAAACGCGTCTTGGGGTCGGTGTAAACGACGGGCGTATGGAACAGACCTTTTTTCGCGTATTCTTTACCGTTCCTCTTGTCATAGACTGAAATTATACTGCCGGTTTTCGCGTCGAAAGTAACCCGTATTTTCTCGTTTTCTATACGGTTTTCCCCTGCGAAAAACTCTCCGCGTTCCGTCGGAACGAGAGGGCAAGATGAATACCCTTCGCACTCCGCGAGATAGAGTTTTCCGCCGATAAGGAATTTTTCTCTGACGGGGAACGGAGACGGATTGAGCGCGCAGAGCGTTTCCCCGTCGGACATTCCCGCAATCATCGAGTCGACGGCGTTATCGATAGCCGAACACACTTCGATATAGTCTTCCACGCTTTCGCGGTGAACCCGATTTATCGCAGACCCCGGCAGAATATCGTGGAATTGATTGGTAAGCACGCGTTGCCACAGTTCGTCGCGGCGTTCGCATTTTTTGCCGCAAACCGCCTCGAGCCATTCGAGATTGTGTAATTTTCTCTCGGACAGGCGGTTATAATATTTGTTTTTCGCCTGCGAAGTAAGCGTTCCCTGATGTTTTTCGAGATACAGTTCGCCTGAGTAATAAGGCAGTTTCTTACTTTCCAACTTGCGAAAGAGACTCTCGCTCGACGAAGCGACCGCTTTGGGCAGATATTTGCCGCCGGCGCGTTTAAGCATTTCGAGATGCCCTTCTCCCGGTCCGCCGCCGCCGTCGCTTACGCCGTAAATCAGCAACGCTTCGCCAGTTTCTTTCTGCACGTTCCTTACGTCCGCTTTTACGAAAGCAAGCGGACTTGCCGAACAACTGTACGTTCCTTCGGGCGCGATATGCGCGATTACCTCGCTTCCGTCGGGGCCTTTCCATACGAACGACTGCAACGGGAACTTCGTATATTCGTTCCAATTGAGTTTGATCGTCATAAAATACTTCTTCCCCACGCCGCGGATAATCTGCGGCAAAGTCGCGGGGAACCCGAAAACGTCGGGAAGCCACACGACGTCGCTGCTCCTGCCGAAACGGCTCAGAAAATATTTCTCTCCGTACAAAAATTGTCTTATCAGGCTTTCTCCGCAGGGTATGTTGCAATCGCATTCCGTCCACATTCCGCCCTGAATTTCCATTCCTCCCGACGCGACTTTTTCTTCTACTCTCCCGAAAAGTTCGGGTTCGGTTTCTTCCACCCATCGGAACATCTGCGCCTGACTCGCCCCGAAAACGTAATCGTATTTGTCGAGATAAGCGACCGCGTTGGAAAACGTCCGCACCGCTTTTCTTATTCCTTCCCTTATCGGCCATTTCCAGGCAAGATCGAGATGCCCGTGTCCTATCGCCACGTATTCGACGCCCTCGGTCTGTTTTTCTTCAAAAAACGGCGCTAGCGTTTTTCTCGCTCCGCAAACGTCTCCCTTTTTGTACAGTCCGTAACTTACGTCGAACGCGTCTTTTATTTCTTTTACGCCGTCCGGAGTAAGATATTCGTTCTTTCCCTCGGTCGCAAGAGTAAGATAGAGCGCAAGGCAATCGTAATAATAATCTTTGATTTCTTCGTTTACTACGGCTATATCCGCTCTGACAAGGCGCGGATCGTAAAAAAATACTCCGCAATAGCCGTTATGTCCGCAGTCCGCTTCGAGAACGATATCCTCGCCTCCGTCCGGGTCGTCGAAAAGCGGTACGACCTGTTTGCCGAGCAAAGGTTGTCCCACGTCTATCGTAGCCATTATCGGCGTAACTCCGCATACGGGCAAGCCGTCGCGGTACACTTCCGCTTCCGCACCGAGTTTAAGCAGGGCGACGGTTTTCTTTCCCTTCGCTTCGGCAGGTACTTTCCCTCTAAAACGGAAAACGCAACAACCGTACTTCGTTCTCGTCCAGCATTTGCCTTTGTCGAACGGCACGAACGCGGCGTCTTTCCATTTTTCCTTCGGCAAAGGCTCGTCGGTTATCGCGGCTTCCGCCGTCAGTTCTCCGACTTTGCGGTATACTTCCCCCTTCATAGCAAGCAATTTCGCGGTAACCCCGGGGTACCGCAACAACTTTTCCATCATAATTTTACCGCTCCTTCGAACAGAGTCGCCTCCGCCCCCTTTTTATTTGCCGTTTCCGCGGCGAGTTTAACCGCAGTTTCGTCCGCGACCTCGTATTTTCCGTCCATACAGGCGAGGAACGCTCCGAAAAACGCGTCTCCCGCGCCCGTCGTATCCACGCATCTTACGGGTTTGGTTTCGACGAATATCTCTTTCCCGTGAAAACGGATTATACTGCCCTCCTTGCCGCACGTTACGCATACGATGGGATTGTCGAGTTCTTTAAGCGCGGAACCCAAGTCCTTTCCGTAAAAGGATTCGAGTTCTTCCTTACTGAATTTTACGACGTCGGCGCGACGGATATACGGCGCGAACGTTTTTGCCGCCTCTTTTACGCTTCCGAATACGTCTTCACGGAAGTTTACGTCGAAAGACAGTTTCGCCCCGAATTTCTCGCACAACGCGACCACCGCGTCCGCCGTTTTTCTCCCCGCTTCTTCACTGAGCATAAGCGAACCGAGATGAACGGTGGAAGGTTTCAACGCCCCGAAGATTTTTTCATCCGCTTCGATATGGTAATCGGCGGCGTTTTCGCGCGTAAAACGAAAATCCCTCTCACCGTTTTCGTCTATGGACACGAACGCCATAGTCGTCGGGCGCGATTCGTCCTTTTGAATAAAGGTTTTTAACGGGTACTTCGCCGCTTCTTTTTCAAGGAACTTTCCGAGAGGGTCGTCACCCACCCTTCCGCAGAAAGCCGCTTCCCCTCCGCTCTGCGCCGCGTTTACCGCGACGTTGAACGGCGCGCCGCCTACGTGCGCCCTCATTTCCCCCGTTTCGGGGTTCAACAAAACGTCTGCAAGAATTTCACCGATGCTGAGTATCATAATATAATTATGATAACCTAATCCGTTCCCAAAGTCAATGCGATTTTTTCCGCGCACCGCAAGCCTACGACTCCGTTGACATTCATCGCCGTTGTAGTATAATTATAATAAACCGCTGAAAATGCTCGTAACGGAGGGAATATGGATAAAAAAACAATAGTAACCAATCCGATTTTTTTTGAAAACAACCGCGTCTTCCGCGTATATCTCGGAGGAAAAGGGTTCGAGGGATTTCTCCCCGACGCGACCGACGGCTGTTTCCCCGAAGAATGGGTGGCAAGCAAAGTAAAAGCGATAAATCCGCGTTATTTCGGCAAGCGCGACGGAGTGTCCGTGGTAAAGGGAACGGACGTTTTCTTCGACGACTTACTCGCCGAATTCCCCGAAGAACTTCTCGGCGGCAAAAAATACGATTGCCTCGTAAAATTCCTCGACAGCGCAATCCGTCTTCCCGTGCAGGTTCACCCGACGAAAGAATTCTCGCGCAGACATTTCAACAGCGACTACGGCAAAACCGAAGCGTGGCTCGTTATCGCAACGAGGGAAAACCCGCGCCTTTATTTCGGGTTCAACCGCCCGATGAGCAAGGACGAATTATCCGTTCTCGAAGAAAAAAGCGAAACGGAAAAAGACGTTATGCAATCCGTTCTTTGCAGCGTAACGCCGAAAGTCGGCGACGTATACCTGATTACGGCAGGGCTGATTCACGCCATCGGAGCAGGTTGCACTATCGTGGAGATACAGGAACCGACGGATTTTACCATTCAGCCGGAAAGATGGTGCGGCGATTATCATATCTCTTATGAAGAAGAATATATAGGTCTTTCCAAATCCGACGCTTTGGATTGTTTCGATTATAATTTATACGGAGAAAAGGCTCTTAAACTTGCAAAGAAAGTACCCGTAACCCTTAAAAACGAAAACGGAGTTAAAACCGAAAGTCTCATCTCTT
>JBJETX010000230.1:0-9002 GCA_051883535.1 Christensenellales bacterium | reverse complement strand
ACTATGGAAAACGGAGATTACTCGGTATGGTATACTTCGGATAAAACGAATTGGAACAGCGACATCGCTCCGACCAACTGCGATTATTATGAAGTTACGGTTAAAATAACGAACAAGAACTATTCCGAGTCACCGCAGACGGGATATATAGAAATTATGCGGGCGCAGGTAGAAATCGACTTCGGCGGAGAAGGCGTGCAGATATACGGTAACGTAACCGAGGGATTAACCGCGGTTGCAAACGGCGTTCACGGGTACAGCACTCCGTTGGCGGTCAATTACTATTATATTACGGATGAAGGCACGCAGGGCGAAAGAGTGCCCGATATTTCGGTTGCGCCTGCCGGAACGTATATCGCTGAAGCGATACACTATGCTACGGATAACTTCGCGGATAAGCGAGCCGTGGAAATATTCACGATAGCGAGACGAAACGCCGCGATAAACTACGACGTTGCGCCGAAGTATAAATATAACGGCGTTCCCGTAAGCATAAAGATGTATTTCGTAGATAACGGTGAAACGTATTATCCGATGCTTATTTTCGATAAATCGGTGAACGGAGAGTGGATTCCGTATAACTATTCGATTGACGGCGACGTTATTTCTGACATAGGCGAAAACCCGTCCGACGTAGGCGTGTATCGCGTCAAGGCATACGAATATCTGCAGAATTATTACGTTACCGCTCCCGTATGGTGCGTGTTTAACATCGAAAAAGCAGATTTGATTATTCAGGTAACCGATATAACGGTGAACGAAAAAACCGATTACACGGTAGGGGCGACCATGAACGGATGCCTTACCGACGACCCGATGTCTGCGGTTGTGAACGGGATTAAATTCAGATATTACGCGATGAACGGCGAAGAACTCGCGTCGCAACCGAAAACGCCGGGAACGTACAGGGTAGTCGGGTACGGCGCGACCTCGCAGAACTATAATCTGACCTATAAGATCGGCATCATAACGATAAATAAGGCGGAAGTGCAAGCGGACGGAGGCGCTTCGTCCGGCAGCGCAAACGCGATATTCGAGGGTTCGTTCTCGGCGGATACGATTATATCCGTTACGATAAAACAAAGCACCGAGTATTCGGATATGAACGAGGCGTTCGAGTCGTTGAAAGTATTTGACGAAGAGTACGTCGGGAAAGCGTTGAGCGACATATTCGTCTTTTCTTACGACAATTACATTCCGTCGTTGTCGGGCAACGAAACGACAGTAAAATTATATCTGCCGAAGTTATTTGCCGACGCAAACGAGACGGGAGAAACGCAAACGGAATACAGAGTCGCGGTGCTTGCCGCGGACGGAAGCGTAAGCGTAGTTAGCGGTACGAGAGAAGGAGATTATCTTGTCATAAAAACGGAAGAACAGGTAATAAAAGCCGTCAGCGTACTTACGGAAGAAAAAGAAGATAAAAACGAATACGATTGGTTGCTTTACGTGGGCATAGCCGTTGCGGTTCTGCTGATAGCCGCGTCAATCGTGATAGTGGTTAAAAGGGCATAGATGAAAACTTATAACGGGAAAATACTGAAAATACTGGTTTTATCCGCGGCGCTGCTGTGCGCCGCGCTTATTCCTCTTGCCTGCATAGGGAGAGGGGAAGCGGCGAATGCCGCCGGAGAACAAATTCTCGAAGTAAAACAAGTGTCTGAATTGCCGTATTGCGGCAAAAACTATTTAGACGCCATGACTATGAAAAACGACTTTTTAAGCGCATTTTCATTTGTAGTGAACGGTAAGGAAATTACGCCGGATTACGAAAAAATAACGGTGGAATCCGGTTCCGAGGCGGTACTGCCGGGAAAGAATTACGCCTGTAAAATTACTTTACGCGACGGAGAAACCGATTACGTGGCGGACGGAGTAACGTTTGAAATAGTTAAACGCAAAGTAAAGGTAATCGTTCTTCTTAACGGACAAAGAAATATTACCGTAGACGAAAGCGAAGCGGGAAACGTAAAGATAAATTACGATTACGACGGCGCGCTTGCTTCCGACGTAAGAACGGAAACCGTCAACGGCGTGTCGGTGAGAACGTTGTACGACGAGGCGTTGACCAATAAAGCATACGTGGCGGTTTTGCCGAAAACTCCCGTGGAAAACTATACCGTAACCGCAGGGAATGCGAGAAGTCCGTATTACGATTTCGTTTACGAAAAATCGTATATTACGGTAGTAAGGAAAACCGTACCGGAACTGAAATTAACGGACAAAGACGTGGTTACGGTATCCCTTTCGGGCGTTTTCAGTACCGTATATTCGGTTGAGTTCGCGGACGTGGGAACGAGCGCGGCAAGTAAAGAATACGCGGCAATAAAAGCGGAAGTCGATAAAAAGTACTCCGCTTCGGGGAATCTGCTGACAGATAACGAAAGTATAGCGTGCTACTCGATAAACGTCGTTGACGCGGACGGCGAGACCGTAAACGGCGTTTCTGCGACGGTACGGGCGTATATTGCCGACGGCGTTAAGGGAAGAAAAGGATATAAAGTAATCGCAATGTACAATAACGGAGATACGGACGTGCTGAACGCGAGCGTATCGGGCGATTATATCGTCTTCGAAGCCGCGGACATGGGCGATTTCGTGGTTATTTCACCGGTAGAAGGGATAAGCGTTACCGCGTATGTCGTGGCGATAATCGCGGGCGTTGCGGCGATCCTTATCGTCGTCATACTTTTTGCGCTTTTCAGAAGAAAATACTGATTTATTTTTCGGTGTAAAATCGTTTATTTCGGGCAAAAATCATACTGTATATTTTGCCCGATTTTTATACCTTTTTCCATAAATTTTAACCTGCGGCTAATTCAAAAAGATATTTTAAGATACGCTTAAACATTGGGAATAAACCTTGATTAAATAAATTTTATATGATATTATATTTATAATCAAGGACAATAAGGGCGTATTATGCTCTTTTGCGGAGGTCTGACGTGAAATTAAAGAAAAGATTTTCTGTCATCTTTCTTATTCTGCTGATAGCCGTGCTTTTTGCGGCGTTTGTCGCCTGCGAGAACGGTACGGGCGAAGTTCCCGTCGTCAAAATCGTGATAAGCACTTTGCCTAAAACCGAGTATTATCTCGGCGACGCTTTCGAGTTGGGCGAAGCAAAACTTACTTTAACCTACGAAAACGGCGAAACGCAAACCGTTTCCATCGATTCTTCGATGATTTCCGGATTCGATTCGAACAAACTCGGAGAGCAGATTCTCACTATCAGGTACGGAGACGTTTCCGAGTATCTGGTCGTAAACGTAGTTACCCCTCCCGTCTATTCGCTGCAGGTGGAATCCGTCAATCATAAGACAGAATATGTTGCCGGTGAAAAATTCAGCGCAAAAGACCTTCAACTTCTCGTTACTTATTCCAACGGCAGAACCGCGGTCGTCTCCGTCGATGAAAATATGGTGTCGGGCTTCGACTCTTCCGTGCCCGGCGAGAAACAACTCGTTATCTCTTACGGAAACAAGACCTGCAATCTTACGGTAAACGTCGTTCCGAAAAAGGTTATGCAACGTCAGTTGCGCGCTCCCGAAAAACTTTCTTACATAGTGGGCGATACCGTCGATTTCACGGGCGGAACCATTTTCGTTTCTTACAACGACAATTCTTTTGAAAATCTCGATCTTAACGCGCTTTTCGAAACGGGAGATATAAGCGTTATCGTCGACGGCGAAACTTCCACGCTGCTGACCAAGAGTCAGAGGGCGTGTACGGTTACGATATATTACGACGGACAGGAGTTTCCTTATGCGATAACCGTTGACGCGATAAAAGCGACGAGCGCCGGCGTTACCCGTGACGTCGCGGATCAGATTATGGGCTCGGACGCGTTTGATTTTTCTCAGGGAATAGTCACCGTTACTTACAATAACAAAGAGGTTGCGGAAATACCGTTCGACGACGAAAGAATAAGCCTCGATACGTCCGCCTGCGACATAAACGCCGTAGGAAAGTACAAACTCGGCATATCGGTAGGCGGAATAAGTTTCGATTACTATATCGACGTTATCTCGCCGAGTCCGAAAACGCTCGTCGTCACTCCCCTTAAAGATAAGATTTATCAGGGAGAAAAACTCGACGTAACGGATTGGAAGTACAGCGTTTATCTCGATAACGGCAAAAAACAGATTCTCGGAGGAGAGACCGAATCGTCGGTTACCGAAGAGATGTTTATCGGAGATATTTCCGACATAGACAATTTCAAAGTCGGTAAGCAGACGTTCCGTTTCAGAATCACCGCGACCAACGCCGCGGAACTCGTCTGCGAAGTCGTCGTGGAGATTCTCGCCAAAGAGATCGTATCGTTGGATATTACAAACGACGGGAAGGCTGTATACAGCGAGGGGGATACGTTGTCGTTAAGCGGAGTTACGCTCAGGGCGACGTACAATAACGGAGACCGCGGGGCGGAAATCGCCGTAACCGAAAGTATGTTGCGCGACGGAAACGGTAACGCGCTCGACGCAACCGCGTTGCTGAGCGACGCGGGAGAAACGGGTAAGGCGGAGAAAACCGTATACGTTTGTTACGTAGACGCGACTTTCGATACTTCTTTCACCGCGGGATTCGGAATTCTTCTCGTAAGAAAAGCGAGGTCGATAGAACTCATCGGCGCGCCTAAAAACAGATACGTGCTCGGAGAGGAATTCGACTCGTCCGACTGGCAGATAAAAATATCGTATTCCAACGGAACCACCACTACCGTAAGCGGCGGAAACGGCGGATTGCTCGGACGGGAATGGAATTTCGTATTCGTCAAGGAGCCGAATACGGGCAACGAAACCGAGGGAACGGGTTTTGACGGAGTGGGAACGTATAACGTAAGATTGTCTTACGGCGGTGACAGCGTTTCACTCGACTACGGCTGTCGGGTAACCAACGAAATCGTCTCGGTAGGAATAAACGCCCGCCATATCGGCTTCGTTACCGAGGGAACGAAACCCGATTTAAGCGGATTGCTCCTTATCGTAACGCGTGAAAACGGAAGCGTGGAAACGATTGCCGTAACCGACGAAATGCTTTCGGGGTATATCGCTCCTACGTACGTTTCTGTCAACACGACTTACGTTTCCGCGTTTTTCGAGGCAAACGAACTCGCCGCGGCGGATTATGAGAACGGGTTATGGGAAGAAAAGGCGTCCGCGTATTATATCGCCACCGCAAACGGTTACGTCGGAGCGGATTCGGTATCTTACGACGTAATGAACGACTATTATATCAACGCGGCGGAAAAATATGCCGCAACGTGGGAAGAAGTTAAGTTTAATTTTTACGCCGACGATAACGGAACGAAAGTTACCGACGGATACGAACCGAATAAAGAGTATTATCTTTCCAATACTTCGGAAATAACCGTTTCTTACGAAGGAAAGAGCGTAGGCGTATACGTAACGGTCGCGGCTAAACGGATAGTCGGGCTGGAAATGCAGAACTATAAAACCGAGTACGTCGTAAGCGACGTCGACTGGGCTGTCGCGCAAACGGAAATCTGCGTCGTTTTCGATAACGGCACGAGGCTATACGCCACGGGAACCGCAAGCGGAAACAAAGCGCAGATTGGCTCCGACGGCAACGGTCTGTACTTCGTTGTCAACGGAATGACGTATCGCGTTGCGGTGGGAATTATGAACGACGGCGTATTCTCCGAATTCGGTTTTGCGGAGTTTGCGGCCGAATCGCAGGAAAAAATAAATACGGGAGAAGATAAATTCCATTCGAGAAGCCTTACGGTAAGGGTGACGGACGCTGTGGACGGCGGAAAAGTTTATACCGACGGATTCGACGTATTCTGCTATGAAGAACTCATATCCGAGATAAAAATCATAGCGGGCGAGTACGGCGGTTCTTTCACCGCGTACGCGAATCAGACGTTATACGTCAACGAAGGTAAAGATTTATTCGAGGACGGATTCGTCATAGGCGACGACGCGACGCGTAAACCGGTTAAGAACAACGTGTATCTTTACGTTCGCGGAGAAAGCGGTTCGACGAATTATTATACTTTGGCGGAAGCGAAAGATATTTCCACGAGTTTCGTGTTGCACGATTACAAAGAAGGAGTTCTGCAACAATCGGTTACCGTAAGTTTCCTGCGTAAGAGTTGTACGGCGGGAATGGAACTCAGACTCAACGTTATTTCTTCGCTGAACGTGACGGTTGTCACCGACGACGGGAAACTGAGCGTTATCGAGCGAACGGATATAAATCCGGACGATCTTTGTATCGAAGTCGGTTATAACGACGCGGACGGAAACCCGATAGCGGGAGTAAAAACCGTGGATTTAAGGCAGACCGTATGCGAAGGGTACTCGAAGGATATGAACTGGACGTTCGGCAGCGACGGAACCGTTACGGTAACGTTGCGAATCGGTTACGGCAATTTCGCGGAGAAACGCGAAGTGTCTCTTACGGTAAAGAGAAAGACTCTTACCGGTATCGTTCTTACGAGTATGCCCAAACTCGAATACGTGGAAAATCCCGAATCCGATCCGTCGCTTGCGATGACGATAGATTATACTGGAGGCAAAGTAAGCCTGAGGTTCGATAACGGAACCACGCAGGTGCTTGATCTTTCCGACGGTAATCTCAGCAAGAATACGAACGAGTTCAATCCGAACAAAGAACTTACGGGCGGCGCGCAGGAACAGCAGACGATATACGTTTCTTATACTTATTACGGCGTAACGAAACAGACGTCCTACAACGTAATTATCGTGGACCGCAGGTACGTTTCCGTGGAATACGATTCTTCGCTCGGATACGATAAAAAACTCACCTGCGAATACGGCTCGGGAGAAGCGGTACTGCCGCAACCGACGATAAAATATTATGAAAAATACGGCGACAGCGTCGCAACCGCATTGGAGAGAGGCGCAAATAATACCGTAGGTAAATATTACGTTCAGTACAGGAACGCGAGAGGCGAACTTTCCGAGGAATGGCCGACCGAAGTGGGAATTTACACGGTAAGATATACCTATTTCGAGAACGGCGGAGACGCGGCGAACAACGCGTTCTGCGACGAATCGGTTACGTTGGAAATCAAGAAAAAATCGATAGCGGTGGTTATCGAGGATCTGGAATTCGTTTACGGCGAGGTTATCGGCGGAAATAACGACGACGCGCTTGCCGCGCTCGGAAGATGGAAGATGACGGCGGTAAGCAACGGTATCGCGGACGGCGAGGCGTATTGCTACGGCGATTCGGACGCAACCGTGATAGAATCGATAAAACTTTACGTTTATTCTTCGACGGGCGTCAGGTACGTTCTTCCCGAAGCCACGGGAACATACGGAACCCGCGTTCTTATAAATCTTGCGGCGGGAACTTATATCGTACGCCCGGAAATTACGCTTAAAGAGAACGCGAATTACGAGTTGTCTTCGTTGGTGACGTCCGCGCAGGCGGAAATGACGGTTGCGCAAAGAAAAGTAGCGATTGCGGCGGAAAACGCAAGCAAAGTATACGGCGAAGCGGAACCCGAATACGGTTTCCGGGTATACGATTACGACGACGTCGTCGCGAAGTTCGGCTCGTCGACGGATATATCTCTCCTGAAAGGATCGGATATAATGGCGAAAGAATCCGAGGGATTGACTCCGATAGGAAACAAGAACGGTATATACTTCGCATACGATACGCTGACTTACCTCGGGAACGGTATATTCGATACTGCCGCAGGCGTTATGTATACCGATACTTCTTCGTTGGAGTATCTTCTCACGAGAGGAAGCAATGACGGAGAAAACGCGGGAGAAGTGCATCCGATTTATTCGGGCGCGGCGGTAACCATGCCGAACTACGATATCGTATTTGCCGGCGGATATCTCGACATAACGCGCGCGGATCTGCTTGTCACGGGAGAAAATCTGTTCAGATACTTCGGAACGGAAATTTTCTCGTATGCAAATGCCGACGGAGCGGAGAAAGGCAAGAAGATGCTGTTCTTTGCGGCGAACGAAACGCCGGTCGTAGGCGGCGACACGTTTGAAGAACTGTTCGGAAATTACTTCTGCGACGAAAAGATATTCTACTATAATCCCGTTTCGGGAGCGTATGCGTCGGAAATCGTCGGGGATTGCGACGGTTGGTACGTTCTTTACAAAAACGTAAGGATATACTCGGATCCCGATTGTACCGTATATGCCGGAGAATGGGCGCACAGGAGTTTTTCCGTTGCCGGTAAGAGATACGAAGGATATTATACCGCGTTTCCGTTCGAGGCGACGGCAGGCGAGTATTACGTAGTTGCGGATATTTCGGACGCGGATCTTGGGAATTATAACGTCGGAGCGAAAACGGTCGGCGGAAAACGATATACGTTTACGCTCACGATTTCGCCGATAGCCGTATCTTTGAACGTCAAATCGATCGTTATCAGCGGAAACGGCGGGATAAAAGATCAGAATAACGGCGTAAACGGCAGACTTTTGTCGGCGTACTTTACCGGAGAAGATCTGAATGTGGAAATCGTCGATAAAGCCGCTTTCGACGCGGAACTCGACTCCGTTTTCAAAAACAACGTTTTGTCCGTTGCGTATTCGGGCAGAAACGGAACGGCGGTCGATTATAAACTCAGCGCAAACGCGCTCTATTCGCAATTTACTTTCGTTCGCGGCGCGGGAGAACTCAATACGGGAATACATACCGTGACAGCAACTAATCTCGGAAGTGATTTCGATATAACCGTTTACAGCGAATACCGCGGAACGGTTTCCGTGCCGTACGTGGAGCATTTCTACGACGTGTGGAAGAGCAAATACGACGTGCTTGCTCACGGAGGCGATTACTCCGTAAACGCGTATATCGTCGTGCTTCCCGAATTTATCAAAGTCGGATACGGGAACGACCTCAGTTACGGCGCGGACGGGAAAGCGGTGTTCGGGCTCAGCGAAGAGTATCAGAGAAAACTGCGCGCGGGATTCAACCTGAATTCTTATTGACGGTATCTCCGCCGCCGATGCGCGACGCGCATCTGTTAAAAACGT
>JBJETX010000229.1:0-2082 GCA_051883535.1 Christensenellales bacterium | reverse complement strand
CGCCGTCAGCAAAGCGGGTGACGATTCCGGCAGATATTACGTAAGACAGGATATTTCCAATCCTATGATACAGAGCGTATTCCTGTCGTTTGCAAATTCCTACGCCAACGCGAAACAGAATAAACTGCTTACGTTTACGGCGATTACGGCTAATCCGCAGACCTATAACTATTCGTTCGCATTGAACGTCGGCGAAAGTCCCGCGTACGTATCCGGCAAGAGTTATATATTCACGGATAAGAACGTTTACGTTTATATTAAAGTAACGGATCAGCCCGGTTCGCTTATGGGTTCGGGAATAGACACCGTTAAATTCGGCGGCAATTCCTGCGAACGCGCCGCGACGGAAGGATCTTCGGAGTACTACGTTACGAATACGACTTACGGATATTCAAGCATCGGTACGAGCGGAGCCTCGTCGTACTCGATACAGGTTACCGACAAACAGCAGAATGCCTGCTCGGCTTCTTTCGGTCACAGCGATAAGAACGGATACCGCGTCCTGCCCGTAGTCGATCCTTATAATCCTTATATAAGTCTTACCAAGACGAACGAAAGCGGTTATCTCGTTTCGGCAGGTATAACCGATATAGACGAAAATAACGCTACGCACACCGTATATCGTTTCAAAGGCACTTCTATCAAGAATAACCTTTTCAACGCTACGCTTTCTTTCCGCGTGGGTATATCCGGTCTTACGATCTATATGAGAAGAACTTCGTACAGCGCGTCCGAACCGATATCTGGATTTAATTATTATAAACCCGGGTACAGTATGCCTGCCGATTACGACTATTCGGCTGACGGATGGGGGTATTATGACGGAGAACAGTGGATTGCTTACGGCGGAGCGGCTACGCCTTACGTTAAGGTGTACGGAGAAACGGCAACGGGCAAGCAGTCGGGCGAAATCACCCTTAAATTCGAACTTACCTCGTGTAAAGAGCGGTTTGAAGTAATCGCGGTTTCGGGCACAGGCAAGTATTATATCATTGAAATAGGACCGTTGTTTATCGACTCGCAGGCACCTGTTATACATTCCGGTATGACGGTATTCACCGTAGAATCAGAAGGTGATGATGATAGCTATGGAAACTTTGGAAACTTTGTATATTACCCATATTCAGAAGATGAAGTTAATCCTTATATTAATCAGAAAGGTGAAGGAAAACCTGGATTACAACCGATATGGGGAAATACTGTGGGTTCGGAATTTACTAATGGTTCGGTATATATCTACTACTATATTACCGACTCTGCGAGCGGAATTGCCGACAGCAGCGTTCTGAAAGGAACCGAACAACTTACAAAAATCACGCTCAGAAATGTTCCCGTATGGACGGTGAACGGTGTAGCGACGACGGTAAGGCTGCTTGACGGAGAAACGCCGTCTACGAGCAAATTGGGTAACAGCGGCGGACTTTTGACGATTAACGGATTTGCCGCGTATACTCTTGACGATAAGAGCGAAAGAATCGCTTACAGCGCGGGTATGACGGTCGGATACACTAGGGCAGATATTGAATGTTATAGATACATGGCTGACAGCAAGAACGAGATTACTATCAGCGCGAAAGACGTCGCCGGCAATGGACCTACGAACAGTGATACTTATATTCTCAACATAGACAAGACCGAAGTTACCGTTGCGCTTAAAGCGAGGACGGAAGATTCGGATACCGCTTACGACGGATATACGGGCGATAAATATACGAATAAAGACGTATATCTCCGTTGGCAGGCAGACTACGGAACAAGCGGTTTCGGCGGATTCGATTATACGATAACGGATATGCTGTCGGGAGGGATTACTTTGACGTATCATATAGCCGTTCCGCAGTTCAACAACGTTTCGGGTAATATCGTTATGACTTACGTAGAAAATTCTACGGGAGCGACGAAGACGAAAACTCTCGGCGGTTGGGCTGAAGGCTTTGCGGTAAAGGTTCAGCAATCCGCAGGCGTATATTATTGGTACGTCAACGGAAGCAGTACTGCGGTGGCGGTTAATTCTTCTTACTATGCAGGTGGCAATATCGGCGCGCTTACTTCGGTAAACTGGAAGATTTACTCGGAATATTT
>JBJETX010000228.1:0-2085 GCA_051883535.1 Christensenellales bacterium | reverse complement strand
ATATTCGACTTTGTTTATCTCCGAGCGCGATAAAATTATCACGGACAGGACCGCGCTTGACAACGTTTATACCGAAGAGACCGAAAACGGCGTCACGATTCTGTTCAGACTCATCGTGGGACAATTTTTCGACGTTCAGACCCGAACCGCCGAAATTATCGGGATAACGAGAACGGCGTCCGCGATAGACGTTCCGTATATGTTGACCGGAAAAAATAACGAGTTTATCGTCTCGTCGATAGGAGCGTACGCGTTCCGCGACTGTTTTGATCTTAAATCCGTCGTTTTGCCCACAGGGCTTGAAAGAGTATGCGAGCACGCGTTTGACGACACGCCGTGGGCGGAAGGTCTTGAAAACCACTCGGTTATATTCAATAACACGCTTTATAAATATCTCGGAACGAACTCCGTATACGTTCTTGACGGAAGCATCGGAAGAATAGCCGAAGGCGCGTTCGCGGGGAATACGAATATAGAAGCCGTCGATATAACGGATAACGTTGCGCTTGAAAGAATAGACGCGTACGCGTTCGACGGATGTATAAATCTTAAATCGTTTGCCGCAGGCGCGTCCGGAAACAGTCTGCTCGTCAAACCCGCTCTGAAAAAAATAGCGTCTTACGCGTTCAGGAATACCGCCCTGAAAGCAATAGAAACGCAGAACGCCGCGCAGGGAGAGGGCGGAACTCTTACTTCGATAGCGGATTATGCGTTTGCGGGAAATACTTATCTCGAAAGAGCGAATTTCGGAATGACCTCGCTTAAAGACATAAGTTCGCGCGCGTTTATGAATTGTTATTCAATGCAGGAACTTAACGTGGCGGAGAACGACGTATACGTCTCGTTCTCGGGCGTGTTATATAAGAAAGAGGGAGGGGAAGAGTACTCTTTATTCCATTACCCCGCAGGTAAAACGGCGGGAGTGTTCAATCCTGGAAAACCCGATGAAAACACTACGATAAAAGTCGTTTCCCTCGGAGAGTATTCGTTATATAACTCGAATATAGGCGCGCTCGAACTCGACGAAAGCGTGGCGGCTACCAACGCCAACGCAATAAATCTTCCTTCCGTCGTATACGTAAGGTTCCTTGCGAAAACGAGTCTGCACGATTCTTCGTATAAGAGCGTATTCGCAAAGACCGGGGCGACCGCGTTCGTATTCGACGCGGAGTTGAGCGAAGATATTATATTTACTTTCTTCGGCAGGGACAACGAACCGTATTCTTCGTTGAAAACCACCGAAGTTCCCTGTAAGTTCCATATCAGCGACGGAATACTGTATTCGGTTGCGACCGACGGCCCGCTGAGCGTAAACGGAGCGGAGAGAAGTTCTTCGTATACCGAACACGTTATTCCCGAGACCGTAGTTATCGAAGGGATAACCTATACGGATAAAATCATAGGGAAGTATGCGTTTTACGGATATAATCTTAAAAAGTTGACGGTAAACGGCGTTTCGGAATTCGAATCACGGGCTCTCGGCGGCGCTTTTGCTCTCGAAGAACTCGTAATTAACGGCACACTTGCCTCCGACGTTCCGATAATCTATGCGGACAGTCTCGGAAGCGGATTCAATAACGGGTTAAAAATCGTAGTCGAATGCGACCCGAACGAAGAGGGATCTTACTTTGACAAGTGGAACGGCATAATAGATACGTTTGATTATACGGACGAAAACGGCGTTCAGTCGGTTGCGGCGACGGAACTGATTTACGGACAGCCTTTCGTCGTGTTGGCTTATCTCGACGGAGACAACGTGAGACGAACCGCGTCCGTACAGTACGGCACGATAGACGGAAACGATTTGCTTGCGGTAAACGGCAAAAAAGACGGTTATTCCGTAGGAAGATGGAAGAATCTTACCGGCGACGGAAATTATACGGAGTTAAGCGGAGGTTACGCAATCGTTTACAACGCCGTTTTTGAATGCGAGTGGGTGGCGGATACCTACGAACTCGTGTTTGCGGTACCCGATAACGTAACGCTTGATTTTGCCGCCGAATATATCGAAGAGGACGAAACGTACGTATATTACGGCGTTAGCATAGAGTTCGGTTCGGACTACGACTTTTCCGTTACCGACGC
>JBJETX010000227.1:0-2085 GCA_051883535.1 Christensenellales bacterium | reverse complement strand
GATAGAATTTTGTTCTTTATCCAAAACCGCAGGGTTTACCGGAACGCGTTGCGGATATACGGTAGTGCCGAAAGACCTTGTTTTCGAGGGATTCAGCCTGAATAAAATGTGGCTCAGGCGGCAGACTACGAAATTCAACGGAGTAAGTTACGTCGTTCAGCGTGCGGCGGAAGCGGTCTTTTCCGACGACGGATTGAAAAACGTACGCGAAACGATAAATTATTACAGACGCAACGCAACCGTTATGGCGGAAGTTCTTACCCGTCTCGGAGTAAGTTTTACGGGCGGAGTCGATTCTCCGTATCTGTGGTTTAAGGTCCCGGACGGAATGACGAGTTGGGAGTTCTTCGATTATTTGCTGAACGGCTGCGGCGTTGCCGGTACTCCGGGAAGCGGATTCGGAGAATGCGGAGAGGGATATTTCCGCCTTACCGCGTTCAACACGTACGAAAATACGGTTGAAGCGATGAACAGAATGGAAAAATTATATAATAAACAATAAGTTGGAGGTTACAAATGAGCGTTACAATACTTGTCGGCGCACAGTTCGGAGATGAAGGGAAAGGCAAAATCGTAGATTATTTGTCGCAAAATATGGATATGGTCGTACGTTTTCAGGGCGGCGACAACGCCGGACATACGGTAGTAAACCGCGACGGCGAATTCAAACTGCACCTCGTTCCGTGCGGAATTTTCAATAAAGGTTGCAAGGTTCTTGCAAATACCGGTATGGTTATCAACCCCGACGAATTGATTAAGGAATTGAAACAGATTTCCGATAAAAACGTCGATACGGACAATATGTATATTTCCGCGAGAGCAACCATTCTTATGCCTTATCACGTCGAACTCGACGGATTAGGCGAAAAAAGCGGAATATCCATCGGTACGACCAAGCGCGGAATCGGTTACGCATACGCCGACAGAATGAGAAGAACCGCTCTCAGATTCGAAGATTTGCTCGACCTCGATTATTGCAGAGAACGTATTTCCAAAATAATGCCGAGAATAAACGCCGAACTTTCCGCTCTGGGCGGCAAAACGTTTACCGAAGAGGAAGTTTACGACAAATGCGTTTATTGGGCGAATACGCTCGGTAAAATGATTGTAGAACCCGTTTCCTTCGTCAACAACGCCATAAACAGAGGAGACGATATTCTTTTCGAGGGACAACTCGGCGCGATGAAGGATATCGACCTCGGTATATATCCGTTCGTAACGAGTTCCAACCCCGTTGCGGCATACGCGGCGGTAAGCGGCGGATTTCCGATAAGCAAAATCAACAACATAGTGGGCGTGATGAAAGCGTTTACCTCCGCAGTAGGCGACGGACCGTTCCCGACCGAACTTTTCGGGAAAGAAGCGGACGGATTCCGCGGAACGGGAGAAAAAGTAGACGACGAATTCGGAGCAAGAACGGGTAGAGCGAGACGTCTCGGCTGGCTCGACCTTCCCATCGTCAAATACGCCGCCACGATTAACGGATTTACCTCGCTTGCGATATGCAAAATAGATAAACTCGACGTTTACGACGAAATTAAAGTTTGCTACGCGTACAAACTGAACGGCGAAGTCATAGACTATATGCCCACTTCCCGCGACTTATACAAAGTCGAACCCGTTTACGCTACGCTCAAAGGCTGGAAAAAAGATACCACGGGTATACGCGACTACGCGGATCTGCCAGAAGAAACCAAAGAATATCTTGCGTTTATCGAAAAATACGTAGGCGTTCCCGTAAAATATATCGGAGTAGGTCCCGCGAGAGAGGATCTGATTATCAAATAAGTTTATTCAATACTTCGAACTTTCATCTTCCGCCCGTAAAGAACTTTCTTTCGGGCGGTATTTTTATTTGTACCTTTCGTATCATCGGAAACGTTTTCCTTGCCGTCTGGTGACATCCAGCCTATAAACGGACAAATCATAATACACGCTCCAAGATTGAAAATTGTATGAAACATAGCAATTTTTGTATCCATTGCTACATTTAATATAAAGAACCAATTCAACATTTTCGTATAGTACATTAAAATGAAAACCGCCGCAGGAACGACGTTAAAGATAAAATTGAACGCCGCTACG
>JBJETX010000226.1:0-9077 GCA_051883535.1 Christensenellales bacterium | reverse complement strand
ATCTCTACCTATTTTATTGTGGTCGCGTTTTTTTGCCTCTTCGACTGCCGCAAGGTATTCTTCGAGGTCGGTCTTCTTGTCGAAAGCCGTACCGTAGATACGCGTGAGCATTTTGTTATGCTCGTCTCCGCGCCAGTACGCGCCCGTAACCGAAGTGATTTTATACGCCTTCACGTATCCGGTGGAAGGGATATGCGGTCCCGCGCACAAATCCGTAAAATCGCCCTGCGTATAAATACTTATCACCGCGTCGGACGGCAGATTTTCTATGAGTTCGGTTTTGTACGGCTCGTCTTTGAACAATTCGAGCGTCTCTTCTTTTGATATCTCTTTCCTGATTATGGGATAGTTGGCTTTGATTATTTTCTTCATCTCGCTTTCCACCGCGCCAATCTCTTCCTGGGTAAACGGAGTGGAAAAATCGAAGTCGTAATAAAAACCGTTCTCGATTGCCGGACCTATGGCGACTTTAGCGTCGGGTCTCACCGCTTTTACCGCCTGCGCAAGTATATGAGCCGTGCTGTGGCGATACGCTTTCTTTCCGTCCTCGTCCGCAAAGGTGAGAAACTCCACTTCCGCGTCCGAATTCAACACGGTTCTCATATCGCGCACCTGCCCGTTTACGCGAGCGCAAAGAGCGACGCGCGCAAGCCCGTCGCTTATGGATTTCGCTACGTCGAACAGCGTAACGCCGTCGGCGAATTCTCTGATTTCATCTCTGAGTTTGATTTGCATAAATTGCCTCTTTATATATTAGTTTATAATTATTTATATTATTACATTATATAAGTTATCGTAGCCGAATCTACGTCCGGGCGACCGGAAACCAACTTGTACGCCGCAAAGTTTCTGTTCGTAACGCCGTTGTCGAAATACCTGATGGTAAATCCGTTTACGTCGGCAAGGAATCCGGTACCGCTCGCGAAGTACTTACTCAGGAACCTTTCCGCGTCGGCAAGCACGTAAGTCGTACTTCCGCAAACGACGGTCTTCGCCGCTCCGTTTACTTCTTCTTTGCTAAGCGCGTATCTCGCCTTTGCAAGCACGTCGTCGTCATCGTTGTTCTTATCTTTTTCGTCCGTTACTATAACGTTGCCGCTTTCCGAATATACCGTCACGTCAAGATAATAAGACGCAACGTAATCCGCGTCGGCAGGGTCGAGATAATAAGTCTTCGCCGCGTTCGCCGTCGTATCCGCAGTCTGAGTAAGACGCGCGGAAGAAGCGGAATATTCGTAATATTTTCCCGACGCAAGCGAAGCGTTATTCGCCGCAAATTCAACGCGATAAACGGTTTTCTTTTCCGCATAGAGCGCGTCTTTGTCGAACTTTTTGTATTTATCCGCAGTATCCGGACCGATAAAAATGAACGTTGCTCGCGTTTCGTCGTAGACGTAATATCTTCCGAGCGCGATTTCCGCTCCCTGGGCGTATTCCAAAGTTATTTTGCTGTAAACTTCTTCCTCGATAAGGAGATTTCTCGCCGAATCAAGCGGAATCAGTTCTCCGTAAACGGTAACGTACACGCCCCCGATTTTTCCGTTGGGGGAATAGTAAAGTCTGACGCTTGTGTAGCCGTTTTCGTTGACGTAGTTGTTCTTGGTCTGCACGGGGTCGACTTTATCGTAATCCGCGCCGTGGAATTCCGTTCTGTTCTTATGAATTCTCATATCTTCCGCCTGCGAAAGCGAGAAAGCGGAATTTCCGTAAATCTGCGCCGCTATTCCTCTCACGAAGATATAAGAACTCTCGTTGCCGCCCTGAACGTCGTAATCTACTCCTTTGGCGGTCGCCGCTTTAAGCGAAGAATCGCGCAGAACGCCTACCGCTCCGCCCATAATCGAACCCAATTCGCTGCTGCCCGCGAACGTGCTGTACATATAACCGGAATTTACGGTTACGTCATTAACGACGGAATCTCCGTTGACGTATCCGGCAAAACCGCCGAAACATACGTTTTCAAGTTCGGTTCCGCCCGCTTCCGCGTAAAAACCGTTCACGCTTCCCGTCGTTACCGAAGAATTTTCCACTATACCGAACGCACCGCCTATCGTAGCCTTATCGGAAACGAGTCCCACGGCTCTTTCAAGATCCCAATCTCTCCAATAAATACCGTTGAAGAAAACGTCCTGCACGGTCGCGCCCGTGGATTTCGACGAATATAATCCGCCCGTTATACCGCCCGCATAAAGAGAACGCGTAATTATCTGCGTGGGTGAAGAAAGTTTGTTCGTCGAAGCAACCCTAATCGTGCGATTGAACCCGTTTACCGCGACGGTTTCGAGTTGCGCTCCGCCGATATATCCGGCTACGCCGCCTATATACGCCTGTTTCGGATAGAACTCTTTAGCCACGTTCGAATCGAGATTGACTCTCGAAACGGAGTAACTGCCTCTTTCGTCTCCGACAACCAATTTCGCGTTTTCTTTGTCTCCGAGAATTTCCATTCCGCCGTCGAAATAAGCGCAGTATTCGGTATTATCGAAAACGAAATCGTTCACCGACACTCTTTTCAGTACGGTACCTTTGCCGGAGTCGCTCTGCGCCGCGTTGCCTTTGGCGTATCCGATTATACCGCCGACGTACTGATTATTGTTGTTGGTGTGCTTGAACTGCGCGGGAGTTCCGTAATTATCGTAGTACGAAACCGCGCTGTCGTAAATCGTGGACACGGCTATTTTGCCGCCGTTAATCGTGACGTCGGTAAATTCGCTCGCAACGTCGCAACCGCTTATAATTCCCGCATAAGCGTATTCTCCCGACGCGTAGAACGACAAATCCGCGTTTTCGACGGTAAGATTTTTAATCGTTGCGCCGAAAGTATAACCGAACAAACCTACGCTTCCGAAAGACGTTTCCGTCTCGAAAGTGCCGTTTCCGTCGTCGATAGCCACGAAATTCGGATCTTCGTCGTCGCCTTCTTTTACGTAACCTTTGACTTCGTATTTTCCGTCGGCAACTTCCGCGCCTTTATTTACCGATAAAATCTCCGAACTTTTATACAGCGGAGTGCCGTCGGCAAGCCAGCCTATTATCTGTTTTGCGATGTATTTAGGCGTGCCGTCGCTTTCCCACCCGGTAATCTTCAAGCCGCTTATGGTTTTGCCGTTACCGTCGAACGTACCGCAAAAAGCCTTTCCGAAAGTCAGACCTATGGGTTTCCATTCAACCCCGGACAAGTCAATGTCTGCCGTAAGTTTGATTGTGTAATCGGAATATTCTTTCCCGACGTATTGCGCCGCCGCCGCGAGTTCGGCGGCGTTGCTTACCTCGACGGTCTGCGCGGGTTTTTTCTCTACGTTCGCGTCTTCGTCGTTTTTATCGCTGCAACCGACGAAAAGCATACAGCAGAACGCTACGCACAATACAGCCCCGAGTAAAGCCTTCAATCTGAATTTCATTTATTATGTCTCCTATGCTATGACGCCGTTGATAAACGCCAGAAAATCGTTGTAAACTTCCGAATTGTTCGTTTCGTTGAGTATTTCGTGTCTTGCCCCTTCGTAAATTTTGAGTACGGGGTCGAGTCCGAGTCCTTTGTAAAAATCGTTGAGTTTTACGGCTTGTTTGGAACGGTTGGAAACGGGATCCTCGCTGCCGCAGGCAATCATCAGTTTGAAATCCTTTCTGATTTTTTCCGCGTCTTTACCGTACATATGCATCGCGCCGTTGAAGAAAGAATAGTAATAATCTATGCAAAGCACGTATCCGCAGTCGGGGTCGGCTTCGTATTTGGCAACTTGTTCTTTATCCCTTGAAAGCCACGCAAAATCCTGTCCTTGTTCTTCGAAAGGTTTGTTATACGCGCCGAAACTGAGTTTATTTATCAGGTTGCCTTTTTTGTCTCCTCCGCAGAGCACCTTCTGAACTCCCGCAATGCATCTGCCCATGGCGATAAGCGCGTTTTTCATATGCGCAGTTCCGCTGAGAATGCAGCCGGCGAGTTTATCCGAATGCAATTCGACAAAACGTTGCGAAAGGAAACTTCCGTAACTGTGTCCGACGAGAACAACGGGTAACGCGTAAGTCGTTTTCAGATAATCGCAGAGCGTATCCATATCTTCAAGCGTCTGGTTCCAACTGTCTCCGTAAACCATTCCGTTTTCGCCGTTAAGCGCGCCTCTTCTGTGTCCTCTGTGATCGTCCGCCGCTACGATATAGCCGTTTGCGTTGAGAAAACGGGCAAAATCGTCGTATCTGTCGGGATGTTCCGCCATACCGTGCGCAATCTGCACGCACGCTTTCGCGTTCTCTACTTCGTCCCATAAATCGATACCGATATCGGCTCCGTCAAATGCTTTCAAAAAAAGTTGTTTCATAACCAAACTCTCCTCGTTGACTTAGTTTTTATATATTATATCACTAATATAATAAAAAAACAATACCCTATTCGCCATATTTTTTGCCCGAATTTTCAGATCGGACTTCGCTTCCTTCGGCTATTGACAAAACGAAGCGAAAATGGTATAATTTTGATAAAAATATAACGGGGAACAGGCATATGAAAATCAAAGATCGTTGTAAAAAACCGAAAAATAAAACGGTGAAGATTATCGTCGTTTCCGTAATTTGCGTATTGGCGATTCTGATACTTTCCGTCGGTTCTTTCGTGGTTTTCTGCATATCGACGAGCAAACCCGACCCCGAGAACGGCAAACCCGTCCGTTACAGAATGAAAGACGATTTTTCCGTCGGCAACGTAAAACTCGTCGATATCTCGATGCTCGGGGCGCACGACGCTTTTGCAAATAATATCGATGAAAACTGCGTTATCGATCCCATAGAAACCAATCTCTCGTCCAAAATTCCCGCGTTGCGATTTCTTAACGACGGTTTGTACAACGCACAGAAAGCCTACCCGTACGAACTTCTCGATTACGGCGTAAGATATTTCGATATACGGTTATCGCGGCACGAAGGGTCGTGGCACGTCAAACACGCGTTTATCGCCGACGACGTAAATACGTATATAGAAGATATCCTGCGCTTCCTTTCGGAAAACACGGGCGAAGTGGTTCTGCTCGACTTTCAACACGTCTACTACGCGGAGAGCACGTTCTCCGCTCTCGCGTCTTATATTCTGAACGTCGGATTCGAAGGGAAAACGCTCGCCGACTACGCCGTAACTTCTTCAAACGACATCTCCTCGCTGACGTATAAAGACGCAACCGAAAACGGAACGAAAAACGCGGTAATAATGTTGATCAAACCGTACGAAGACGAACCTCTCGGCAGTTATTTTTTCGATCGGGAAACTAATATCCGCAGTAAATATCACGCCGTTATGTCCGTAAAAGATACCGTAAAAGGGATAAAAGAAGAATACGAATTTCTTAAAAACAATCCGGTAAACTCTTTTATAGTAATGCAGGCTATTCCGAGAATAACGTTCGGATTCGACGGCTTTTCGTTAAACCTGAACAATAAAGCGACAAAAGACAATATCGAATACGTAAATAATCCCGACTTCAAAGAATGGCTTACCCGAACGCCCGTTTTTATGGTAAACAACTGCCTGACGACCGCGCATGATTTTCAGCCGAAGGCAATAAAAATCATCTCCGATTTCAACAAAGAACTCGATCGGAAAAACGCCGCCTGAAAATAAAATTTTGAGGGTTCTCCGCCGCCGTATTAAACATTGCCGATAAGGAAAACATATACATATAATATCCGAAGTCGGAGGAAAATGAAAACGATTATTCTCACGGGGGGCGGAACCGCGGGACACGTTACGCCCAACCTCGCCCTGATTCCCGAATTGCGCAAATATTTCGACGCAATTCATTATTTCGGCGGAAACGGAATGGAGGAAAGACTCGTCGCCGACGCGCAAATTCCCTTCCATAAAACAACCGTGGTAAAATTCGACAGAAGTAAGGTTTTGTCCAATCTGAAAATCCCGTTCCTGCTGCAAAAAGGAATAAACGAAGCAAAAGAACTGATCTCTTTCATCAAGCCCGTCGTCGTGTTCTCAAAAGGCGGATACGCCGCCTTACCCGTCTGTTTCGCGGCAAAAAAACTCGGCGTGCCCGTAGTATGTCACGAATCCGATTACACGTTGGGCCTCGCCAACAAAATCGTATCGTCGTTCGCCGCGAAAACCGTCACTTCCTTCCCCGAAACCAAAGGGGGAATTTACGTAGGAAATCCGGTCAGAGAAGAGTTTTTTTCCAAAAAAATTTTTCCGGAATATACTGTTCCGAATATGGATCCGCATAAAAGAACCCTGCTCGTCTGCGGCGGCAGTCTCGGCTCGTCCGCCATAAACGACGCGCTTTACTCCGTACTTCCCACGCTGCTTAAAAATTACAACGTAATCCATATTTCCGGCAAAACCGGCGATTTCAACGTAAAAAGAAACAATTATTACCAATGTGCATACGCTCCGGATTTTCCCTCGCTTATGCGACGAGCCGATCTGCTTATTTGCCGCGCCGGATCGAACACCCTGTTCGAAGCCGCCGCCGTGGGCATACGGTGCATTGCCGTTCCTTTGCCTAAAGGCGCGTCGCGCGGCGATCAGATTATGAACGCGAAAAGTTTTGAAAAACGCGGTTACTGCGACGTATTGCCGCAGGAAAACCTTTGCGCGGAAACGCTCCTTTCTAAAATCGAGGCAATATGGTATAAGACTCCGCCCGTTATGAACGTATTACAAATTAACGAAAAAATTGTAAATATTATATTATCCGTAATTTGATTTTTTGTCGTTATTTATAAATTTCTTTGTTTTTTTGACGTATTGATTTTTTACGTTATCTCCTATTATATACTGTAATACGGAGGTAAATAAATTATGAAAAAATTCAAAAAACAAATACCTGCGCTTTTATATGCCTTTCTTCTCCTCACGATCGCCGCGCTCGGAATAGCCATCGTCGATTCCAAACCGTTAAGCGCCGACGCGAACGACAAATCTGCGCCCGTGGTCGTCGATAAAAACGACACGGAAAACACCTCGAAAGAAACGATAAACGATCAGAAACAACCGAGCGTACCCGACGAGAGTCAGCCCACCACCGAGCGTACGGTTTCTTACGTCGGCACCGTTCCCCGTCGCGCCGAAGCAAGCGACGTATATCTGTATACGCAGAAAATCTACGGAAACGGCAAGACCGAACTGTGCGACGTGTTTCAGACTTCGGTAGGCATTTACGTACTTGTAAAAACGGATTCCACGGACGGCGACGTTTGCGGTAAATCCCCTTGCGTGGGAATAATCAAAACCGATTCTTACGGCAATATCGTAAAAAGTCTGAGCCTTGATTTTACATACGCGGGAGAATACGTTACCTCTTGTCCGACTGCCCTCGGACTCGTAGTGGTCACTTCACCGTCGGATAAATCCTATTATTACGTTTCCGTCATCCCGTACGAACTAGAAACCGCGCCCGCTTACCGAATAAGCGCGGCGGAAAGCGGGAAAATAGTCCCGACTGCGAATTCTTTTCTGTTTTTTGCCGAGTATGCCGACGAATCCCTGCTCTATTCTTACGAAAACGGCAGTTTTTCCTTTCAAAGCGTGGGAAAAGGCAAAATAACCGACGTGTTCGAATACGGCGCGCATTACGTGGTTGTTTCCTCGGATACGCGCGATAATTCCTATTCGATAAGTATTCTCGCAAAGAACGGTCTCGGCGTTTTATCGGAAACCCTTTATTCGGGCGGAACTGCGTTAAAAGTTTTTCCCGTTCCCTCGGAAAGCGGTCAGGCTTTTATCGTTATCGAAAACAGAAACGGCTCGATATGGGCGAAAAAATTCTCGGATTCTTCCTTTTCCACCGTTTTAAGCGTTAAAAAGATAGGCAATTTCGAACTTCGCGGAGCATACTTCGACGGCGAAAACATCCTTCTCGTCTGCAAAGGCAACCTTAACGGAATAATCGTTCTCGCTCCCGAACTCGACACGAAGTTCAACGAATGCGGCGCAAACTTTATTCCGTCCGATATTACGGACGGACTGTTATCGTCGGGAACGCTCTATTATCTCGCTACCGACGACAGCGGAAAACTTGCCCTCTTATACGCAAAAGACGAACAGACGAACATTAAATACTTTGATTTGCTCTCCGATAAAGCGCGTATTATTATCAACCTCGACGGCACGTTCGCATTGTTCTGTCAGAACGATAACAACGTAATTATCGTCGGTTTCGAAAAATAAAACGCGGAATCGGTCGGCGAAAACCCGAATTTTTCATCCTTTATTATAAAATATATTTTTTATATAAAAACGACGCTTTTGAGCGTCGTTTTTACTTAATAAACGGTGAAAACGTCCGTCATTTCACGGGAACCTGGATTTCGGTAATATAATCTTCTTCTTTTTCCTTGTTCCAACACCCGTCGATATAGCATTCTCTCGGTAAATCCGCAATTTCGTAGTTGTTTTCTTCGATATACTTCATTATCGCGTTATACGATTTTCTCAACCCCGAATAACTTCCCTTGTGGCTTATGCACACAGCCTTTATCGGAGGAATCTGCATAAATTTGACGTTTTCGCTTTCTTTCCCCACCGTTTCCACCGCTTCGGCGTATCTGATTTTCATATCCTTTTCCCGATATTCTCCGTCAAGGTAACTTACGAAACAGTACTCGGGCGTAGTGCATTTCAATCCCGGATTGTTTTTAATACACTCCTCTCCCGCCGACAGAACGAAATTCATAATATCCCCGAAACTTCCGATTATTCCGTCTTTGTAATAAACGGTACACGAAGGAATCTCTTTAATAAAAATACTCTCTTTCATACGGTTCTCCTTTAATATTTTTTTGATTTGCAGGAGTTGTCTGTTATATAGTTCGATAGACGATTTGATTTCTTTTTCCCTGTTTTCGAGAATATCGGTTAAGTTTTCACCGTTTAATACTTTCTTTATCCCCTTAATGGACAGTCCGATTTCCCGTAAAGAGACGATTCGCGCGACGTCTTCAAGTTGATTGGTTTCATAATACCGATAGCCCGTAAATTTATCCACCGCGCACGGTTTCAGCAAACCTTCCTTCTCGTAATAACGCAACGCTTTAATCGTCGTCTTCGACAGCATTGAAAACTCGCCTATTTTGTACAT
>JBJETX010000225.1:0-2095 GCA_051883535.1 Christensenellales bacterium | reverse complement strand
TGCGGGAGTGGCTCAGTGGTAGAGCGTTGCCTTGCCAAGGCAAATGTCGCGGGTCCGAATCCCGTCTCCCGCTCCAAATTAAGCCTGATAGTCAGGCTTAAATCAGTTAGGGGGCGAAAGTGCGGAACTCTCATTGACGTGGAGTGAAACACTTAAAAACCGAAAAGTCAGGATAATACGGCACCATAGCCAAGCGGTAAGGCAGAGGTCTGCAAAACCTTTATTCCCCGGTCCGATTCCGGGTGGTGCCTCCAAACGAAAAGCACTCCCATTCGGAGTGCTTTTTCTATATAATTACAGCGGCGGATAGTCAAAGTGTTCTGCGGATAATCAACAACCGCGATATATTTCTTCGACCTTGCTCTTGTCTTTCAAAAACGCATTTACGACTTCGGGATCAAAATCCGTTCCGCACCCGTCGGTTATGATTTTGTAACATTCTTCAAGCGGCAATGCGTCTCTGTAACAGCGTTTTGCCGATACCGCGTCGAATACGTCGGCAACCGCCATAATACGCGCGCAAAGCGGAATATCCGTTCCTGCGAGTCCTGTCGGGTAACCTTTTCCGTTCCATTTTTCATGATGATACATTGCAACGTCGTACGCCATCGTCTCGTATCCTTCGTCGAATAAGTGCCCGAAGGTCTCTTCTATGATCTTTCCGCCGATGCAGGGATGTTGCCTGATAATCCCGAATTCCTCGTCGGTCAGTTTACCCGGCTTTTGCAAAACCGCGTCCGGGACGCCGATCTTGCCGATATCGTGCATGGGGGCGGCTTTACTAAGGTTGTTCAGGTAGTCTTCGTCGATTATGTTTTTATACTTTTTGTACTTGCTCAGATTCTTCGCAATCAGAAGAGCGTAAGCCGAGGAGCGCCTGATATGACCTCCCGTGTTGTCGTCTTTGTTATCTATCAACGTGGCGAATCCCGTTACCATTTCGTTATGATAGTATTCCAGTCCGTGGATAGCCGGGTTTTCCATAATGAGGTAGACGCTGACAAGAATCAGCACAACCGCTATACAGGATACCAGAGATTCCGGGAAAACTATCTGTACTGAGAGGATAATGGCGATGAAAACCATCGTCGTTGCCAATCCGACCATCTTCCGTTTCGGGATACGGTTTCTGTTGATTGCAATGAATACAAACGTGAAAATCATATGGACTAAAACGCATATGAAACAGATATAGACGGATACGCCCATTGAGTAATTCGTTATTTTTCCCTGCAGAAATTCGATTTCCGGAAGAAAAACTACGGTAAGTACGACGGATATTACGACGGGCAGGGTGCCGACGGTTTTCAACCACTTACGTTTCGGCATTCCGACAGTGGCGGACACCCAGTACCAGAACAGGAGCGCAATAAATATTTCGTATGATACGTACATTCCTAAGTGAAGTATCAGATTGATTATCCTCGGCACCGTATCCGTATAGTTGACCGTGCAGGCGGTTATCGCGTCGAACAGTACCGCAATCTCCGCTACTACGAAGCACACGTCGAAAAACGAGTTGCAATATGAGTTTTTCGTCACCTTTTTCAGGTAATTACCTTCTTTTATGTACGTGCATCCTATATACAAAAGAATGAGTAAGCACATAATCTGCATCTTACACCACTGAATTATTTCCATTTTTCCTCCTGTTTTACGTTTTTTTCGCGAATACGTTTTTGTCGCCGTCTGACAACGTAATGCGATGAGTCCCGTGGCGCCGGATACCGCAGTCGGCTGATTTGCCGTCGGGTAATTCACGCTTTGACGACTCCCGTCGGATTCCCGATTTATGAATACGTAGCGGACACGAGTCCTGCGATATTGCCGGAATTTCCGGGTTTTTAAGCCGTAACGAAAGTCCTTTCCGGCGGTAAAAAAAGGTTCCGTTTACATTATAGATATCGGGCGGTCGCTTGTCAACGATATAATATTTTTTGACGACGGGACGGGAACTTTTGTTGCTCGTCCGGTGAGTCAAAGTGCCGGTTTTTTGAAAAAGAAATTGAAAAAGAGAGGGGAATATGTTATAATGACGGTAGTTTCAGCGGCTTAACCGGAGGTGTATTTATGGAAAACTACGTTCACAGAGATC
>JBJETX010000224.1:0-2097 GCA_051883535.1 Christensenellales bacterium | reverse complement strand
AGTCGAACATTCTTCGCCCGTCGTGCTTTCGTCCGACGAATATAATATTTTCGGAAACGCTTATACGGTGTACGTAACGCAGACGCTTGCGGACTCCGTGAGAGAAACGACTTACATATACAAGAACTTCACGTTGCTGACTACTACGGCGACGAACCGCGTGATGACCGTCGATAAATACGGTGAAAGGTACGTCGTTTATTATAAACCGTCCGCTTCGGGCGGCAAAGAACCCGTAGATATTAACGTAAGAACGAGTTCTTCCGATTGCGGCAGACTTACGCTTGACGGCGACGAGTTCCCCGGAGAATGCAGATACGTAGCCGGAACGGTTATCGCGCTCGGAGCGATTCCCAACAGCGGATACGTATTCGTCGGCTGGTTTGCGAACGACAGTCTTATTTCTTCGAACGCCGATATCGAATACACGGTGGAAGACAGGAACGTCGCGTTGAGCGCAAGGTTCGTGTACGTCGGAGAAGGGACGGGAACGGAATGGAGCGTTATCGAAACCGGAGACGCCTCGGTCGGCGGAGATATGAGCGTGGTTTATTATCTTGTAGCCGCACTCGGAGACGACGATCTTGCCGTGCACAGAATATTGATTTTCGAAGGCGCGGGAGACGTCGGCTATACGGCGGGCAATCACGGTGCGCACGCGAGCGTAGTTACTTCGATAAAAATCGGAGAAGGGGTGACGTCGTTGCCCGACGGCGCGTTCGAAGGATTTACTGCGTTAAAAGGCGTTTCTTTGTCGGGCACGGTTGAAACGATAGGGAAAAGAGCGTTCTACGGATGCGTTAAACTGACGGAAGCAGGCATACCCGGAAGCGTGACGTACGTAGGGGAGAGCGCGTTTGAGAATTGTCAGGCTCTTTCCGAAGTCGTCTTAAACGAAGGCGTTGAGGAAATAGCAAGCAGAGCGTTTGCCGGAACGGGAATAAAAGAAGCGACTCTGCCCGTTTCGCTGATAGATATTGCGGGCGACGCGTTCTACGGTTGCGAGGCGTTGAAGAATATTTTCGTTGCGAAAGGAAACGTTCGTTTCGTCGGAGCGGACGGCGTGTTGTTCGCGTACGATAACGGAATAGCCGAACTGCGTATTTTCCCGTCGGGAAGAGACGGAGTGTACGAGATCGAGGATTCGGTTTCCGCATTGTGCAGAGATTATACGGTTACTTCGATAGGACAAAAGGCGTTCGCCGGATGCGCCGCGCTCGAAGGAATAGTAATTCCCGATTCGGTAACGAATATCGGAGAAGGCGCGTTTGAGGGAAGCGGAATTACCGACGTGAAAGCGGACGGTAACGCGGTTTTCGCGGCAGTCGGAGGAATTCTCTATAAATACGGGGAGAGCGAAGGCGTGGCGGTAGCCAAAGTAATTTATAACTATACGGGCGCGGACGTTCCGTCGTCCGTGGATATCAACGGAAAACAATATACGGTAAATCCGTAAAAGCAGGTCGGAATATGAAGAGAACATCGAAAATATTGATATGCGCATTACTCGTCGCCGTAATCGGACTGATTGCGTCCGCTTGTTCGGAAAATCAAATAAGGTATGCGGATATAGAGTCGATTGACGTTGAAGAGCGGCTCAGGAGCGAGGACTTCCCGGGATTTCCGGTGGAAACCTTTGATATTTCGCAGATTACTCTGGTGATAAAATATAAAGACGGCGTAGACGAAAACGGCGCGACGGTCGCAGGGGAAACCGTGAACAAAAAGGCGGAAGAGTATATGCTCAAAGCCGAGGACCGCGAAAAACTGAAAACCGCCGGAACGAAAAGCATTACCCTCGTATGTTACGGACGGGAAATAACCTTTTCTCTCAGGCTTTACAATGAAGCGTCGGAAAAATATACCGTTACTTTTTATGACGAGGACGGAGAAACTCAACTCGGAAAAACGCAACGAGTCGCCGAGGGGGGCAGAGCCGAGCAACCCGACGTACCCGTAAAAGACGGATACAATTTTATCGGTTGGATTGACGCGGATACGGGGAAGAGCGCGATTTTCGACAACGTAAGAAAGAATTTAAGGCTGGTCGCCGTCTATGAAGCGAAAACCGTTTCCATAGGGTACTATTATATCGAC
>JBJETX010000223.1:0-9186 GCA_051883535.1 Christensenellales bacterium | reverse complement strand
ATAATATGAGCGAAGCGAATTATAATTCGAGCCGAAGGCGAGTTAAAACAAATCCTCATTGAATTTGAATTATAATTCGAGCAACGTATTGCTCTCAAATGATAATGCGCTTTGCGCATATTATAACTTCGCTCCGTAGACTACTCCGCTCGAATTGTTTACAAGGTTGTTTTTACTTTCGTAATAATGATATACAGGCATACGCCAGATGATATACAAAACTCCGTTTTGATGATATACAATGGCAAAGCCATTGATTATATAAGGCGTGATAGGCGCGTTTTGAACGCAATCAAACTGCGTTTGCGCAGTGCTTGCCGCAAGGCAAGTGCGCCGGTGCGAATCCCTCTTTTATCCATTGCTAAAGCAACGGACAATTACGCTATTAATTTTTCGAAGATTGACGTTTTCGCATTCTTTGCCAATTAATGAATCCGTAAATATCGTTCGCCAACAAAGTTACGAAACATATAACGACGGAAAGATATGATAAATTCTCAACCGTTGCCATCGCCCATAATACTATCAGAACAACGTCGTTCGCGGCATAACCTATAGCAAAGAGCGGGCTCCTTCTGAACGTCAGATAAACGGCAATAAAACTCGTCGCTACCGACAACGTGCTCGGAACGAGGTTCGCCGTATTGAATGCTCGAAGAATATAGTAGAACGCAATCGTAACACCCGCCGTCAATATGAACGTCAAAAAGATTTCTTTCGTTTTCAGCCGATTGACTTTAACTTCCGCTCTGTTGCCGTTATAAGGATTCCTCAGCCACGATATGAGAGAAATAATTGCCATAGGCGCAGTCATGCCGAGATACGTTATCATTTCGCCGTAATACTTTGAGGTAAAGGAGATAATACTGTACAGAATACTGAAAATAATTATCAGAATCTGCCCCAACGGGTTGCCTTTCGCGTTGAAAATAAGAGAAGTAACGCCGATAACGGAAGCGGAAAGCATAATATAGTTTTTCCTGTCGAATACAACGAAAGAAACAATTATAAGCAGTACCGAAATCAGCCATAACAGTTTTTCGCCAAACGAAAAGTACGCAAGTTTTTCCTTAATTCTTCTATAAAGCATTATTCTCCGAAAAAATAAGCACCCGAAACGCATCTTCAAAGACCTAACGACGCGTAACGAATGCTCACTCTCTACCCGGTGGCAGAGCCGTTATATTTTTTCTATATTATACTGCAATTATCGCGCGGAGTCAAATTTTCCTAAGCAAATATTATTTCCGCAACGGCACGGCGGCGAGAATAGTCTGCTTCCCCTCGCGTTGCGGATTTATTCCACCCGTCGGATTTAAGCATAATTGCCGGATAAAAAACCATACTCTCTAAGAGGTGAATTTTTATGAATTCTATTTGGACGGAAACGACGAAATCGCCGGAGTTTAACGCGCTCGACGGCGATATTAAAACGGACGTGCTGATCGTCGGCGGCGGCATTGCGGGCATTCTATGCGCTTACGAGTTGCAGAAAGCGGGCGTTGCTTACGCTCTGATTGAATCTGAAAGAATTTGCGGCGGCATTACGAAAAACACCACGGCAAAAATTACTTCGCAACACGGCTTGATTTATCAGGACCTGATAAAAAAATTCGGAACGGAAAAGGCTCGCGCGTACTACGACGCCAATCAGTCCGCGGTGGAATCTTACCGTAATTTATGCGCGGATATCGATTGCGACTTCGAAGAAAAAACTTCTTACGTCTACTCAATCGACGACGAGCGGAAAATAGAAAACGAATTGAACGCGTTGGAGAAAATGGGTCGTCCCGCGCAGTTCGCTTCTTCGGTTTCATTGCCGTTTTCCGTAGCGGGAGCGGTGAAGTTCGAGCGTCAGGCGCAGTTCAATCCTTTGAAATTTCTTTATGCGGTATCGAAAGGCCTGAATATCTACGAAAATACGAAACTTCTCGAATTTTTACCCGACAAGATAACCACGAACCGCGGAAACGTAACGGCAAAAAAAATTATCGTGGCGACGCACTTCCCTATTCTCAACAAACACGGAATGTATTTTATCAAAATGTATCAGCACCGTTCTTACGTCGTTGCGCTGAAAAACGCTTCGGACGTAGGCGGTATGTACGTCGACGAGAACGAGAAAGGATTGTCTTTCCGAAATTACGGAGATTTATTGCTGCTTGGCGGCGGAAGTCACCGCACGGGCGAGAAAGGCGGAAACTGGAAAGAACTCAGCGCGTTTGCGAAAGAGAACTATCCCGAAGCCGAAACCGTCTGCCAATGGGCGGCGCAGGACTGTATTACCCTCGACGGAATGCCTTATATAGGACAATATTCGCAAAACACGCCCGATTTGTACGTGACGACGGGTTTCAACAAATGGGGAATGACATCCTCGCTCGTCGGCGCGAAAATTTTAGCGGACGCGGTCTGCGGAAAGAAAAACCCGTACGCGGATTTGTTCTCGCCTTCGAGAAGTATCCTTCATCCGCGGCTTGCGTCCAATCTGTGTAAAACCGTACTCAATCTTCTTACTCCGACGGTGCCTCGCTGTCCCCATCTCGGTTGCGCTCTTAAATACAATCCGCAGGAACGTTCGTGGGATTGCCCCTGTCACGGCTCGAGATTTACCGAAGATAAAAAATTGATAGACAATCCCGCTACGGGAGATATGAAATAAAGCGATGCGCGTATAGATTGCCGACATAAAAGTCGTATTAAGGTTGCCGTATTGTAAAATACGGATACCTTATTTACGATTTATGCCCATATCGCCATGGCGACGGTGCCGACGCACATCAGGCACAAACCCACGATACCTTTTTTGGTGAGTTTCTCCTTGAAGAAAATTCGTGAAAACAGAACGGTGAGCAATATACTCATTTTGTCGATGGGAATAACCACGCTCAGCACGCCGTTTTTGACGGCGTAGTAATAGCAAAGCCAGGACAGACCGGTCGTCACGCCCGACAAAGCGATAAACAATAATTCTTTTTTATCGGTTTTTTTCAACAGCGTTTGTTTCTTTCGCGCGAATACGATAATCCACGCCATTATCAGAACGACGCATGTCCTTAGCGCGGTGGCGAGATTGGATTCGGTGTCGGACAAACCTATTTTGGCAAAAACCGAAGTCAGCGCGGCGCATACCGCGGATAAAACGGCAAATATCAACCATTTTTTGTCGGTTGCGCCGTTCTCCGTATTCCTTTTTTCTATCATTAAAAATATTCCCGTTCCTATAAGCGCCGTGCTTACGAGTTTTATCGCAAGGTTGTTCGTTTCGTGGAAAAACGCGATTGCGAGCAGTACGGATAAAATCGTGCTCGACTTGTCCACGGGGGCGACTTTGTTTACGTCAGCCATCGAAAGAGCCTTGAAATAGCACAGCCACGATGCGCCCGTCGCAAGACCAGAAAGAATGATAAAAAGCCAGGATTTCGGCGTAATCAGACCGATGGTTTTATATGAGCCGACTATAAAAGTCGCAAACCAGGCGAAAACGAGCACGACAATCGTGCGAAGCGCGGTGGCGACGTCGGAATCGGTCTTTTTAATGCCGCATTTTGCTAAAATAGCGGTCGCCCCGGCAAAAACCGCCGAGCATACCGCGGCAAGTATCCACATATGTTCGTACCCTCGATATTATTATACAAGCGAAAACCCTTGCAAGCAAGGGTTTTATACGGATATAATCGTATGAACGGCGGGTTTAATCGGATCCGACGGAATTAAAGTTAATTATCTTTATTTTTCTTCTGATTTTCGATATAATCGCGTACGGCCTGTTCGGCGAGCGCGCGTTTTGCTTTTTCGGTTTCTATATACTCTTTCACCGCGTTTTCCGCAATTTCTTTTTCCGCTTTTTCGCGTTCTTCCGCGTCGGTTTCGGGTTCGTCGTTTTTATCCGCGGGTTTTCTCGCTTTCAGGATTATCTGATAAATCAAAGACAATAACATCATACCCATGGGAACGAGCATTATGCACGCGATACCCGAACCCGACGAGAAAAAGCGGTATACGTCCGCAAGGGCGGGTATTTTGCACACCATTTTCGCCTGCACGTCCTTTATCGGAACGGGCGCGTCCGTCGTTGCGGAGGGGTTATCGCCTTTGGTAACGACGCAGTAGCAATCGAATTCTTCGTCGAAATATACGTCTTTTACGACGCGGTGAGTGTTTACCGCGCTTTGTCCGTTGCGTACTATGGAAAAGGTAATCACGTCGCCGACGTCTATCTGTTTGTCCGCTGAATCTGCGTCCGAAGGGTTTTTGATTTCTTTGCTGAGAATGGTTTCGCCCGGTTCAATCGTGGGGGACATACTGTCGGTAAGTACGTAGAAAATTCTGTATCCGAATAAATTTGCCGTTTCTCCGCGCATCGCGCCGACTACGACTACGGCAAAACAAACCAGAGCGAATATGAAAGTTGCGGCAAGGATAACGGTTACCGTAATGCTTATCGCTCTTTTTGCTCCCTTGGTTTTTTTATTGCCCGTAACGGCAACTCCCTCTGCTTTTTTCAAGATTTTTTCTTGCCTGCGTTCCTGATTTTATTAAGTAAGCGTTTTCTGTTGCGTTTGCGCAGATTCTTGTTATATTCGCGCAGACGACGATAAATCTCTTCTTCGTCTTTGCCCTCCGAAGCCAACTCTATCAGCGATTCGACGGTTTCCGCTTCGTCGGCATCGAGATTCAGAATAAACTTTTTCTCGATTTCTTCGAGGAGTTTGAGTTTGTTTTCGTAAACATCTTTTATTCTCGTCATTTCGCTTTCTTCGCGTTTATGGAGAATACCGATTTTTCTTTCTACCGCGAGGTTTATTGCGAGTTCCTGCTGTCTGCGCCAGTAACCTTCGCTTTCCTCTCTCATTCGCGTAAGGGCGTCTTCTTTGGTTTGCAGAACCTCTTTCGTTTTCGCGTCTTCCTCTGCCGCAAGGTCGCGTAAAACGCGCGCTTCTTCGCGTTTCGCTTCGGTTTCGCTTTGCATTTCGGCAACGCGCGCGACGTGCTCGGCGCGTTCCTTTTCAAGGTCCGCTTCCTCTTGCCTGAACGCCGACAGCGAAGCGTCGTAATCCGCTTTTGCCTCTTCGAGAAGAAGTTTCTTTTCGTTCTCCAACGCTTCGTATTTTTCGCGCAAAGATTCCGCCGCCGCGCGTTCTTCTTCCGCAAGCGCGTTTTCTGCGGCGATTCGTTCTTCCTGTATGCGTTTCAGCCCGTCAATGCGGTCTTGCGCCGCCTGCCGTTCGCGTAAAATTATTTCTCTTTCGCGTTCGAGGCGAGCGAGTTCTTCGCGTTTCGCCTGTTCCTCTTCTTTCGCGCGTTGCGCCGCTTCCGCTCTCTTCTTCGCTTCTTCCGCTTTTTGCGCTTTCTCCATAAGAGCGAGTTTGCGACGGCTTTCTTCCTCTTCCTTTTTCAGTTGCAGTTTGCGCCGCGCTTCCTCTCTGCGCGCTTTGGATTCCAGACTCTTTTTTTCACGCAAAGCAAGCCTTTTTGCCTGCGCTTCTTCTTTTAATTGTTCCGCAATCAGTTTTTGTCTGCGCACGCCGTCTTCTTTTGCCGTATTTATTTTCTGCTGACGGATTACGCGGTCGAGCGCGCCGTTGATCTTGTTGATTTCCGCGGGCGTAAGAGTCTTTTCCTCGACGTTGAGTTTTCTGTATATGCGCTTGATTTCCGACAAATCCATTTTGAGAAGCGGAAAATCGTCGGGCACGAAATCGTCGATGTTTTTGGTGACGTATTCGTCGGCTTGCGTGATTTTTTTCTCTTCTTTTTCCCCGAGAATTTCTTCTTCGCTACGCGTGCTCGCTATCGATTGCAGCAGTACGGTGTTAAGGAAAATTATACCGCGGTATTTGTCGGCGAGATTGTCGGGTAATTCGTTGGTTTCAAGCGACGTGTCGATGGCGAATTCCATATTTTCGCTTGTCTCCACGAACTGCCACAATACGAGCGCTTTTTTGAAGTCGGGGTTTTTAAGGATGACGTTCGTTCTCTGTATCGGAGGGCGTACCAACGCGCAGGAACGCATTTCTTTGGCGAAAGGACTTGCAAGGAAGTCACTGATAACGCTTTTTATACGCGTAATACGTTCGAGGTCGGTCGGCTGATTCCCGCCTTTGCGTTTTACAACCGCGTCAAACGGGAAATTCGCGCTGCTGTCGAGTTTGAATTTAACTTTATTGCCCCTTTCGACGGAGAACTCGCTTTCTATGCTTACTCCGAGTTCGCCGCTCTGCATAAGTGCGTTCTGCATTACCGAAAGTCTTCTGTCGATAAAATCTCTGAGTTTAAGCAGAAGGGTGTAAATAAAGCGGTTTTCGTATATGTCGAAGGATTCTTCCTTGCTTGTGTTGAGAATTTTCGACGGGATAACCATACCGTCTTTCGTAACCGACGAAATCAGGTTCGTATGCTGACTGAGATGCTTAACGCTTTCAACCGAAATACTGCGGGCGAGGGATATATCGACTATATCTTCCTCGATAACTATGAACTTACGCGGATTACGGACGATATTGTCGAGAGAAACGACGCAGTCCTCTATCGTGTCTATCCAGTCGTTGCTGTAATTTTTACGGGTATAAACCTGTGAAATTTTGTAATCGTTTTTACCGCCGATTATGCTGTCGGCGTATTTGGCGTAAATATCCTCCTGTTTGAGAAGGTTATTTATCTGATAAACGATTTTTTCGTAGATGTTGACTGCCATTTCACGGTTTTTCCTTAATTATCAGAACAACTTCTTGAGACGCGTCAGATATTCTTTACATTCGGTCATGTTTTCTTTCCCGAAGTGGTCGTCGAGATACTGAATGTAATCGTCGACTTCGTCCCTTATATACGCAAGGTTGAGGGACTCGAACTTACGGAGTATCTTGTTGCACAGAACGTAGTCGAGACCGTCGATTTCCGTGCCGCCGCAGGCGACGTATACGGGAACGAACTCCCTTAACTGTTTAACGATACGGTTACCGAACGCAAGCCTGAAGTGTTCTATAACGTAGTTGTCCATATCTTCGAACTTTTTCAGATTTTCTTCGCTTACTTTATGTTCTTCCTGCGCTTTTTTGAAAAGGGATTCGAGATAGGTATAGTCGATCGGCAACGCTTCGGTAAGAGGCGCGTCGAAAGGCGCGGCTTTGCTGTTTATGTTGATAGGCATACCTCTGTCGTAAACCTTATCGGATATGGCGAACGTCGAGTCGTCGTTGTTTGCCGTGCCGACGTACCACATATTTTCGGGAAGACGGAAACGACCCTTTTCAATATGTTTCGGGTCGCTCGGCCAGCCCGAGGGAACGAGGTCGACAACCCACTGATCGCGCGAAGGCATTTCGAGAATGGACAAAAGTTCGGCGAAGTAATACTCGACACGCGCTATGTTCATTTCGTCGAGAACGGTAATGTATACGTCTTTGTTGTAAGTCGCGTCGTACATCGCTTTCAGCGTTTCCGTTTCGTTGAAACGCTTGGTAAATTCGTTAAAGTATCCGAAAAGTTCGGTTCTGTCACGCCACGACGGCTGAACCGAAGCGATGGTCGTGTCGTTTTTCAGGAAGTGTCCGAGACATTCGGGAAGCGAGGTCTTACCTGTACCGGATATACCTTGCAGGATTATAAGACGGGTAGTGGCGAGAGAAGCGAAAAACAGTCGTACTATTTTCGGTTCGTAATAAAGTTTACGCCACGGACGGTCGGGATTGTTCGCCGCGTAATTGCGGAACCTGTCGCAAATCTGTTCGAGCGTGTAGTTATAACATTCGTACTCGCGCGGAACGAACCCGGGATCGAGATACTTGTTATCGACTTCGGTGAGTTTGTAGAAACGGCTTTCGCCTTCTTTCTTTTCCGAACTCGTATCTTCGCCGTTTTCGCCTTCAAGCACGTCGTAACCCTGATAAGCAATTTTAAGACCGAGTATTCTGTCTTTTTCTTTGGTGGTTTTTACCAACTCTTTACGCAAAGAATCGATTTCGCTTACGAGATCCTGATTGAGAACCTTGTCTCCGACGAGACGCTTGATAAGTTTGCGACCGAAAAAGAACAGGCAGAAAACCATTGCCAGGAAAACGAGAACAACGAGGATAAAACAGCATATCGCGCCGACGATCTGTCCCGTCGTCATATCGGGCTTGTAGAGATTGTATATTTCCATATAAGCGGAAAAATCGAACATCTGATACAGCGAGCCGAAAATGCCGCCTTTGTTTCCCACGGTTGACGTGTCCGAATAGAACAGACCCAGTATTCCGCCGAAGAATATATCGCAAAATGCCTTAAAGAAATTAGTAAACGTATTCATTTTTTATCCTTGTTTTCCGTTGGTATGGTTCGTTTTTCATAGTTCATTCCGCGTCAGGCTATATATTCGCCGCTGAAAATCACGTTGACCGCGCTTCCGGTATTGTTCCGGTACGAGTCGTCAACCGTAACTCCGCACAGCCAGGGTACAAGCCTGATTTTGCGCACGGATTCCGCCGAGTCGGTTTTCCCGTCCATATGGAAAACCACCTCGCCGCTGATGGACGCGAATGGAGTTTCCTCAACGAGCGCGTCTTTTTCGATTGTTCCGTAATAAAGTTTTTTTGCCGTTCCGTCGGACGAGCCGTCAAGACCGAGTACGCCCGCAAGGGTATCGTCGACGAAAACCGCTATTCTTATCGCCGGGGAAATCGCGCCTTCGAATTCGCACGAAAGCGTAACGTCCACTCCGCCGGCAGATTCGTTTTTTATATAAAACCATTCGAGCGAACTGTCGTTTTTGTTGTAACAGGACGCGGGAACGTATCGTTGTCCGTCTTTGAAATAATAGTTTTTTACCGTTCCGTCGCGCTGAGCAACGGCGTAAGTGTTTGCCGAATTGAATTGAGAAAATTCGGAGTACGGCATTCCGATATAGGGTTCGTTTACGGGAATGCCTTCGTATAAATCGTACGCGTCGGTTACCTGTCCCGAGCCGTCTCCGCTCTCGGCTCCGAAAGAGAGCGAGTTCTGCCAGTCGGAATCACGACTCCAGGAGAGAAAAAGATTGCCGCTTGCGTCGTTACTGCCTTTCTGCGCGACGAAGAGGAAATCGGTAAGGTTGACCGTGCTGTTTGACGTAAACCAGGCGTAAGTAGCGGTCGACAAAGCCGCAAGAAGAAGAACCGTCGTAATTAAGGCGGTGAGAAGCGTAGCGGAAATTTTCTTGCCTTTCAT
>JBJETX010000222.1:0-9268 GCA_051883535.1 Christensenellales bacterium | reverse complement strand
AACTTTCCAACGCCGCGCTCGCTATATAAAAGCTTCCTCCCATCAAAGTGCATCTTTTATATTGACAGTTAACATATACTACTTTCAACCCGGCAGGGTAGTTATGAACAAAAAGATCTCCCTTTACAAAGCCCCAAGAATTGATATTACTTATTCCATATGAAATGATTATTTTTCGTACATTGGGGGCTTCATCGTGCCCCCGATATGCCGCAACTCTTTTTCCCTCAATCTCTTCTGGAATTACGATGTTTTTTTGTTGCCTGCCTTTTTCGGTCAGCCCTCTGATCTCAATAAATTTTTCACCCTCTGATTCAAATATTTGATATCTGAATGTTTCCGTCTCATATATCTTTTCTTTAGGATAACAACCGACCATTATCCATATTAATGAAAATAGAAGTGTGCCTGCCAGTAAAATAGTAAAGATTTTATTTTTCTTGTTCCTCATTTTTCTACTTTCCCTTTCAAATTGTATTCTCTTTCCAGCCTGCGTACAGATAGACGATTTCTTCGTCGGTTTTGACGTATCCGTTTAGTTCGATCTTGTTTTGGCATTCCGGCTCCGAAAACCAACCGATAAACGTATACCCGTCTCGTTTAGGTGTAGTTGGGATGATTTCCAGTTCTTCTCCTGCATCCAAATCGTCTATGAAGAACACTCCATCATTCTGTGAATCATCATAATTAAACAAATATTGCATATTGGCAATGGAATACGCTGCTCCAGGATTTGCCATGTTTTTTTGAAAACTTTCCAACGCCGCGCTCGCTATATAAAAGCTTCCTCCCATCAAAGTGCATCTATTATATTGACAGTTAACATGTAATACTTTCAATCCGTCAGGATAATCATATACAAAAAAATTTCCTCTATTATTTAAGCCAATCGAATTAATCGTTCTTACGTTATAAGATACGATAATTTTTTTGACGTTAGGCGCTGATGAATTCCCTCGAAAATATTTCACCGGCATCCCATCGATTTCTTCCGGAATGACTATATTTTTTAATTGTGCTCCTTCCTCGGTTAATCCTACAATATAAACATAGTAATTGCCATCTCTGCCGCTGTACACAATATCATATCTGAAATACTCGGTTTTAAGCTCATTATCTTTTTTAAAACATCCGTAAAACGTCCCCGTCGATAAACACAACAAAACAATTATCAGTGTAATGGTCGCTATTTTATTTTTCTTATTCCTCATTTTTCTACTTTCCCTTTCAAATTGTATTCTCTTTCCAGCCTGCGTACAGATAGACGATTTCTTCGTCGGTTTTGACGTATCCGTTTAGTTCGATCTTGTTTTGGCATTCCGGCTCTGAAAACCAACCGATGAAAGTAAATCCTACTCTTTGGGGTATTTCGGGAAGAATTTCCAACTCCTCACCGACTGATAAATCATCAATAAAAAATACATCTTTATTGGGAGAATCAGGATAATTATAAAGATATTGTATGTTTGCAAAATGATAGGCTTTCAAATATTTACTATATCCTTCTTGAGCATTCGTTGCAATATATCCTCCCAGCCCAAAATTAGCACTTTTTATATGTTCACAATTAACATATAGTATTTTTAATTCATTTGAATAATCATATACAAAAAGATTTCCTTCGTCTAATCCAAATGAATTAATCGTTCTTACGTTATAAGAAACGATAATTTTTTTAACGTTAGGAGCTTGTGAATATCCACGGTAATTTTTCACCGGCATCCCATCGATTTCTTCCGGAATGACTATATTTTTTAATTGTGTTCCTTCCTCGGTTAATCCTATAATATAAACGTAGTCATAGCCTTTGCTGCTGTGTCCAATATCATATCTGAAATATTCGGTTTTATAATATTTATCTTTTTTAGAACACCCGTAAAACATCCTTGTCGATAAACACAACAGAACAATTATCAGTGTAATGGTCGCTATTTTATTTTTATTGGTTCTCATTTTTCCCTCACTCTTTACGGAAGCGTCGTTAAGATGGTTTTTGTTTTATAAAAAAATCAGCACACGGATACGACGGCGAAACACGCTACGGCTTTTCCGTCTCCGATTATCCCCATTTTTTCCGTCGTCGTGGCGGATACCGACACCGCGCCGCGTTTGAGAGAGAGGATTTCTTCCATTCGTTTTGCCATAAGCGGAATAAAGTCTTTGAGTTTCGGAGTCTGCGCTATGACGGTAACCGAAACGTTGTTGATTTCTATATTGCGTTTTTCAAGTATCTCTTTTACTTTCAGTAGCAGAACCGCGCTGTCGGCGTTTTCGTAGGTCGGGTCGTCGTCGGGGAATAAAACTCCTATATCGCGTTCTCCCGCGGCGGACAGCAATGCGTCCATAACGGCGTGAATTACAGCGTCTCCGTCGCTGTGCGCCTCTACCCCTTTGTCGAAAGGAACGCGTATTCCGCCAAGCGTAAGGGGTTTTCCGTTATCGATATACCTATGGGAGTCGAAGCCCGCGCCCGTGCGCATGTTGTAGCCGAGCACGTCGAACGGAGAAGTTATTTTTTTATTCGAGAATTCGCCTTCGGTTAAGTGTACCGAGCCGAAACGGCGCGCGTACAGTTCGCTCTCGTCGTAAGCGAGCGCGTCGCCGCTGTCTTTATACGCCGCGATTATTTCTTTACGGACGTAGCCCTGAGGGGTTTGCAAAACGACGTAATCGTTTCTGTCTACGGTTACCGCTTCGCCGTTTTTCAGCGCGCGGAGACTGTCCGTAACGGGGAGAAAGGGGACGGACGAACCGTAAGTCACCGTGTCCGACATTACTTTTATTATAAGGTCGCGCGTAACGAACGGGCGCGCGCCGTCGTGAATGAGGACGTATTCGCTTTCCGCCGCGGCAAGTCCGTTTTTTACCGATTCCGCGCGGGTGGCTCCGCCGCGGACGGTAATCGCGCCGCCGACGGAGTAGTCGGAGTCGGTTACGACGATAATTTTATTTACGCAGTCGATTCCGCGGAAAGCGTTTACCGTGCGCGAGATTACCGTCGATTCGCCTAAACAGGCGGCGAGTTTGTCGGTTTTCGCTCTTAACCCTTTTCCGTTTGCCGCTATGATTACGTCGAACATTTTACCTCCTTATCGCTGTCCGTCGAAAAGAAAACCGCCGTGAAGCGGCGGATTTCTTAAGTTTATTCGATAATTTCATACAGCATTCCGCTACCGTTTTTCGGGACGTTGCCTTCGGGAACTTCGAGAACGCGGAACGTGATCTTACGGTCGCCGAATCCCACGCTTACGACGTCGCCGACCTTTACTTCTTTGGACGGTTTGGCGTCTTTGCCGTTTACGCTTACGCGGTCTTTGGAACACGCTTCGTTTGCAACCGTGCGCCTTTTTATTATGCGCGCAACTTTAAGGTATTTATCGAGTCGCATTATTTTTCCTCGGGAGTATCGGAAGCCGCCGCTTCGCTTGCCGCCGCGGTTTTTTTCTTGCCCCAATCGCGCATTACGATAAATTTATTGCCGAGGAAACTCGTTACGAGAGCGGTTATTCCGCCTACCGCGGTACCGGTGAGGGTAATCATAAACGCTACGAATCCGGTCGCTTCCGCGCCGTTATGCGAATTTCTGAACGCTTCGAAGCAAGGCGTGGTGACCCATCCGGGGATGAGCGTCTGCAAGAGCGTTATGCCTACGGCTACTATTACGTAAAGGGAAACCGAAAGCGCAAGGTTGTTCGTCGCGCGGAAAGTCTTTTTTCTGTTGAGTACGTAAGTCATAACCTGACCTACGACCGCTCCGACGAGAAAGCCTATGAATTCCGCTCTCGTTTCGCCGGTGAAAATAAACCATTGGAATTTTCCTGCCGCGGGACCGAGATCGGGGATATACACGAGAGTGTATTGAAGCAGGAACTGCGAACCCATCTGACAGAGACCGCACAGCATACTGAAAAGCGTAAACATAACCATCTGTCTTACGTCGGGATACTTTTCGAGTACGTCAAAGAAATACTTTATTTTCGCTTTGAGTCCTTTCTGTTCTTTCATCCCGGCAAAAGGATGTTTGTTTTCTTCCGCAGGCGCATTTTCGGTTACGGATTCGCCGTTTTCGGCTACAGTCGTTTCTTTGAGTTCTTCCATTTGTTCGCTCCTAAAAATAAATATGTCCATATAATACCACGGAAAGTTCTTTTTTGTCAATAGCGTTTCCCGAATAAACGAGGGCGGACGGATACGGTTTTATACGCGTTTCGCAGAGCGGATATTACGGGAATATAAAGGGAAAGACGATTGGCAAAAGCGGAGAAAAAATTCAGTCGTTTATAGTTTTTAGGGTGTTGACATTTTCCGTAAATGCGCGTAAAATAAGAGAAAAATAAAAAGGAGGCAAATAATGGACAAGAAATACGACGTTATAGTAGTCGGCGCCGGAAACGGCGGTCTTGCCGCTGCGGCACACGCCGCTCACGAAGGGTTGAAAGTATTGCTTCTCGAAAAGCACAATCTGCCCGGCGGATGCGCGACAAGTTTTGTTCGGGGAAGATTCGAGTTTGAGCCGTCTTTGCACGAACTGTGCAGCGTAGGTACGGAAGAAAAACCCGATACGGTTTATAAGGTTTTCGACGAAGTTGGAGCGAAAATCGATTGGAGGTACGAGTATAACCCGTTCAGAGTTATTCTGAAAGGAGAAAACGGGTACGATTATACGATGAAAGGCGGCAGCCGCGAAAACTTTATCGAAAGTATGGAAAAAGCGGTTCCCGGAAGCAGAAAGAGTCTGAAAAAATTCTTTGCGCTGAAGGAAAAAATCGACGCCGCTATGGATTATATCATTTCCATGAAAGGAAAGCCCAACGGCTTAGTAATGATAACGAAGCACGCGGAATTTATGAAAGTGGCTTCGCACTCCGTTGAAGAAGTTATGAAAGCGTGCGGAATGCCCCAGAAAGCGCAGGATATCATCAATACGTATTGGGGATACCTCGGCGTTCCGACCGACGAGATCAACTGTATGCACTTCCTGAATATGTTACTCGGGTATCTCGACGACGGCGCGGCGATGCCTTCGATGCGTTCGCACGAATTGTCGAGCGCGCTCTGCAAAGTTATTTACGACAACGGCGGAGAGATTTATTTCAACACCGAAGTAACGGAATTCCTGTATAAAGAAGACGGTTCGATGAAAGGCGTGGTCGCCGGCGGAAAAACGTATTATGCCGACGAAATCATTTCCAACATAATAGCGAACAACGTTATCAACAGATCGGACGTCAGCAAGGTTCCGGAAAGAACGATTCGTCTTGCGAACGCAAGAAAGTTCGGTATTTCCGTCGCTACCATCTATATCGGACTCGATTGCACGGTGGAAGAACTCGGACTGAAAGACTATACCGTTTTCGTTACTACGACTCCGAGCGCGAGAGAACAGTACGAAAAGAGAAAGGACGGTACGCTTTATATTCTGAACAGCCTGAATATTGCGATTCCCGACTGCACGCCTAAAGGCACGAGCACTCTCTTCTTCACGATGCCGATTTTCGGATCGGACATCCCGAGCGACCTTACTCCGCAGACCTATAAGAAGTATAAGAACGAGATCGCTATGAAGTACATCAAAGACGCGGAAGAAACGTTCGGTATCGACATAATGAGCCATATCGAAGAAATTTCCGTCGCTACGCCCGTGACTTTTGCAAGATACCTCGGAACTCCCGAAGGAACCATTTACGGATACTACACTGCGGGTTGGGATAACGTTATCATAAGGGTCAGCGAAGAAAAGAAAGACTTTTCAACGCCCGGTCTTACTTATTGCGGCGGTCACGCAACTCGCGGAGACGGTTACAGTTGCGCGCTTATCACCGGTATGAACGCAGGTAAAGCCGTTGCTAAAAGAGTCAAGGAGAAAGGAGGTAATAAATAATGTTATTATTAAATCCGCTTAAATTCACCAAAATGTCTCAGGTAAGACAAAGCAAAATCGACGCCGCGGACGCGAAGAACGTACCGAGTCTGGACAGTTATTTGCCTAACCGTCTTGCAAAGGCGTTGCATCCCGAAATTCAGCACGTAAAAATCGCCGATATCAGAGAGCACAGCGCGGACGTAAAAACGTTCACGTTCGTACCCGACGAAGAAAAAGGCACGAAGAGCCTTGCGTATTTTTCCGCAGGACAATATATTTCGGTAAATTTACAGATCGGCGAAGCCAAGGTTTCCCGTCCGTATTCGCTTTCTTCTTCCCCGAAAAACTCTTTGGAAGGAAAGTATACGCTGACTATCAAACGCGATAAGAACGGACTTGTCAGCAACTACGTTCTCGATAATTGGAAAGTAGGCGACAAAGTGGACGTTTCCGCTCCGGACGGCGTATTTACTTACGAACCGCTCCGCGACGCGAAACAAATCATAGGTATCGCGGGAGGAAGCGGTATCACGCCTTTCCTGTCTCTTGCCAACGCAATCGCCGACGGCGACGAAGACGCGAAACTCACCCTTCTTTTCGGAAGCAGAACGGAAAACGATATTCTCTTCAAAGAAGAGTTCGACGCGATTATGGCGAAGTGCGACAAGATAAAAGTAGTACACGTTCTGAGCGGAGAAGAGAAGGAAGGATACGAACACGGTTTCATTACCGAAAGCCTTATTCGCAAATACGCTCCCGAAAACGAGGAATATTCCATTTTCATCTGCGGACCGCAGGTTATGTACGACTTTGTCGACGGCGAAATAGCGAAACTCGGTTTGCGTAAAAAGTTTATCCGTCACGAAGTGTTCGGAGAGTACAGAAATCCGTCCAAGAACGCGGATTATCCGCAGGAAAAGAAAGACAGCGTATTCAAACTTACGGTAATTATTCGCGGAGAGAAGACGGTTGTCGACTGTCCTGCGGAAACGACGCTTCTTAACGCAATCGAACACGCAGGCATCGCCGCTCCCGCAATGTGCCGCAGCGGTATCTGCGGATATTGCCACTCCAAACTCGTTTCGGGCGAAGTATACGTTCCGAAGTCGGTAGACGGAAGAAGAATGGCGGACCTGAAATACGGTTACGTGCATCCTTGCTGTACGTTCCCGCTGAGCGACGTGGTTATAGACGTTCCGGCTCATATCTAAAACGCACAGCCGGACATAACGGTTTTGAAAAAGAATACGGAGAACGAATCGTTTTCCGTATTTTTTTTGCGTTCTCGGGCGGAGCGTACCGCGGCGGCTTGTCGCCCCGCGTAAAAAAACGCGTAGGGCAGGGAAAAACGTTAAGACGCGGGCTCCGCCGGAATGCCTTTACAGGAAGTAAATGCGAAAAAAGTTTATATTTATGTTAAAAATGTTTGACTTTCGCTTGACGCGTAGTGTATAATGCTACAATGCTTAAATATTATGCATAATTATGCCCTAACCCCCGATAAAGGAACCTTCGGGGATTGGGGATACTTGCGAAATTTGGCATAAAACTTAACTTTTTGCGAAGAAAAAGCGTGTTTTAAGAAATATTTTATAAGGAGCTATGCGATGTCTCAAAGAATTCACAAGATTATGTGCGGCAAAACCGAAAGATGGACGTTTTCAAAGATTAAGCCTATCCTCGATATGCCTTATCTCATTGAGGTTCAGAAAGAATCTTACGACGCGTTCGTCCGCGACGGAATAAGGGAAGTTTTCGAAGATTTTTCGCCGATTACCGATTACAGCGGAAAGTTTGAACTCGAATTCCTCAACCATACCACGGACGGTCCCTGCAAGTACACAATCGACGAATGTAAAGAAAGAGACGCTACCTATACGTTCCCTCTTCACGTTACCGTGAGACTGACGTTTAAGGATACGGGCGTTATGCAGGAAAAGAACATCTTTATGGGAGATATCCCGAAGATGACCGACAAAGGTACGTTTATTATTAACGGCGCGGAAAGAGTCGTGGTAAGCCAACTCGTCAGAAGCCCCGGCGTTTACACGGTCGGCGTTCCCGATAAAAACGGCGTTATGCGTTACAATACCACGGTTATCCCCACGAGAGGCGCGTGGCTCGAATTCGAACAGGACGCGTCCAACGTGCTTTCTGTCAGAGTTGACAAAAACCGTAAAATAACCGCTACCGTACTTTTGCGCGCGCTCGGCTACGGCACCAACGAAGAACTTTTCGAACTGTTCGACAACGACCCGATGATTGTCGAGACGGCGAAGAAAGACGCGGATATCAATACGATGCAACTCGCAAAATACGAACTGTACCGTCGTATGAAACCGGGCGAAACGCCTACAGACAACGGCGTGGAAATCCTCATCAGAAACACGTTCTACGATTCCAGAAGATACGACATTCATCACGTCGGCAGATACAAATACAATAAAAAACTTTCCATTGAGTCGAGAATTTTCGGAAGAACTCTTTCGCGCGACGCGCTTTCTCCCGACGGCGAAATCATAGCCGAAGCGGGCGAATATATCGACGACGTAAAAGCGAAAGCGATTCAGAACGCGGGAATTAACGTCGTTTACGTTTCCACCGAAAAAGACGACGCGGCGGAAGGCGACAAAGAATTCAAAATCATCGGTAACAACGTGGTCGATCTCGGAGCGTTCGTGTCTTTCGACCCCAAGGAAATCGGGATTAAAGAAAAAGTTTATTATCCCGCGTTGCTGCCCTTGCTCGAAACGTACGGCGACGACGAAGCCGCGCTCAAAGCGGCGATCGTCGCGGTTAAAGACGAACTCGTGGTAAATCACATTACGCTCGACGATATCGTCGCTTCGATCAACTACAATCTTTCGATGCGCTACGGTTTCTATCAGGTAGACGACATCGACCACCTCTCCAACAGAAGAGTGCGTTCGGTCGGCGAACTCCTGCACAATCAGTTCCGTATCGGTATTGCGAGACTTGAAAGAGTGGTAAAAGAGAGAATGAGCATCGTTCAGGATCCTTCCGAGGTTACTCCTCAGTCGCTCATCAATATCCGTCCCGTATCCAGCGCGATAAGAGAATTTTTCGGCAGCAGCCAGTTGTCCCAGTTTATGGACCAGCCCAACCCGATTGCCGAACTTACGCATAAGCGTAAACTTTCCGCTCTCGGACCCGGAGGACTTAACCGTGACCGCGCGGGCTTCGAAGTTCGTGACGTTCACCACTCGCATTACGGCAGAATGTGTCCTATCGAGACGCCTGAAGGTCAGAACATCGGACTTATCACGTCGCTCAGTTCTTATGCGAAAATCAACGAGTACGGCTTTATCGAAGCGCCGTACCGCAGAGTAGACAAAGAAACGCACGTCGTAACCGACGAAGTTTCCTATCTTACCGCCGACGAAG
>JBJETX010000221.1:0-2143 GCA_051883535.1 Christensenellales bacterium | reverse complement strand
TTATGCTCTTTAAACAAGAAAGTGGTCGAATCCGACCACTTTCCAGAAAGAATCTATCAAGTTTATTTTATATTAACATATTATTCCCGTAATGTCCAGCGTTTTTCAGAAAATCATTACTTATTTATGAGTTTCAGAAACGCCTTCGCGTTAGCGGCCACGTCGTTTATCGCTCTGTGCGCGCCGATAAGCGGAACGTTCAGGGCTTCGCAAACGTCGGCGAGTTTATACTTTGACAACCTGAGTTTACCTCTTGCAAGCGAGAGAGTATCTATAAACGTATTGTTGAATTCGTATTTACACTTCGCCGCCTGCGAGTTCAGCAAAGGAATATCGAACGAGCCGATATTATGCCCGACGAGCGTACAACCTTTGGCAAAACGGTAAAAGTCGGGTATAACCTCCCCTGCCGAGGGCGACGAAGCGACGGTTTCGTCGTTGATTCCCGTGATTTCCGTTATCCGCTTCGGTATCGGATGCGACGGTTTTACGAAAGTGGAAAACTTTTCGGTAAACTGTCCGTCCACGATTTTAATCGCCGCGATTTCTATTATTTCGTCGCTCTCCACGTTCAATCCCGTCGTTTCGAGGTCGAAAGCGACGTAAGTCGTCCCTTTAAGCGCGTCTGGATCGGGCGTATCCGTATCGAACATATAGTTCTGCGCCACGTCGTTATACGGTTCGGGTACAACGTACATATACCTGCCGTAGTCGATATTGTAGTTGCTTTTTTTATCTATCGTATTAAAGTCGATTTCCGCTTCCGCTATCGCATTTACCATCAGGCAGAACCTGTTGTCGAAAGAATCGTGTATGTAAGAGCCTTCGAGTACGACTTTTTTATTATCGCAGATTACGTCGCTCCACAAAAAGTCCTTGCGCTCTCTTGCAAAAAACTTGCATCTGAGCGACGCGGTCGTGTCGCTGACCAGAAACGTAAACAACTCTTTTTCGTTTTCCCGTCCTTTTGCGTCTTTTTTTACGATTTTACGACTGTTTATATCGCTTATTACGCCGCAAACCGTTACGGAGTTATCTTCTCTCGCCTTTTCTTCTACGTCGCATATGTATTTCGGGTTGGGTTGCGGCGATTTACCGTACGCCTTGACGATTTTCGCGTCTACCACTCTCGTCGTCGATACGTAAAACTTTTCGGGCAGAACTTCTTCGGTCTCCGTATTGGGAATTTCCACGAAGGCGATTTCCACTTCTTCGATGAACTCCCCGTCGAGATAATCGTGTATTTCCCGCGCGAGGTTTATTCCCCTTACGTATTCGCAGACGTATTTTTCAAGCGTAACGCTTACGGTGCAGATATCTCCCTCCGACTCGAAAACGTATTTTGCGGCGGCAAAAATCGGATAAACCGATTTGTGTTCTTTGAATACGTATTCGATTATTTTATTGATTACCGAACTCTCGTCTGCAAACGCCTTAAAAAAACGTATTTTCGTTTCGATATCGTCAGGCAAAAGAGAGCGCGCCGTTTCGCGCACTTTGTTTTTCAGTCTGTCGTCGAGGAATTTATCGTAATCCGTACTTCTTACGAGTAAATCGACCGTAAGCGTGCAACCGTCAAGTTCGGCGGATCTGAATTTGAAAATCCTCTCTTCGGGATTAAGTCTGTCGGTTAATTCCGTAAAAAACTCATTTGTCATTTATTCTCTCCGCCACAAGTTCGTTGATTGCCCTTTCAATATCGGAATTCGGTACGGTTTTCATTATAACGCCGTTTTTGAAAATAACGCTTTTGTCTTTACCGCCCGCAACGCCGAAATCCGCGCCCTTGGATTCTCCGATGCCGTTTACGGTACATCCCATAACGGCTATTTTCATCGGAACGGTTACGTTTTCCGTCATTTCTTCGAGCTTTTCCGACAAACCCGTCACGTCTATGCAGGTTCTCGCGCAGGTAGGACAAGCGATGACTTCCACGTAGTTTTTGTCAAGTCCCACGGCTCGAAGGATTTTCTTCGCCGCATATACTTCTCTGACGGGATCTGTAGCGAGGCTTACCCTTACCGTGTCGCCTATGCCGTCGAGCAGAAGACTTCCGATAGCGACGGCGGATTTAATCATTCCGCTTTTCATCGTCCCCGCTTCGGTAAGTCCTACGTGCAACGGATAATCCGTCATTTCGTAC
>JBJETX010000220.1:0-2148 GCA_051883535.1 Christensenellales bacterium | reverse complement strand
ACAGATGCGATTATATAGTATCCCTTCCGAGTCCGCTTGGCGAAGCGGAGGAAGCCGAAGCGATTGCGGCGTTGGAAAAAGGTGACGAGAACGCGAAAAACAAATTGATCGAACATAATCTCCGTCTTGTGGTATATATAGCGAAGAGGTTCGACAATACGGGGATAGATATCGAGGAACTAATATCCGTAGGCACGCTTGGACTGATTAAAGCGGTGAAGAACTATAACAGCGAGAAAAAAATAAAACTTGCGACGTTCGCCTCGAGATGTATAGAAAACGAGATTCTGATGTATCTGAGAAAGATGGTGAAAATAAAAGCGGAAGTCAGTCTCGACGAGCCTCTCAACGTCGATTGGGAAGGAAACCAACTCGTGCTCAGCGATATACTCGGAACGGATAACGATATGATTTACCGTGACGCGGAAAGCAGGGTGGAAGGCGATATTTTAAGGGAATTATTCGATAAGTTAAACGATCGGGACAAGGCGATCGTAGGAATGCGTTACGGTCTGTACGGCATAGAAGAAAAAACGCAGAAAGAAATCGCGGATATGATGAACATATCGCAATCTTATATCAGCAGACTCGAAAAGAAAATACTTTCCAAGTTAAAAAAAGAGTTTGCAAAATGCGAATAAAAATTTTTGTTGTGAAAATACTATCGTAAGAAGGCGGAATATTTTTTGACGGTTATTACTACATAAGGAGGGCTGTTTTATGGCTCAGAAAGTGGTAATAACCGGTCTTTCTACGACCGATTTGCCGAAATACTCTTCAAAAGAAATAGAGGATATGCTTTTACGGATTAAGAAAGGGGGAACTCAACTGAAAGATAAGTTCATAGAAGGGAATATGAGACTCGTACTGAGTATGGTGCAGAGGTTCAGGACGGATAAAGTCAGCGCGGACGATTTGTTTCAGGTCGGAATACTCGGACTGATGAAGGCATTGGATAACTTCAACGTAAATCTCAACGTGCGTTTTTCCACGTACGCCGTACCGATGATTCTCGGAGAAATGCGCAGATATATAAGAGAAAGCACAGCGCTCAAAGTAGGCAGAGGAATAAGGGATATCGCCTACAGAGCAATGAGCGCGAGAGAACGCCTCGAAAGTACGGCGACGAACGAGGTAAGTCTTGCGGAAATCGCCGCGGAGATTTGCGTTCCGTATGCGGAAGTCGTAGGCGCGTTGGACGCAATTAGCGACCCCGTTTCCATTTACGATTCGGTATACAGCGACGGAGAAGAAGGAATGCTCGTCGTCGATCAGATAAGCGATCCCGAAAGCGAAGAAGACAAAATGAATAAAATTACTTTGCGCGAGGGAATAGACAGACTACCCGACAGAGAAAAACAGGTGATAAAAATGCGCTATTTTCAGGGGAAAACGCAGACGGAAATATCACAGGAACTTAATATGAGTCAGGCGCAGGTAAGCAGGTTGGAAAACAGCGCGATAAAACAGTTGAAAGCGGCATTTTAGCATATAAGACGGCATTGCGGAATAATATATAATATGAGCAATGTCGAATATACTTTTTGCGAACTGCGCGAAAAAGAGGTTGTGAACGTGGCGGACGGTAAGAAACTCGGGCGAATTACCGACGCCGCTTTTAACGAACGGGGACAACTCGTAGGACTTATAGTGCCCGGAGAGAAAAAATTTATAAAAAATCTTACGGGGTCCGACAGTTTGTTTATACCGTTCCACTGTGTTCTCAAGATAGGGGACGACGTTATCCTCGTCGATCTTAACAATAATCCTTCTCCGCCCGGAATACCGCCTTGCAGATAAACGATTGGGCGTCGACGTCGGATAAAAATCACGTTTATTAGAGCGTAAAAAGAGATAAAGGAAATTCAGAACCGAAAAAGGTTCTTTTACGGCGGATAAAGTTCTTTACAACGCTGATTTCATTGTTTATAATATAAACAAACGTTTGATTTGTTATTCGGAAGGAGCGCCGGAACTCGTCTCGAGCAAAATTCTCGGTCAAACTTTTTCGGTGTTGTGAAAAACGACGGAGGTTAAAATGAAGTGTATTTTTTGCGGTAATATGGACAGCAAAGTCGTTGATTCGCGCGTAAGCGAGGACGGAAGTTCCATTCGTCGCCGCAGGGAGTGTATCGCTTGCGGAAAACG
>JBJETX010000219.1:0-2160 GCA_051883535.1 Christensenellales bacterium | reverse complement strand
ATCTATATACCACATATAATTACCAGTACCGCCGTAATATCCGTACGCCGTCCACCCTTGATTATTCTCACTCGTAGGTTTTGCTCCCGCGGCTGAATTAAGCGCGCTTATAATCGTTTCGTCCGTCACTCTGCTTTGCGGATACGACCCGAAATATAAGTAATTATCATGTCTGCAAAAACCCGATGACGCGACTTTTGAAGAATGATACTCCGCTCCGCACTTCGTACATATGCAATTCGCGTCCGGCGTATGAGACGTGCATTTCGTAAATTTGGCGGTAACGACGTATTCGCTATTCGCGTTGAATTTATAGGTTTTAGTCGAACTTATAAGACTTGTACCCCTATACCATCCCAAAAAGACATATCCAGTTTCCGTCGTGGCAACGGCTTGGTATTTTTCCACATTACTCTCGGTAATTTTTGTACAATTCAGCGTTCCTCCTGCACTCGGATTTGCTTGAAAAGTAATAGTAGATGCGAACCACTTTGCATACAGATTAACGTTCGACGTTACCACGTTGTTAAAATTCCATTTATTTGCTTCGGCATAATTTAAGTTGGTATACCACCCGCCGAAAACGTACCCGCTTTTTACGGGCGTAGGCGGTTCTTTGAGTTTGGTTCCACCTCTTACGGTAACAGAACCGTCTCCCGTTCCGCCTTCCGCTTTATATACTGCGGTAAAGTATTTTTCCGACGTATATTCCGTTGTCCCCGTTTTAATGAATTTTGCCGTGTAGGTTTTTGCCGTTGAAGAAACGGTAAAACTGTAACTTTGATTTGTAGTTAAACGCGTACCGTTATCATACCAGCCTTTGAACGTATATCCCGAGTTCGGCGTTGCCGTTATCGTTGCGCTTTTTCCCAATGCGGTTTGAGAAAGTCCCGCTACGCTTCCGCCTTCGTCAATCGTCTTTTCGAGAGTTATCGGACATTTTATCCAAGTGGCCGTATAAGTAGTTTCCGTACTCGTAAGTTCGAAATCGTATACGAAACTCGTCGTCGCGTCCACTTTCGTACTTCCTTTATACCACCCGACGAACGTATACCCGGGATTATTAGTCGCGGTCGCGCGTATGTATTTTTTTCCGCTTTTCGTGACTTCTTGCCCGACGACCGTTCCCGCTTCGTAAAAATTTGTTTCGAGTTTTATCGTAGAAGCGATCCATTTTGCGTAAAGCGTTATATTTTCCGTCACAGAAAGCGTGGCTACGCTGCAAGCAACTGTCAAAGATTCGTCGAGATACCATCCCCCGAAAATATATCCGTCTCTCGTAGGCATAAACGGTTCCGATATAGTTTCACCACCTTGCACCGTTACGATTTCCGTGCCGTTTTCGGTCATTGTGTCGTACGTTACGGTAAAAGTCTGCCCCGAAAAGTTCTTATCCGTCGGTTTACTGCACGAATAGCCGCAACACGCTATCGCGCATAACGTCAAAACAACCGCTATAAACAACGTAATTCCGCGTTTTCTATTCATTTTACAGCCCTCCGACCAAATTTTATTTTGAAAAAATATTAACTATTGTTAATTATACGGCACTGAAAGGCTGTTTGTCAATTACCTAATGTGAATTTCAGTATATAAAATTCACGATAGTTTATCATAATATTTATGGAAAACAAATTCAGCGAAAGGTTAAGCGAACTCATCAGAAACGAGCAAATTACGCAAAAACAGTTTGCTTCCGCCGTGCACGTTTCGCAGGCTTGCGTTACTTATTGGCTTAAATCCGAACGGCAACCGACTGCGGAGGCGATTTTCGTTATTTCCAAAACTTTTAACGTTTCTGCCGATTATCTGCTCGGATTAACCGACTACTGACTGTTATTTTTATCTCTATTCAAAGGAAAAAAATAAGAAAAAAAAAACCGCGTCACCGAAACAAGAGTAGCGCGGTTTCATTATCATCGGATAAAACGTAATTATTCCGCTTCTTTCAATACGGGCGGCTTGACGGAAGCGACTGCGTCGAGGAACAAAAGTTCGTTCCTTACTCTTATACATTCCGTTCCTTTTTCGTCCGTAAATTGCGTCAGAATAACGTACGGATCGTCGTTTTCGCTGTAATTTCCGAAGTAAACCGCTCTCAACGGTTCGTCCTGCGTTTTCGAGACGATTTCTTTCAATTCGTATTTACCTTTCAGCACG
>JBJETX010000218.1:0-2162 GCA_051883535.1 Christensenellales bacterium | reverse complement strand
GAACGTGATAAAGTAAGATAATTCAGCCCCACGTCCGTCAAAAACCTTATTCTTTCCCTGATTTCTTTCAGTATCGGTTCGGCAACGGTTTTTTCCCTGAGAGTAAGCCTTAATCCGTCGAAAAACCCTTGCAGGCGTTCCATCGGCATATCGCACACTTCGCTTATGTTCCTTCCGCCTACGGTAATGGCGAGAACGCTCTTTTTCAGTCTCTTCCCGCCGCACGCTTCGCACGGACGTGCGGTCATAAGTTTTTCTATATCCGCCCTTGCCGCCTCGGACGCGCTCTCCCTGTATCTCCTCGACAGGTTGTTGACTACTCCTTCGTAATAGCCGTCGTACTTCATAGAAAAATTGCGAGTATTCGCCTCGAACTCTATCGTTTCGCCCTGCGTGCCGTAGAGAAGGATATTTTTAATCTGTTCGGGCAGTTTTTCATACGGCGTGGTCAGGGAAAAACCGTAACGCCTTGCAAGCGCGCGGAATTTCATCTGCGCCATTTTGCCCGCGTCGAGATTCCAACCCGTGCATTTAATCGCGCCGTCTTCTATGGAGAGAGATTTGTCGGGAATGAGTTTATCGAGGTCGATTTCACTCTTGAATCCGAGTCCGGTACATTCTGGACACGCCCCTGCCGGAGCGTTGAAACTGAAAAGACGCGGCGTTATTTCGCCGACGGTAATTCCGCATTCGGGACAGGCGTTGAGCGTGGAAAAAAGTTCTTCCTCCTTAAGGTCTACGTTTTCGATAATCACCAGTCCGTCGGCAAGTTTGAGCGCGTTTTCCACGCTGTCCGTCAGCCTTCTGCGAATATCGTCTTTGATTACCAGCCTGTCGACGACTACGGATATATTGTGTTTGCGGTTTTTATCGAGTTTGATTTCGTCGTCGAGAGAAAAGATTTCTCCGTCGATTTTAACGCGCGCGTATCCGTTCTTTTTGAGGTTTTCCAGTTGTTTGACGTACTCTCCTTTACGGTCGCGGACTATGGGCGCAAGCACCATAAATTTCGTTCTGTCGTCCATAAGCATAACTTTGTCGACAATCTGATCGACGCTTATGCTCTTTATTTCTCTGCCGCATTCGGGACAATGCGGAACGCCTATACGGGCGAACAGCAACCTCATATAGTCGTAAATTTCCGTCACCGTTCCCACCGTCGAACGCGGATTCTGCGAAGTGGTTTTCTGATCGATACTGATAGCCGGGCTTAGCCCTTCTATGCTTTCCACGTCGGGTTTATCCATCTGCCCGAGAAACTGCCGCGCGTAACTCGACAGGCTCTCGACGTACCGTCTCTGCCCTTCGGCAAAAATCGTGTCGAACGCAAGACTTGATTTTCCGCTTCCGCTCAGTCCCGTAAAGACGATGAGTTTTTCCCTCGGCAAAGTCAGATCTATGTTTTTGAGGTTGTTTTGTCTCGCTCCTCTTATGATAATGTCGTTCATATTATTTATTTTTTCCTCGGTAAAGTTATTTTTTCAGTAATTGTTTAAGTTCCGCTATCTGATCTCTGAGCGTTATGCAAGACTCGAAATCGAGTTGCGCGCTTGCGACTTTCATCAAGCCTTTAAGCCGCTCGATTTCCCTGTTTACCTCGCTTACCGTCATCTTTTTATGCTCGGGCTTCGCTTTTTCGGTAATGATAATACTGTTCTTTATCTCTTTGATGACCGTTTTCGGAACGATTCCGTGCACTTCGTTATATTCTTTCTGATACTTTCTTCTCCTGTCGGTCTCTTCGATCGCGCTCTGCATACTCTGCGTAATGACGTCGGCGTAGAGAATAACCCTCGCTTCCGCGTTACGCGCCGCTCTGCCTACCGTCTGTATAATGGCGGAACGCGAACGCAGAAAGCCCTCTTTGTCCGCGTCGAGTATCGCAACGAGCATAACTTCGGGAATGTCCAACCCTTCGCGCAAAAGATTTATCCCTACGATAACGTCTGTTTCTCCGCGCCACAAAGCGTTTATTATGGATATTCTTTCCAGCGATTCTATTTCGCTGTGCATATAAGTCGCTTTCACACCGTGTTCGGTCAGATACGCCGTAAGACTTTCGCTCATCTTCTTGGTAAGCGTGGTTACGAGAACGCGTCCGCCCCTTTTCACCGTGGCGTCTATCTCTCCGAGCAGGTCGTCTATCTGCCCCTCGGTTTTTC
>JBJETX010000217.1:0-9432 GCA_051883535.1 Christensenellales bacterium | reverse complement strand
GTCGCTGAGCGGATAGAGTTCCACGCCGTTATCGACGAGATAATTCTGCAAACGAAGATAAAGGTCGTGAGCCTTTTCCGTGCCGAGGTGTCTTATAGGACAATCGACGAGTTTCAGGTCCGCCTGAATCGCTTTAAGTCTGATATTTTTGATTTCGTCTGTGTTTTCTATTCCCTCTATATGTTTATCCGCGCCGAATTCAAGATAAATTCCGTCGGCGTAATCGATGATTTCCTGGGCGTATTTTTCCCCGATAAGTTCGGGCAGGTCTCCTCCGACTTCGTAACTCAAAGAGAGTTTGCCGTCGCTGAACGCGCCCGCGCCCGCGAAACCGGAAGTAATGTTGCAGGTCGGCTGACAATGCACGCATTTTCCCGTAACGTTTTTCGGACAACTTCTTTTATCTATGAGTTTGCCCTGATCGAGAATGGCTATTTTTTTATCGCTTTTGTTTTTTATAAGTTCAAGCGCGGTAAATATTCCCGCGGGCGCCGATAATCAATACGTCGTACATATGTGCGTCAACCTCCGTTTTTCATACGTCGATTATTTTACCATAAACGGATTTTTTTTTCAATCGAAAAAACCCTTTAACGCATTTTTTATTCCCTTTTTATTTCGGATTAACCCGAGCCGGAAGACCTTTGCGCAATTTTGCGACGAAATTTACGGAAAAATCTTTTTTTATTTGAGTTTTTATTTTTTTAATGCTAATATAATCTTTAATAGTTATGAATAGGGTGTTTCTGAAGAAGTTAAAGGAAGCGTGTTTTTCCGTTTTTCCCATAACTTTGATAATCGTAATTCTCAACTTCGCAATCAGTCCGATGGATAAATATTCTTTCGGCTCGTTTATCGTCGGCGCGGTTCTTCTCGTTACCGGCACGGCGTTGTATTCCCTCGGCGTAGACGCGGCAATCGAACCCATCGGCGAACATATCGGTTACAAAATAAGCCACACGAAAAACGTCGTAATACTTTTGCTTGCGGTTTTTTTAATCGGTTGTTTCGTCACCATCGCCGAACCCGACCTCACGGTTCTCGCAGGACAGGTTTCCATAGACAGCAAAGTTCTCATTCTCACCGTTTCCCTCGGCGTGGGTATCTTTATGATAATCGCTATGCTGCGAATGATTCTCCGCATAAACCTGAACGTGGTTCTCGCAATCTTTTACGGGCTCACCTTCGTTCTGCTTATTTTCGTGGATAAATCGATAATCCCTCTCGCTTTCGACTCGGGCGGCGTTACGACGGGTCCGATAACCGTACCGTTTATAATGACTCTGTCCGCAGGTATAAGCGCGGTTATCGGCGGTTCGAAATCGCAGGAAAACAGTTTCGGCACGATAGGCATATGTTCCATAGGTCCGATAGCCGTTATTCTCATTCTTTCGCTGATTATGAAAACCGAAAGTTACGCCGAACTTACGGTGCTTACCGAAATGAACTCCGCAGGCGATATTTTCCTCGCCTACCTCAAAGCGTTGCCCGTATACCTTAAAGAAGTCGGTATCGCGCTTGCTCCCATTACGGCGTTTTTCCTGATTATGCAGGTATTTTTCATAAAACTGCCCTCAAAACGACTCGTCCGCATCCTTATAGGTATTCTTTATACTTATATCGGTCTCACGCTTTTCCTTACGGGCGTCAACGTAGGTTTTATGGCTACGGGAACTTATATCGGCGGAAAAGTTGCGGAAGTCAACCGCTATCTGATCATACCCATCGGAATGGTGGTAGGCGCGTTTATCGTTCTTGCCGAACCCGCCATACATATCCTCAACAAACAGGTCGAAGAAATAACGGGAAGTATGATTTCCCGTAAGACGATGTTTCTCGTTCTGATGTTTTCGATGTCGTTGGCCGTAGGCGCGTCGATGCTCAGGGTTGCCACGGGCATAAGTATGCTGTATATAATATTGCCCGGCTACTTCATAGCGATTATCCTCTCGTTTTTCGTACCTAAAATATTCACGGGTATCGCGTTCGACTCGGGCGGCGTGGCAAGCGGCCCCATGACCGCCACGTTCCTTCTGCCGTTCGCTATGGGCGCATGCGACGCTCTCGGAGGAGATATACTTTCGGACGCCTTCGGCACGATAGGCACGGTCGCGCTCGTCCCTCTTATCGTTCTGCAGATACTCGGACTGATTTACAAGATTAAGAACGACAAAAAAGCCGCGCTTCTCAAACGCCGCAACGCCGAACTGCTTGCGCGCGAAGGCGAAATTATTGAATTCGATTATATGGAGGAATCGTGAAAGGACTTAAACTTCTCGTAATAATCGTCGACAGAAAAGACGTGGATAAAGTAGCGGAAACCGCCTCTGCGCAGGGCGCGTCGTTCGCGCACGTCTGCTACGGTCGTGGAACGGCAAACAATTCCATACTCAATATGTTCGGGCTCGGCGAAAGCGAAAAAGGCGTGGTTTTCGCCGCGGTAAACCCCGATTCCATAGAAAAAATCTATTCCGACCTCGAATACCGATTCGACTTCCGCAAACCCGGCGGCGGAATATCCTTTACCATACCTATGTCCGCGGTAGGCGGACCGGCAACCCTGCAAATTCTTTCGGGCGACAAGGAGTAAAATTATGGACAATAAATACGAACTCATTTTTACCATACTGAACCGCGGTTTTTCCGACCTCGCAATGGACAGCGCAAGGCAAAGCGGCGCGACGGGAGGCACGATTATCACGGCACGCGGCACGGGCGCAAAGGAAGTCGAAAAACTCTTCGGGCTGACGATTTCACAGGAAAAAGAAATCATTCTCATTCTTACGCCCAAAGAAAAGCGTAACGATATTATGAGCGCGATATGCAAATCCGCAGGTCTGAACACTCAGGGAAAAGGCATCGCGTTCTCCCTCCCGGTAGACGACGTACTCGGCGTAAGTTTAGGCATAACCCGTCCTCCCGTCGGCGAAGAACCGGAGTCTTCGGCTAATCGGAAAACCGACGACGCTGCGGAAAATTCTTCCGCACAAACAAAAGAAAATCCAACGGAAAAGGTATCGGAAAACGTCGTTTCGGACCCCGAACCCGAGGTAAACGCGTAATGTCGTCGCCCTGCTTTCTGTGTCCGAGGCGTTGCGGAGCAGACAGAGAAGTCGGCGCAGGAGCCTGCCGCGCAAAAAGCGAAATGAAGGTATGTCGGATCGCTCCGCATTTTTACGAAGAACCGCCGATAAGCGGAACGAAGGGAAGCGGAACGATTTTTTTCAGCGGTTGTTCTCTCGACTGCGAATTTTGCCAGAACCACGATATCAGCAAGTCCTACGTCGGAAAGACGATGACTCCGTCTATGCTTGCCGACGAAATGAAAAAACTCGAAGAAAAAGGCGTGCACAATATCAACTTCGTCACGCCCACGCATTTTTCCGATAAAATCCGTCTCGCTCTCGACATCTACCGCCCGTCCGTTCCGATAGTTTACAACACTTCGGGATACGAACTCGACGGCGTTATACGCGAACTTATCCCTTACGTCGACGTATTCCTGACGGATATGAAATATTCGTCCGATACCGTTGCGAAAAAATACTCCAAGCGCGCGGACTACGTGGAAAACTGCAAAAAATCACTCGACGTAATGGTTAAAAGCAAACCCTTGGTTTTCGACGGAGAACTAATGAAACAGGGCGTGATAGTAAGACACCTCGTTCTTCCCGGCAATCTTGAAAACACTTTCGGCGTAATCGATTACTTCGCGGAAAAATACAAAAACGACGCGTATCTGAGCGTAATGTCGCAGTTCGTACCGTCGTACAAATCGACGATCTCCAGAACTCTTACTCCGCTCGAATACAAAATCGTTATGAAAAAACTGTTCGCATCGGGCGTGGATAAATGTTTCGTTCAGGAACTTTCTTCGGCAAAAACGGATTATATCCCCGATTTTTACACGGAACCCGATTGATCTTTGCCTTTCCTCGCGTTCAGTTCCATAAAAATTTTCAGCATATTCATAACGTCTTTACCGAAAATTTCGCTCGGATCCGTCGCGGGCGTTTTGTTCGTTTCGGGGTTTTCCTTGGGTTTAGCCGCGCGGTTTCCGCCCATTAACGACATAAGCATCGCCACCATGGGATTTACTCCGTCGTTTCCCGCTCCGCTGCCGCCCGCGCCCTGAAACATTTTCATCATCATATCCGGCGAAAAGCCGCCCGCGCCGCCGTTTTTTGCAAGCAACAACGGCAATAACATCATAAGATTGGCGTTCATACTGACCTCACTGCCTTTTCAACTGAGAAATAAGTTCTTTCATCCTTGCGGACTGTTCGGGCGTAAGAAACGCTTTTACTTTTCCGTAGAAACCGTCAAGTTCGTCCGCCGATACGTTTCCGCTCGAAACGCTTCCCACGCGGAAAAGTTCCTGCATAAGTTGCTCTTCGCTCATCGACGAGTATTTGTCGATAGCCTCGGTCGCGCTCATATCGGAACGCACTTTTTCACGCTCTTTTTTCGTATGCTCCGCTCTTTCGGATTCCCTTTGCTTGCGTCTCATATATTCGCCTACGTCCATAATTCCCTCCGCCGTACATTATATTCCGCTACGCTTTTTTTCGTGCGATTTTTTTAAGCGCGACGAGCGCCGCAAAAACGTGCGCAACCGTGTTGTTGTTTCCGAAAGAGAACCTCACCGCGCCGCGGTTTTCCGTACCTAAATACCCGTGCATCAACGGCGCGCAATGAATTCCTCCACGCACGCATATTCCGTATTCCGCCGACAATTCGTCGGCTACGGACTCGCTGTCACTGCCCTTAACGTTGCACAGCGCTATACCGCCGTCGCAGGGATAAACTTCCACGTTTTCAATCTTCTTCAGCCCCTCCGTAAACGTCCTGCACAAACCGTTGATTTTCGCGTTTATCCTTTCTCTGTTTGCAAAAGCGTAGTCGATTCCCTTTCCGAGCGCGATTATTCCCGACGCGTTAAGGGTTCCCGCTTCAAGCCCTTCGGGAATCTCAAGAGGGATTTCCAGTCTGTTTCCCGACGTTCCCGTCCCTCCCGTTATTATCGGCTTCGGCTCGATTCCGTTTCGGCACAGCAGAAAACCCGTACCTTGCGGACCGAGCAAACCCTTGTGTCCGCTCGAAGCGAGCATATCGACGTTTTCGTAGTCGTAGTCGTCGTGTCCCGCGCTCTGCGCCGCGTCCATAAAAAATTTTGCCGACGAATATCTCTTCACGGTCGCCGCGAGTTTTTCCACGTCCGTCGCTTTGCCGTTTACGTTGCTTCTTGCAGTAGCAACGACCATAGAAGTGTCCGGCGTGAGCGATTTTTTCAGAGGTTCGACGAACCCGTTTTCGTCGGGCGCGACGATTACGAGTTTTATTTTTCCTTCGATTTCCATTCTTTTCAACGTTCTCAGCACGGAATTATGGTCGAAAACAGTAGTGATAACCCGTCCTCTCGGTTCGCACCCGATAATGCCGAGGTTCAACGCTTCGGTACAGTTTTTCGTAAAAATCACGTTGCCGTCGAAAAAATTCTTTCTCACGATCTCTCTGACTTTTTCGATTTCCAACGCCGCTTTAAGTCCCGCTCTATGCCCCGCTCTGCCGGCATTTGCGGAAAAAACGGTCGCTTTTGCCTGCGAAACCGCAACCGAGAGGGGTTTTCCCCGGCTTGTCGCGGCGTTGTCGATATATATCATAAGTCCTCCGAACCTTTCGGTAAAAAAATCAGTATATTGTATTAGATACGTAAGAAATTTATTCCGGGAGAAGAAATTATGGATACACTTGCCGTTTTTCGCTCGCGCAGCGAAGCGTTGAAGATTTACAATCTTATGAGAAAAAACCGCCTTGCCTGCTCTACGGTAAGTACGCCCGCGCGCCTCGGCGTCGGTTGCGGAATAAGCGTGGTTTTCGGCAGTTCGGCTACCGACGCGGTAAAAAATCTTATCGCGCAGAACGGAATAAACTCCTTCGTGGGGTTTTTCCGCAGATAGGTTGCCTTCGTTTCGTTTTGCGGCGCGTTTTACCGACGCGCCGCCTCATTTCGCTCCTTTATACGCCGTTCAGGTTTCCGTTTTGCGTCAAATCCTTTGACATATCCTATTAAATCGTTATAATAATATTTATAAGTTTTATGAATGCATTCGAACTTAACGCAACCAATACGCCGGGAGGCGCGTATCTTATCGACGGCAACGACGGTTTTCTCGTGAAAACCGCGGAAAACTTTTTCCGTTCGCTCGTACCCGAAGGGTCGCTCTCTCTTCGCGTGATAGACAGACTTTCGTCTGCGGAAGAAATATCGTCATCCGTAGGCGTTTATAATTTCGACGGACTGCCGAACGTGGTTATCGTGCGCGATCCCGACGCAAAACTCGACGACGACGGACACGCCGTCCTGCTTTCCGTACTCGAACGCGGAGTTTCTCCCGATTATCTCGTGTTCGGAAGCGCCTCTTTGCTGAACGCCGCCGAAAAAAAACTCGTCGCCGTAATAAACTGCAACTCTCCCGATAAATACCGTTGTATGCAGTACGCGGAAAAACTTTTCCCTTACGGTATAGAAAAATCCGCCGCCGCGCTTCTTGCGGACTATACGGAAAACAACTTGGCAAAAATCGATAAAGAAAGCAAAAAACTTACGGCGTATTGCGGACAGCGCGCCGTTAAGGCGGAAGACGTGGAAAATCTCGTTGCGGAAGATCGTGAAATACAGATATTCGCTTTCGCCGACGCGGCGATGAACGGCAATTCCGCGCTCGCCATAAAACGGTTGGAAAAACTGCGCCGATACGGCGTAGCCCCCGCAAAAATTCTCGCTACGCTTTCGGGACAGTTCCAAAGAATGCTTTTCTGCTCTTTGTCCCCTCTCGGCGACGAAGAACTCGCGGCAATGCTCAAAGTCAAACCTTTCGCCATAACGAAGGCGCGCGAAGGCAAAAAAATAGGTACCAAGCGATTGAAAAGCACTTTCGAGATGCTTATCGATTGCGAATATAGATTCAAAAGCGGCGAAATAAGCGAGCAAACCGCGCTTAACGTCGCCGTAAGCAAACTTTTGAGAAAGGAGTGAAAAATGAAAAAACTTTTCAGCGATTCGGTCGTATCTCGTCTTCGCTCTGTTCCGCCCTTTTTGTGGGTGATTTTCGTTGCGATTTCTTTTTTCTTTTCGCGCGCATACGAATTCCTGCTGATGGGCGAATACTATTCGGAGATCCTTGCGGAAGCGTATAAAGAACTCGGTTATTCCGTCAATACCGTAACCGTAGGCGTAACGTTCTCCGTTGTCGAAGCGTTGTTTTACACCGTTATCTTCGAAGCCCTCATAGCGATAGTCTACAATTGGGCGGTGGGAAGATTCCGTTGTCAGATAAATCGTCCCGATTTCAAATTCCGTCTCAGATATTTCGTTATTCTCGTAAATACCGTTATCGGAATTCTTTCAATCGGCTACTTCTTCACTCAATACGAAAACGGCGTTCTTACTCCGAATATCTCTTTGTTCGCGGGTAAAGTAAATCTGCTCACCGCGGAAAATCCGTATTACTCGATACAGAGCGCGGTTCTTCCGTTCCTGGTAGCCGCCGTTATGGCAATTTTCTTCTTCGAAGATTTCCGCGTGCGTTACGTTCCGCCGCGCAATCAACCGCAACTCTTTACGCGTTTCGGAATGATTTTCGTCGGAATCAACCTGTTGCTTTTCGTTTACAGGCTGTTTCAGGCGTTCCTTCTCGTCAAGGACCCCGCTCCCGCGACGACTCCCGAAATAATCGCTTATTCTCTTGAAGCGTTTTCATACGTAGCCGTAACCGTTTCTTATTACCTTTATTACCGTAAATTGAAAAAAGATTTCGAGAATATCCGTTTCGAGACGGAGATTAACGAAGATAAAGGCAGAAAAGAAAACATTTACGACGATTTCGGTTTCTGATACGGAGGTTTTTATGGCTGGTAAAATTGTATCTCTGATACTCTGCGGATTGTTTCTCGCTTTAGCTTTATTCATTTTTGCGAGAAAAAAATCCCCCGCTCTTATGGCTATCGCGGGCACGGAAATTCTTTTACTCGCGCTTATGCAGTTGCTTACGTGGTTCGTAGACCCCGATTTTTATTTCGGAGTTATCGTCGTCTCGATTTTCATTACGGCAAGTTCGTTCGCCGCAATAAGCGTTTATCAAAGCGATTTCCGCAACTTTTTCCTGCGTTTGTCGCGTTATCATAAGAAAAACGCCGACTTTTCCGTAACCGACGAAGAAATGCGCGAAAGCGTGAACGCAATCGTTACGGCTTGTCAGACGATGGCAAAATCTCGTACGGGCGCGTTGATTGTAATCGTAAAAAATAAAATAGACCAATACATTCTCGACTCGGGCATTAAACTCGACGCCCTTATAAGTGCGCCCCTTCTCGAAAGCATTTTCAATACTCGCTGTCCGATGCACGACGGCGCGGTAATAATCAAAGGCAATAAAATCCTCACGGCGGGTTCGTTCCTTCCTCTTTCCAAAAACGAATCGATAGCGAAAGATCTCGGAACGCGCCACCGCGCGGGCATAGGCGTAACCGAAGCGGAAGGAAGCGAGATAATAAGCATTATCATAAGCGAGGAAAACGGAATTATCTCCACCGCGGCAAACGGCGTGCTTCGTCGGTATCTGACGCCGGAGAGACTTTTCGACCTTCTCTACGACCCCTACCGTTCCAACGGCGAAGAGCGCAAAACGCGCAAATCGAGAAACTTTTTGCATAAATAAATATTATCGGAGATACAAATGAGTACCGTAAAGCATTTTCCCGTCCTGCTTCCGAAATCCGCCGACATGTCGAAATGGGCGGTCATCGCCTGCGACCAATATACTACGGACCGCAATTACTGGCGCGCGCTTGACGAATTCGTCGGAAACGCCCCGAGTACGCTCAGGCTGATTTTCCCCGAAATTTACCTGTCGGAAGACATGGAAAGCAGAATTGCCGCGATAAACGCCGCTATGCGCAATTACACGGAAAACGGAATTTTCCGCGAAGAAAACGGATATGTGCTTACCGAACGCACTCTTCCCGACGGGAGAAAACGCGTAGGACTCGTTACCTGCGTGGATCTTGAAGAATACGATTACGTATCGCCCGTCGGTTCGATACGCCCCACGGAAGAAACCATTGAAGAACGCCTGCCCGTGAGAATACATATAAGGGAAAACGCTCCTCTCGAACTTCCGCATATCCTCCTTCTTATGGACGACGCGGAAAAAAGCGTTATAGAACCCGTTTACGCAAACAGGAATACGCTCGAAAAACTTTACGATTTCGATTTGAATATGAACGGCGGACATATCTGCGGCTATTCGGTTCCTTACGAACTGATCCCCGTTTCGTCGTTCGACAAACTTCTCGACCCCGAACTGCAAAAGAAAAAATACGGCAAAAACGCGGGCATACTCTTTGCCGTAGGCGACGGCAATCACAGTA
>JBJETX010000216.1:0-2172 GCA_051883535.1 Christensenellales bacterium | reverse complement strand
ACCGTTATAACTCTCGTCGGTATCCCAAGTCCACCCCGTGCCTGATCGGTCAATCGAACCGCAAGTGACTTGCAGATACGAACTTGACGAATCCGCATAAACGACGGTCGGCATTATCGCCGCCGCGATTGCAACGCAGACAAGCATACAAACGAGCAGAAGCAAGCCCGCTATTACGTTTTTCTTTGATTTTGCGTTCATTTTTACCTCAAACTCTATCGTTAGTTGACTTCGTTCGGATCCGTGATTTCAAAGTAATGCAACACTGCCTTTTCCGCCCATTCCATACCGTTTTCGCCTTTTTGCATGGTCTGGAACACCAAACGGTAACTACCGATTGCGCTCGGTCCTGCCACGTCTCCGTTCTCGTCGGGGGTTCCGATGAAAAGCACGTTGCCGTTTGAATCCGTCCAGACAAATCTGCCCGTTCCGTTTTTCAGAGCGGCGGATGCGCTCTCCCCGTTTTCGGTGCAGATATTCACATCTTTGTCGATATTGAAAGACACCGCTTTTCCGTCGTATTCCTTGCTGAGTTTTCCGTAAAACTCATACGCTTCTTTGGTCTCCGCCACAGGTTCCGTATATTCGCCGTAAAGATATACGGAATAGGAAGTTCTCGTATCGTCGTTCGCTTTTTTGGCGGTAAACAGGTACTTGCCTGTCGTTTCGTCGTAGACGAGACGGAGCGTGCCTCCGCAAAAAGGCGCGTGAACGGTAACCGTACCGTCGGCGTTTATGGAGATCGTCAGGGTATAGTCCGCGTTCGTTGAAGCGCTGTACTCGATACCGCCGCCCTCGCCCCAAAGAATGAGGTTGCCCGTTCTGTTGAGCCCCCAACCCGTTCTGCAACCATAGCATGTCAGATCGCCGCTCGTCTTGCCGGAATCGTACGGTCTGAAAACATATTCGTAGTTCGAGCCGAGAGAAATCACTCCGTTTTCGTCGGGCGTGACCTTAATCGCTTCGCGCTCGGTATTGCCGTTGAAAGGATTGCTCATCGCGTAATAATCGTTTCCGACTTTGGCGATAAAGGTGTAGCAGGTGTACTCGCTGAGCGTAGAGATGTCGCTGACTACGGTAAACTGATTTTCTATGATCGTTCTCGTAACGGTGAGCAGGTCGGTTTTTACGCCTTCGACTTCGCAATACACCACGAAATCGTAAGTGCCGGGCACTGCGGGGGAAGGATAATGGGCGGAGGTGGAATCCCACGTATCGTCCCTTGCCGCCGCGACGACGGCTTTCGTGGTATGATCGCGCCATTCGTAAGACAAACCGAGATCTTCGATGTCGCACGCTTCGCCGTTATTCAGGATACTCGTCTTAAAAACGTATGCCGCGCGTCCGCCGTTATATTTGACGGGGTCCGCCGTACCGTCGTACGTCAGATTGATCGTTACGGGTTCTTCCACCGCCACGACGGTTACCGTTAACGAGGTAGACAGACTTGTATTGTTTGTGTACGTGTAAGTGATGGTGTAAACGCCCGCTTGCGCAAAGTCAAGCCCGCCGAGATTGATCGTGTAGTCGACGTCTTTGGTAAGAAAAACGTCGCCTTCCACCGTTCCGCCGTAAATAAGCACCGCTTCGGGATTAGGCAGAACGGTATCCCCTATCGTTACGGTTGCCGATTTTTGGCTATCGTTAAAACCTGCGTTCGCGCTGTCGCTCCATAAGTACAGAATTTTCGCGGCGAATCTTGCCGTCACGTATTGATCCGAATCGCCCGTCACAAACGTGTATTCGGCGTTTTCGGAAATCAGTGCGGGAACGTCCGTTGCGGTATACCAGCCGATAAATTCGTAACCCTCGCTTGCCACGGCGTTAAGCGTTACGGAAGAATTTGCTTCTAATTCGGCGCCATAACCGTTGGGCTGTTCGACCGAATTGTAATAGATTTTTCCGCCGCCGTTTTCCACTACCGCACTAAACCAATATTTCGGCACAGCCACTTCGACCGTCAAGGTCGCCTGTATGTTTGTATCCTCTTTATAGGTATAGGTGATCGTATAGGTGCCCGTTTTCTCAAAATCGAGTCCGCCAAGGTCTATCTCGTAATCGACATCTTTCGTGAGGGGAACATTTCCGCTCGCGGTAACGCCGTACACGCACACCGCTTCGGGATCCGGCGTATTTTCCGCACCGATATACACCGTCGTCCGTTCCGCAAGC
>JBJETX010000215.1:0-2173 GCA_051883535.1 Christensenellales bacterium | reverse complement strand
GGACGACGACTATTCCGTAGCATACGAGAATTGTATGGAAATAAGCGTGAGCGAGGAAGAACCTGCCGTTGCGGTCGCTTCCGCAAAAGTCTTTTCACAAAAAGCGTTCGGGGAAAAACGGATGGAATATCTCGTTCTGCCGGGGAAAACAAGAGTGTACAACTTTACTACGCTGATGCAGGAAACGGCGAACGTGCGCAAAGGTACCGACCTGTGCAACTGGGGAGAAATTGAATTGACGGCTAACATATCCGCAACGAACAACGGCACAACCAACCAAACGCTGACTATCCGAAAAAATACAACCCTCGTTCTGAACGGCTATACGTTTGAATTAAATTTGGGAACTTCAAAGTATAATAAGTATTACTATATAGTCAACGACGGAATAATAACCACCAAAATACCGCAGGTGATAAGTTCCGGTACGTACAGCGGAAAGGGAAAAATCATCGGATTGGTTGACGATAGTCTTGAAGCATACGATATCACAAAAATGGCGGGGTTCTGCGATGAAATAAGGTTACAATCGGACGTAACCAAAAATGATGCGATAGGTTTTTCCGGCGCAAAACAATGTACGATTGATTTATGCGGTTACACGTTAAACGCGAAGATAAGCGTACATATCGATAAAGCCTCGATTACGATTACGTCTACGGGAGGGAGAGGAACGATCGGAAGCGCGGAAAAATCTCCGACCGTAACCGTCGACGGCGCAGAGTACGGCAACACGTTGACGCTGAAAAACCTCGACGTTTACGGGATTTATAATTATAGCGCGGTAAGTGCGGCGATAATAACGGAGAACAGCAATCTGCATTAACCGAGGCGCATGAATAAAGAGACTCGTACTCTCTTTGTATAGATAAATATTTCCTTTATAGGAAAAAATAATTGGAAAAATGAAAGGAAACCCGTATTGAAAATTTCCGATAATGTGGTATAATATATTTATATCGTCAAGGAGTAATTGTATTTGAAATATTTATCTGTTGCCGAATTTGCAAAAAAATGGGGATTGACGGACAGAAGCGTCCGCAAGTATTGTGCGGATGGAAGAATTTGCGGCGCATTTCTGACAGGAAAGACTTGGAATATTCCCGAAAACGCAAAAAAGCCTATGCGCGCGGTAAAGAGGGAGCGAGTCCCGAAAACATTGCTTGCCGTTTTGAAAGAGCAAATGAACCAACGCCTTTCGGGGGGGATTTATCATCGAATTCAAATAGATTTGACTTATAATTCAAATCATATAGAGGGCAGCAGACTGACGCATGAACAGACAAGGTATATTTTTGAGACAAATACGATTGGAGAGAGCGAGCAAAGCATCAATGTGGACGATATTGTCGAAACGGTTAATCACTTCAGATGCGTTGACTTTGTCATTGATAACGCACAGTATAAGTTGAGCGAGAAATATATTAAGAAGTTGCATTTTATTCTTAAATCCGGCACAAGCGATAGCCGTAAGGGTTGGTTCCGGGTGGGTGAGTATAAAAAACTCCCGGATGAAGTAGGCGGGATCGAAACGGTTTTGCCGGAAAAAGTCCATGAAGAAATCAAAAAACTTCTGGTAGAGTACAATGAAAAAGAAAATGTCACGATAGACGATATAATTGATTTTCATGTTCGATTTGAGCGTATCCATCCGTTTCAGGACGGTAACGGTCGAGTCGGTCGATTGATCATACTGAAGGAATGTCTGAAGAACAACATAGTGCCGTTTATCATTGACGAGAGGCATAAATATTACTATTATCGGGGATTGAAGGAATGGGAAACAGAAAAAGGCTATCTGCGCGATACTTGTCTTTCGGCGCAAGATGATTTTCAGAAAATTCTCAGACAATTCAGAATAATCTAATTGGCGTAATAGCGGTTAATCGGGAAAATAAAACTAATGGGAATGCAGATGAAAGAACAGATAAACGCAAAACTTGACGAAATCGAAAAAAAAGAAAACGTAAGGATACTACATTGTGTAGAATCGGGAAGCAGGGCGTGGGGTTTTGCTTCTCCCGATAGCGATTACGATGTAAGATTTATATACGTCAGAGAAAAAGAGTTTTATCTGAGGCTGGATAAAACTCGTGATGTAATCGAATGGCAATTGGACGAAACTCTGGATATAAGCGGATGGGACTTGAAGAAAGCGTTGGTTTTGCTCAGA
>JBJETX010000214.1:0-2182 GCA_051883535.1 Christensenellales bacterium | reverse complement strand
CCCGAATTACCGTTTCCCGTCACCCAAAAGCGTACTTTTGCTTATGTGGGAAAAAGCGAAAGACTTTGTCGTCAAAGCCTTTACCGTTATATTCATAGCGACGGTTATCATATGGTTCCTGCAATCGTTCGACGTCAGATTCAACTTCGTTACCGACTCGTCGCAAAGTATGCTCGCCGCAATCGGAAGTTTTATTTCTCCTATATTCAAGCCGCTCGGCTTTGCGGACTGGCGCGTCTGCGCGTCCCTTATAGCGGGTTTCAGCGCGAAAGAAGCGGTCGTATCCACGCTCGGTATTCTTATTCCGGGCGGTATCGCCACTGCGTTTTCCGCGGCAAGCGCGTATTCGTTTTTGATTTTCACTCTTCTGTATACTCCCTGCGTGGCGGCGATAACGGCGATAAGAAAAGAACTGAAATCCGTTCCGCTCGCCATAGGCGTCGTCGCGGCGCAATGCGTTATCGCCTGGGTAGTCGCCTGCATAGTGTATCAACTTATCGTCGTGTGCGGAGGCTGAATGAAACCCGTCGATATCGTTATTATCGTTTTTCTCGCAATATGGTTCATCGTTTCGGTAGCGGTAATCCTGCGCGCGCATAAAAAAGGCGGCTCATGCTGTCATTGCTCGAAAGAATGCCGTTCGGTATGCAAAGGTTGCAAGCGGCACGACGCCGATCAGAATTCTTCGGGAATCTGATTTTTCATAGATTTTACCTGTTTTAACGGGGATTTTTCCTCGTTTGCGTTTTCCGTTTTTGCCGTGAAAACCCGTTTCCCGGGTTCGGAGCGTTTGACTTATATCCGCGCGTGTGATATTATATTAAAATTAAATTATTATTTTCGATATGTAATTCGTCAATAATCGTTTAGAAATACTACGACAAGCCACGGAGGACGGCTTTATGAGCGGCACTGAAAGGAAAAGACTGGTTTCGTATAAGGAATACCCTTTTTTCTATTCCGTACGGTTTACGGTCTTACTGTCCGCGTTCGTTTTTTTGTTCTGGTTTTTTGACCTCAGCATTTACGGAATAACTATAATGCTCGTTGCGTGCGGCGTTATATTGGCTACGTGCCGCGATTTGTCGCCCGTCGTGCCTTTCGTTTTCGTTCTGCCGCAGGTGATCAGTAACCCCGCGCAACCGCCTTACGCCATATATTGGTACGTCGGCGGATTTTGCTTTACCATTATCGGTCTCGCTATTCACCTCGTCCGCTTCAATCCTTTCAAAAATTACGGAAAAATCAAAGGTTTCGCAGTCGGCGTATGCCTTGCGGGGCTTGCTATCGCTCTCGGCGGCGTCGGCGTAGAGGGGCGCGACCCGATCCTTGCGCTGATTATGGTCGCGTACGGACTGATAGCGTGCGGTTCGGTTTTCTTATTTATCGGCGCTCTCGGAAGGGACTCCGCTCCGCGTTTATCCAAAACGGTAATTAACGCGATACTTGCTTCGAGCGCAATTGCTTTGCTGCAACTTTTTACCGTTATCATCCGTTCGGGCGACCCGATACACGCGATTTCTTCCAAATACGCGCTGAACGCGGGTTATGCGCACCCAAATTATCTCGCCAACATAATTGCGAGAAGCATTCCCATCGCTGTCTGGATGTCGGTAAGCAACAAACGCTACTCTTTCCTTTGGCTGTTCGCCGCTTTTTTATGCGGAATCGGAATAGTTATGACGAGTTCGCGCGCGACCCTTCTCGTTGCGCTGATTATCAGCGTCATATGCGTAATCTATTATTTCCCGAAACTTACTTATAAAATCAACTGGATATGCTCGTTTTGTATGATAATCGGCATAACTATGGCAGGAATAGGTTTTCTCGGCGACAAAACGGAAAAACTGTTCGCTACGATTTTCAAATTCGGTTTCGATTCCAACGGCAGGTTCGACTTATGGGAACTTGCGGTGGAAAGGTTCAGACAACACCCGATTTTCGGCGTCGGGCTCGACTACGACCTCGGCGGAAGAACCGAACTCAACCCGACGAATACGCCGTATACGCCTTATTGGTATCACAATACCGTTCTGCAAATTCTCTGTTGTTTCGGCATTTTCGGAATAATCGCGTTTATCCCTTATTTCTATCATCAATACCGCACAATGATAATTGCGAAAAAACCTGCGGTAACCGCGCTTCTATTCGTCTTTATAACCATACAGGCGATTTCATTGCT
>JBJETX010000213.1:0-9591 GCA_051883535.1 Christensenellales bacterium | reverse complement strand
GTTACCGTAAAAGTTTACAAAAACGACGGTAGCGTAGAAGCCGAGACGCTGAACGTAACCGCGACGCAAGAGAGCGGAAAAGAAGTTTACAGATACAGCGTGGAAGCGACTACGATAGGAGTAATCTTTGACTTTGCTCTTAACACCGTCGATTTCGGAGAGTGGACCTACACGGCAGGCAAGCATTTATTTATATTGAATAGAGCGCCCGCCGACGCGATTGCGATTTCCGTTTCGTCTTCGGAAGACAGCGAGGTTTCCGTACCTGTCGGAACGGTTAAACTCGGCGACGGAATATTCAAGGGTAACGTTACGCTCAAAACGTTGATTATCAATAAAGAACTCAAAGCGATCGGAGACGAAGCGTTTGCGGATTCGGGATTGTCGTCTATAAGATACGGCGCGACGAACAGCGAACAGTACGTATCTTCGGTTTCCGAACTCGGCAAAGACGCGTTCAGAAACACCGCCTGGTACAAAACGGAAAAGGTTGTGCTCGGAACGACGTTCCTTAAATACAACAACACGTCGGGAACGCAATCTCTGACCATTACCGAAAGCATAACGAAGATAGCGGACGAGGCGTTCAAAGGCGCGACGCTTACTTCCGTCAGCGTAAGTTCGTCCACGCTCAAAGAGATCGGAGCGTTTGCGTTCAAGAACAGCAGCGTCGGTTCGATAATTCTGCCGAAATCCGTGGAGAAACTCGGAAGAGGCGTATTTGCCGGTTGCACGTCGCTCGTCAGCGCAAACCTGTCTATGACGGCGATTAAAGAATTGCCCTCGGAAACGTTCAAGGGAGACAGCGCGCTCGGGTCGCTGACGTTGCCCGCGTCGGTTACCGCGTTGGGTAAAGACGCTCTTGCGGGTTGCCGTTCGCTTTCGTCGATAACCGCCGACGGCATAGTGCAACTCGAAGTCAGCGGAGATAAATTCGAAAGCGGATTGTCGGATACCGCCTGGTATAACGCGACGGACGCGGGAGAAAAAGACGAGGACAGCGTTCTCAGATTGGGCAACGTTCTCGTTAAGTACGTAGTCGGCAGACAATCGCGCGCGGTTTACGAAGAAACGCACAGTCTTACCGTGGAAATCCCCGCGGGAATCACGATGATTGCGTACAAAGCGTTCTCGGACGACAATTCGAGATTTATTTCAGAAATAGTTCTTCCCGACAGCGTAGCGGAGATAGGAGACGACGCGTTTACCGGATGCAAGGCTCTCGAAACCGTACAGTTCGGAAGCGGACTTAAAAACATAGGCGCGAGAGCGTTCAAAGACATTGCGACTCTGAAAAACGCCGTTCTGCCCGAGGGCTTGCTTACGATAGGAAACGGCGCGTTCTACGGAACTTCGCTTACGAGTGAAATCTGCGACGACGAAGGCGTAAGAATAGAAGACGAAGGATATACCATTCCGTCAACCGTTACGGAAATCGGTTCCAACGCGTTCTACGGAGTAAATACGCTTACCGTAATCAATCTCGGCGCGGCGATAATAAAAATCGGCGCGGGAGCGTTCAATACCGCGGGAAGCGGAACGGTGAGCAATCTTTATAAGGTAAACTGGTTGCTTGACGTCAATAAACCCGTATCCGCCGAATCGAACGGATTGTCGCCTGCCGAAGATCTTGCGAAATACATTGCGGACAACGGCAACTACGGCGGCGGAATATTCGTAACCGGAGAAGATAAAAAGATAAGATTCTACGCGGCTGCGGAAACCGTACTTTTCGTTAAAGACGGACTTAAATTCAATTACGCCTCTACGTGGAACGGATACGGATGGCAATTCTTCGAGACGGGTTCTTTACCCGAAGTCAAACCTCTTTCTTCGGGATATACGCTTGCGCCGTTCAATTCCGAATATATTAAAGACGGAGATATTCCCGTTCCTCCGCACAGCACGGACGCCGGCGGTAAGACTTATACGTTTATGTATTGGGTTATCGTAAACGGAGCGGTCGAGACGAAACTTACCTATCCTTACGTAGTCACTTCCGATATCGATATAGACGCGAAATTCTATACCAACGAAGTAGACGCGGGAACGGCTGACGACAACGGCGTTTCGTTCAGCGTAGACAGCGGAGACAAGACCGTGTCCATTACCGGATTTACCGGAGCGGGCGAAGTGCTTTACGTTCCCAATAAGATCGGAGGAAAGACGGTGAACGCGATTTCCGCACCCGAAAACGATACGGTAAAGACGCTCATCATTACGAACGCCGCAAACTTCAACGGTATGACGAAGAATATTTTCAGCGAGTTTACCGCGCTTGAAAGTATAGAATTGCGTTACGCCGGTTACGAAGCGACGGATTACAAAGTCGTGCCGGTTACTCTCACGGCGACCTACGGCAACGATAGTTATTCGGCTACGTTCTACGCCGTTTATTCCAACGACGTAGCGAGCGGACAGAACTACGGTACGAGACTCATAGCGGTTATCGGCAACGTGGAAGCGGCGACGGAAAGCGCGCGTCTCGAAGGCTATACGGGAGAAGAACCGCTTGACTTCGTATTCGATATTCCCGAAGGCGTAACCGAAATTTACGACGAAGCGATGGTGAATTGCGGATTTGCGACGGTCGGACTTCCCTCCACGCTCACCGCGATAGGCGAAAACGCGTTCGGGAATAAACTGAGCAAACTCAGAGTATCGAAGAAAATCAGTCTTTCCGACGTTACGAGACAGGCGATAGATCCCGCCGCGCCGATTATGAACAGAGAAGCCGGCGCGCAGACCGCTACGACGAATTATATAGAAATAAACGGATTGAAGTACAAATACGGCAATTACGGATATTTCTATGCGATAGCCAACGTGCTGACGGGATACGAGTCCTCAATACTCGAATATCTCGGACAGGAAGGTTTCGTAATGCCGAACTCCGTCAACGGAATAGACGTTACCGTGCTTGCAAGCGGTATCAACGCAGGCGGAGACATAGAAGCAAGCGTACTTACGCTGCCGACCAATCTCACGAGAATAAACAGCGACGCGTTTGCGGGAATCAATTTCAAAGACGTGCTTAACGCCGACGGATACGCGAGACTCAGAGATATCGCGAGCAACGTGTTCGAGGGAACGGACTTCTACGCGAACAATCAGTCTACGAGCGGATTGTACGTAGGAAAGATTCTCGTCAAGTGGGCGAACGCAACCGACGGTTCTACGCTTAAATCCGATACGATAGCGATTGCTTCGAACGCGTTCAGAGGCTCGAAGATAACCAGACTCGTTATTCCCGACAGCGTCGTGAGCATCGGAGAAAACGCGTTCTACGGATGCGTCGACCTCGTGGAAATAACCATCTCCAACAGCGTTACCACGATCGGCAACGGAGCGTTTATGGATTGCAAGAATTTGCAGAAAGTCAATATAGATACGATTAACAGCACGCTGGCAACTCTCGGAGACAAGGCGTTCGAGAGAGCGACTTCGCTCAGAACGTTGCGCCTGCCGTACAGCCTTAAATCCGTCGGCGCGAGAGCGTTCTCGGGATGTACTTCTCTCGTTTCCGTTACGTTCGACGGATACGATTCGATAACCGACGCGATTGACGAAACCAAGCCCAGCGGCTTGACGGAACTCGGAGAGAGCGCGTTCCTCGGCGCGAAGAATCTTGCGGCAATCAAAATACCGCAGGGCATTACCGTAATCAAGGAAAGCACTTTTGAGAATTGCTCTTCGCTCGTAACCGTTGAATTTGCGAGAGAAAGCAGATTGAGCGCGATAGGCAGCGCGGCGTTCAGCGGCTGTATCAAACTCGGAAGTGTACTCGATCCCGAAAATCCCGATTTGCTTACCGTTCAGATGCCCGACAGCCTCGTAAGCATCGGATACGGCGCGTTTATGAACTGTACGGGAATGTGGGGAATAAGTTTCGGACACAACCTCGATTCCCTCGGAGAAGGGGTATTCAGCGGTTGCGTAAACCTCGCCAAAGTGGAAATGCGCAGAGCCACCGCGCCTACGATAACTTCGACGACGTTCGGAACGATTGCCGAAAACAACTACAGATTGCGTATTTACGTTCAGGGCGACGAAGCGGGATTGATAAAAGCCGAATACGTCAGAACCTGGTCGGGAGTATGGGACGGTTGCGGAAGTTATATTTACGAACGCGGCGTGTTGCCGAAGATAATCTTCAAGAATTCCGCAGGTCTGACGGTGGAAAAAGAAGCCGACGTAATCGTCAACCCGTCGATAAACTTCGGCGCGGGCGAAATCAGCAGATGGGAATACGAATCCCTGAAACAGGCTGACGGCACCACGGGTACGAGGACGGGAGATATCTCTCAGTATAAGAATCAGTCGGCAGACTATAACGACGCTACGTACGTGTTCCTGATAGTGGACTACGACGAAGTAACCGTAAAGATGCTTACCGCATAAGAGCAGGATAGCGACTAAATTAAAAACCGTTCTCTTCGGACAGAGAACGGTTTTTTGTTATTAAAGGGAATTCAGTTTTCTTCTTCGGTAAAATAAAGAGTTCGGATAAAAAATTTCTTTAACCGCGCCGGCATAACGGACGAGGCGAGATGAGCGCATTTATTTGAAAAACTCGCGCTTTTAACGGGAACGCAGGGAGGTTGCGTGCATAAGTTAAATATTGCTTTCGCCACTTTTTCGCTGCTTTCGCCGTTTTGTTCGGTTTTTGCAAGTTTTTCCGTTGCGAGCGATAGTTGTTTGGAATATCCGTCGACCGCGGAAGGAGGATAGATTTTACGCTTTGCGGTGAACTCCGTTTTCGTGCCGCCCGGCATAAGAGAATATACTTTCACGGGTTCGGATTCGAGTTCGTAGTTTAACGCTTCGACGAACGCGTTGAGAGCGGCTTTCGAGGCGGTATACCAACTGTCGAACGGAATGGGAAGAACCGCGGCGAGACTGCTGACCGCGCAGACTACGCCGTCGGACAGGCGCAATGCGGGCAGAAGAACTTGAAGAGAGTGGACGAAAGCAAAAAAATTCACTTCGAACAGATAGCGATAATCACCTTCCTGAACGAATTCGAGAGGAGCAGCCATGGAAAATCCCGCGGAATAGACGAAACAATCGAGACGTTCGGAAGATACTTTTGCGAGGGCTTCGTCGAGTTGTTCACGAACGGTTACGTCGCATTGAATATTCTGTATACCCGGCAGGGAACATTCGGTGCGCGAGACGTTGACGACTTTATATCCCGCTTTAAGAAAGAGAGAAGCGGCGGCAAAGCCTATTCCGCTTGACGCGCCGATAATGAGAACGGTTTTCATACCTTCAAGTTTAACCGTATGACGGTACGATTATACATAAAACGACGGCTTACGGCATAAAAATTATAAAAAAGGAATTTTATGAGTTTAATTAAAAAAACTTTTGTGTTGACGGACAGAACTCCGAAAGGGTATGTGACTCTCGTGCGCGTCGGGAGCGAATCGGGCGCGAAAATAGTGGGAGAGACGTTTACGCAGGGAATGAAAGCGTATATCGGAATAGGGCGACAGAGCCAGACGATAACGCTTACGGGGAAACGCACGGAAGCGGAACTCGACGTCGAACTGTCAAACGCCGACGCCGTAAGTTGCGTCGTGTATTCCGAAGGAAAGATAATCGCCACGGGAGGAAAGGAACTGACGGAACGGGAGAAAAACGCGTTAATCGGCGAAAAAAACGATAAATCCGACGAAGACGAAAAAGAAAGGGAAACGCCGTTTGCGGAAACCGCTTCGACCGCGGCGGCGGAGATTATCGAACCCGAAACGGAAGAAACCGAGGTTTCGGAAGAGGGAACGGACCCGTCGGCGGAAAGCGAAGAAGGCGTGACGGAAGAAGGGCAGGACGAAAGACGGATTGAGGAAGAGACGACGGAAGAAAACGCGGAAGGTGGCGATGATCCCGCCCCGGAAAGCGAAAACGAGAGTAAAACCGAAAGCGGCGGAGAGCGGAGCGCGGAAAACGATGAAAACGATATGCTCGTAAGGCTGAAAGAAGAGAAGAGCGGATATTATCTCGGGATAAGCGATAAAATAGACGAACTGTTCGTAGTTTATCCGAGCGAAAAACTGCTTGAAGAAGCGATACCCGATTCCGAATGGGTAAAAGTGAACTACGACGGCGACGACTATTACGTAGTGGGCAAACTTAAAGAGAACGGTAAAGTGCGGTATCTCGGGTACGGAGTTCCCGGCGTAGCGGAAATCAAACCGCCGAAAGTCGCGGACGGAATAGCGAGTTGGTTTCCTTTGGGGGGATTAAACGGCTACGACGGATACTGGTTGTTTTTTCAGGACGCGGAGACGGGCAGGATAGACGGATAAAAGGCTATCGCTGTATGGGAAGAACTATTTTGTGCGGCGGCAAAGAGCGCGCGAGCGAATAAATTTTTTCTTCGAGGTATTTGCATACGCTTTCTTTTTGTTCGCGCATCGGCAAATCGGGATTATAGGTTATCGGTTCTCCGATAATCACTTTTGACAGAGACGGACAACTGTACGCGGGATAAAACCGCAACGGTCTGCCCGTTTTTTCGTAGTAGGCTTTCGCCGCGTAAACGAAACCGCGGTTGAGTTCGTACAGATACGGATTGGCGAGAACTGGAGACGGACCGTCGAGTTTTTCGGGGAAAATTACCTGCGTTACGCCCGCAATTTTCGTTTCCACCGACAAGTCGAGCGTTTCCGTGATTTTTTTACTGCATCTCCATACGGGAATAGGGTTTGCGCGTTTGAAAAACCACACGATAACGGGGGAGAAGATTACCGCTACGGGATATAGCAGAAAGCCGAATTTACGCCGACCGAGCACGTTGTTTTTCAGGTGCGTCAATGCGGCACGCCTGTCGAGGAAAGCGTAGTGCGACCAGGTGCGTAAAGGTTCGGGATAGTGAATAAGAAACATTGCCGGAGCGGAAATACCCGTATGATTAGTGACGATAAACGGCGCGGGTTCCATCGGAGTTTTTTCGATAAAAGTAACTTTTTTCGTGAATTTGCGCGCCGCGTTAATAAGAAATTTGTAGAACGTCATAAATACAGTATGATTTTTTTGCGGAAAAAAATAATTTTTATTGACATCGGGAAGAGGGGCGGCTTATAATATCAGCGCATAATACGGACTGTCGGGAGGGAAAATGTCGTCGGTGGCGGTATATATTCTTGAAATGGTAGGAATCGTCGCGTTCGCCGTTACGGGCGCGATTTCGGCAACCGAAAGAAAACTCGACGTGTTCGGCGTCGTGATTTTAGGCGTGGTAACCGCTCTCGGCGGCGGCGTGGTGAGAGACGTGATAATCGGCAATACGCCGCCCGCGATGTTCGGGGATTATTCGTACGTTCTCGCGGCGAGCGTCGCTTCGGTTTTCGTATTCGTAATCATTGCGGTTTTCAAATCGCGCTATACGAGTCACAGAAAAGTAATCGTCGGCGTTTTCGACGTGTTCGACTCGCTCGGACTCGGCGTGTTTGCGGCGATAGGAGTGATAACCGCGGTCAACTGCGGATACGCCGATAACGGATTTTTGTGTATTTTCGTCGGATTGACGACGGCGTGCGGAGGAGGTATTCTGCGCGACGTTATGAGCCGTTCGATACCTATGGTTTTCCGAAAAAGAATTTACGCCGTCGCCGCGCTTATCGGCAATATAATCTGTTATCTGATGATTCGCGGCGGAACGGGAATTGCCTGGGCGTTCGGGGTCAGTACCGCCGTCGTTTTCGTCATACGGGTGGTTGCCGCGGCGTTCCGGCTGAACCTGCCTCATCTCGAATTTAACGGAATCGGGGACGACGACTGATTTATATAGTACCTTTTGACTCTCGGAGATATTCCGCATAGAACTTCGTAGCCGAATCCGAGATTTTCGGCGGTTATTACGGCGTTTCCGCTTTTTCCGACGAGGATTACTTCGTCTCCTTCTTTTATCCCCGACCCGGTCGCGTCAATCATAAACATATCCATACATATCCTTCCCACTACAGGCAGAATAAGCCCGTTGAAAAGGACTTTGCCGCAGTTCGACATTATCCTAGGGTAACCGTCGCCGTAGCCTGCGGAAATCGTCGCTATAAGAGAATTTTCCCGTACGAGATAACTTCCCGAATAACCTATTCTTTCGCCGGGCGCGGCTTCGTGCAACTGAACGACGCGCGCTTTCCACGTGAGAACGGGCGTAACTTCACGGCAGCCGTAACCGTACAGACCGTAACCGATTCTCACCGCGTTTCCGACCGCTTCCGAACTCGCCGCGGCGGTGTTAGCCATATGTACGAAGTCGAAACTCATATCGGCTGCGAGGCAAAAATCGACGGCGGAAAGAAAAAGTTTTGTTTGCGCGGAAAAAAAAGCGGGGGATTCCCGTTCGGTAAAGGCGTAGTGGCTGAATATACCGCTGATATGAAGATTGCCGTATTGCGGAAGCGCGAGCAGTTTCTCTTTGTCCGAGGGAGCAAACCCGAGCCTGTCCATACCAGTGTTTATTTTGACGTGAGCATTGACCGCATTGCCGCATCTGACGGCTTCCGCGTTTATAGCCGCGGCGTAGCGGTCGGAGAATATGCTTAAAGTAAGATTGTTTTTCAATACCTCTTTTACCGATTCGGGCGGGACGAAGCCGAGGACGAGAATCGGCGTATTTTTGCAAAACTCGCGTATGCGGCACCCTTCTTCCACGGTTGCGACCCCTATACAGTCGATTTCGTCGCAAACGAAACGGGTAAGTTCGTCTCCGTGTCCGTAGCAGGAAGCCTTGAAAACGGCGATTATTTTTTTGCCCGCGCATTTTTTGCGGAAAAAATTTGCGTTGTTTCTGAGCGCGGCGACGTCGATTTCGGCGTAGGTTCTGTCAGTCCGTAGCGGCATAGAATTCACCGTAAAGTTCGTTTTGAAGAGCGACGGTAACGCTCGTTCCGCCGCCGCCCACGTCTTTGCCGTCGATAGAGCGGCAGGGTGTGAGGAGAGTACCCGCGCTTGTGACGTATACTTCGTCTGCGCGCATCGCTTCCTGCAAAGTGAAATGTCTTTCTTCCACGGGGATACCGATTTTTTTACAGGCGGACAGCAGATGACGACGGGCAATGCCGCCGAGAACGCGATTGCCCGGCGGAGGGGAAACGAGAACTCCGTCGGAAAGAATGTGCGCGTTGCTGTGCGCGCATTCGTTTACCACGCCGTCGTCGACGAAAAGAACCTCGTCGCAACCGTTTTTCGTTGCCGCGTTTGCGGCGAGGACGTTGGGCATAAGGTTAAGCGTTTTAATAAAACACAGCCCGTAACGCTCGTCGGGATAAGACATCAGACGATAGCGTTTTTCTTTCGGCGTGATTTTTTTAGGGGTCACGGTTATCCACAAATTGGCGTCGCCGCCGCTATGGATATGGTTTCTCGGCGCGCAGATGCCGCGCGTGATCTGTACGTAAACGAGGTTTTCGTCGTCGTCGCAACGGGTTGCGAGCAAGCGGAGCAGACAGCAGAGTTTTTCGTGAGAAACGGGTGGGGTTATGCCGACGCGCTCCGCGCTGAAAAACAATCTGTCTACGTGTTCGGTAAGTGTGAAAATTTTTTTGTTACGGGCGTAGGTGGCGTCGTAAACGCCGTCCCCGA
>JBJETX010000212.1:0-2222 GCA_051883535.1 Christensenellales bacterium | reverse complement strand
TGATTAAGTACGGGAACTCCCACGAATACGCGCGCTTCGTCGGACGAAGCAATCTCTTCGAGCATTTTGTCTTTGATTTTTGCGTGAGAATATTTATCCAACGCTTTTCTCTTTTCCGTCGAATAAGCGACGTACTCTTTCAGAATTTTTTTGTTCAGTTTACCCTCGCAGAATGCGTCCGGGAATATCGCTTTCAAGCCGTTGAGGTAATCGGCGGAAAGTAATAGTTCCGCGTTAATTTTGTCGCAACTGATACATTTTTCGCCGTGTTTTGTTAATATATCGCAAACGGCGGATTTTCCCGAGCCGATTCCTCCCGTTATTGCGATTACCGTCTTATTTCGATTCATACCAATTCTTCCCCGACGCGACGTTTACCGTAAGAGGAACTCGCAGTTTCGTCGCGGATTCCATTCCGTTTTTCAGAATCTCGGCAACTTCCTCTTTTTCTTCTTCGGGTGCGTCTATAATCAATTCGTCGTGAACCTGCAAAATCAATTTTGATTTGAGGTTGCGCCGTTTTATTTCCCGATAAACGTTTAACATTGATATTTTTATAATATCGCTCGCCGTTCCCTGAAGAGGCATATTCATTGCCGCGCGCTCTCCGAAGGCGCGGATATTGTGTTTCGGGCTTGACAATTCGGGAAAATACCTTATTCTACCGAACATCGTAGTCAGATATCCCTGTTTTTTCGCATTTTCTACGTTGCCGTCCATATATTCTTTTATTTTCGGGTATGTCGCAAAATATTGTTCGATAAACGTTTTCGCCTGATAACGGCTTACTCCCGCGTTTTTAGACAATCCGAAACCGCTAATTCCGTATATTATACCGAAATTAACCGCTTTTGCCGACGAGCGCATTTCGGGCGTTACGTCCTCGAGCGGGACGTTGAAAATTTTGCTTGCCGTCAGCGCGTGGATATCCCCGTTTTCGTTGTACGCTTCTATGAGTTTCGGCTCTTCGGAAAAATGATCGAGCAGTCTTAGTTCGATTTGCGAATAGTCCGCCGTTACGAGACAGCACCCTCGACTCGGAACGAACATCTTGCGTATTTCCCTTCCCTCGCTTCTTCTTACGGGAATGTTCTGTAAATTGGGTTCGGTTGACGAGAGTCTTCCCGTTGCCGTAACGCATTGGTTGAAACAAGTGTGAACTTTTCCCGTAATCGGATTCATAACAGCTTTCATTCCCTCGATATAAGTCGATTTGAGTTTCGCAAGCTCCCGATAACGTAAGATTGCGGAAACGATCGGATGGTCGAGTTCTTCAAGCGTAGCGGCGTCTACAGAATATCCGGTTTTCGTTTTCTTTGCGTGTTTGAGTCCGAGTTTGTCAAATAATACGGAAGCAAGTTGTTTCGTCGAATTTACGTTGAAAACTTCTCCGGCAAGGTTATAAATATCCTGCAACAATAAATTGATTTCCGAGGTGTATTTTGCGTTTAACTCCTCGAGAATATCGTTGTTGATACGGAACCCGGTCTGCTCCATTTCGTATAAAACTTCGATCAGCGGCAATTCGATTTCATAATACAGTTTGTCAAGGGATTTTTCGTAAAGTTTCTCTTTAAGCAGACCGTAGAGCGAAAGCATCGCCGCGCTTCCGTTTTCCGTGGAAAAACAGTAATCTTCGAGCAGTTGTTCGGGAGATTTAATCGTTTTCGTGTTGTTTATTAGATACGCCATCAGCATAACGTCTTCATACGGCGAAACGAGCGTAAGTCCGCTGTCGTGCAGAATATGCATCGTTTTTTTTGCGTCGAAAAAGACTTTGGTATACTTCTCCGAAAATATAGGTTCAAGAATTTCGGCGGATTTTTCGGCGGAAATACCGTCACCGAAAAAATTATCGGCAATGACCGCTTCGTATGTTTTTTCGCCCGTTGAAATAACGGTTTTATCCGATAAAAACTCAATAAATACCGTCGTACCCGCTTGAATTTTGCTTACTGTTTCCGATAATTCTTCCTCGGTTTTGATTACGACGACGTCGGTCTTGACTTTTTTTATTATGGATTTTTCGCTTTTATCTTCTTCGCCGACAAGTTCCGATACGTTTGAATCGTTTACTTCGGATTGATTTATCTTTTTGCTGTCAGATTTTTCCGTAGCGGCAAAAGAATCCATTTTTTCAATCAGTTTTTTGAACTGAAGATATTGCATATACTCTTTCGCTTCCTCGCTTACGCAATACGAATATTTCGTTTCGTCGAGAT
>JBJETX010000211.1:0-2223 GCA_051883535.1 Christensenellales bacterium | reverse complement strand
TCGACGTCGATTTCTCGGCTGACCTTACGATAATGGAAGAAGGATACGAGTTCCTCGACAGATTAAAGAACGGCGGAGTTCTGCCTATGATGACTTCCTGTTCGCCCGCGTGGATAAAATACGTAGAGCATTATTATCCCGAACTTATCCCCAACCTCTCTTCCTGCAAATCTCCGCAACAGATGTTCGGAGCCATCGTAAAAACGTATTACGCGGAAAAGATAGGAAAAGACCCGAAAGATATTTACGTAGCGTGCGTAATGCCTTGTACCGCGAAGAAATTCGAAAAGACGAGAGACGATCAGTCCGCGGCGGGAGTTCCCGACATCGACGCCGTTCTCACGACGAGAGAACTTGCGAGAATGATTAAGAGAGAGGGTATTCTGTACAACGAAATCGCGGAAGCCGAATTCGACGCTCCTCTCGGAATCGGAAGCGGCGCGGGACTTATCTTCGGCGTAACCGGCGGCGTTATGGAAGCGGCTCTCCGTACGGTAAGAGAAGTTCTCGAAGGCAAATCTTACGATATGATCGACTTCGAAGAAGTCAGAGGTCTTAAAGGAATTAAGGAAGCGACCTACAATATCGCGGGAATCGAAGTAAAAGTAGCGGTAGCGAGCAGTCTTGCCAATGCGAAAGTGCTTTGCGATATGATAAAAGAAGGAAAATGTCCTTATCACTTTATCGAAATCATGTCCTGCCCCGGCGGTTGCGTAAACGGCGGCGGACAACCTATCAAGACCGCGTACGTTCGCAATAATTCCGATTATAAAGCGGCGAGAATCAAAGGTATGTACGACACCGATAAATCTATGAAACTCAGAAAGTGCCACGATAACCCGGTTATCAAAGAAGTTTACGATACCTATCTCGGACAGCCCAACAGCCATAAGGCGCATAAAATTCTCCATACTTCGTATACCGAAAGGAAAAAGTATTGAGAAAGTAAATCGGATCAGAACGGTTAAACGTAACGGCGGACTAAGCGTCCGCCGTTTTTCCTTTTAATCGACGGGTGTTTTTGCGATTTTTCGGTATTGACAGATAAGCGGTCGTTTGATAAAATAAGTATAGGCGTACCCGCGTGTGCGCGAGTTTGCCGACTAAAAGGTAAGGAGATACCGTGTAATGAAAGTATTCAAAAAGATATTGATTGCCGCAATGCTCGTTTTTCTCGCTACTTCGATAATCGCTTGTAGCGGAAACGGAGGAAACGGCGGAGGAAACGGCGGCGGGAACGGCGGCGGTGGTGGTACGACCACGGGCGAAGAAGTTAAAGCGTCCGACATAAAAAAACTTGCCGATCTGACGAACTACGGCAGCAAGGTGGCTTATTATGAAAAAGGCGCGACCGCATATGACGGCGCAGCAAAGACCTACGCAGGAACTTCCTGTGCGGAACAGATGACCAAACTGCAAACGCGTATCGATCAGAAGAAAGCGGACGTTATAAGCGGAGATTCCACGTCTTCGTTCGTGAAAATTTTCGCAATGTCCACGCCCGAAGGCATTCTCGATAAGATGGCGAAAGCGGCTCTGTCTTACGAAGAAATGAACAGAGTAGTCGAATATCTCTACGGTTCCAAAGAGAACCCCGATATCGGACAGTATCTCGAAGAGACCGCCGGCGGCTGGCTCGGATTTTTCTCGGACGGAAAAACCAAATGGTTGGAGAAGAAAAACGCCGATAATACCGCCGCGTTCAACGACGGATGGTCTTTCTTCGACGATTGGGAGATGTACGACAGACTGAAAAAATACGCCGAAGACGCAAGCGAAGGCGCGGAAAAAGACCTTGCCGGCGACAACGCCGCATGGCAGTATCGCAGTATTCTCGCAAAAGTATACGAAGAAGTGAAACTTGACGGCGACGCAGCCGCAAGAACCGCAACCTATCTGCTCGAATACGCGGTTGAAATCGTCGAGACCAAAGCGGGCGGCAGCGCGGAAGACGCCATAGTCGTTTCGGGCGGCAACACCACCTTCAACAACTTTGCCGACTATTGCAAAAACGCGCCCTCGGCAGGCGACCCGTTCAGCGGATTGCAGGATTATGAAACTCTTTCGTACCTGCTCGCTTTCAACGAGTATTACAACAAGACCGAAGGACTCAAAAACTGCGTTACGCTGTACGGATATTACTACGATTACAATGAAACATATTATTTTGAATCCCTCAAGGACGAGGCTACTTATACCAAGCAACTCAAGTACGAAAAACAG
>JBJETX010000210.1:0-2228 GCA_051883535.1 Christensenellales bacterium | reverse complement strand
GCATATTATAACTTCGCTCCGTAGACTACTCCGCTCGAATTGTTTACAAGGTTGTATTTGCTTCGCAATGGTGACATACGGGCATGCGCCCGGCGGCACGAAGAATACGATATAATAAATTTTTGAGTGATTTATACGGATTTTCGGCAATTTTCTGAAAATAATTTTTAGCCGATTAACTATCGTTAATTTTAGTTCGTTTTTACCTATTAAAATTTATTTTTCAAAAACAGTTAAAAAAAAGTAAAACGCATATTTTTTACCAACTAATCCGAAAAAACAGATAAGTGGTTTTTCTCGGATATTGTCTGATTCTTTAATTTATTTGTTGTCTCATCGTTTATCTTTGGTTTAGGACTTTTCCGTTAAGGAATGTCTGTTTATAAACGTTTTATAATAATTTTACAGTTAAAATACTAAATTTACATATCAGAATGTATTTTGTACAGCGTTTTATCCGGATTCCGTTGTTTGCGGAGCGGATTTATTTTTGCCTGTTTATTTGCGCGATATTGTCGATTTTTTATTATTGCCGTTTTCAATTTTTTCGAATGAATTTTCCTTAAAATTATCTTAAATTTTACTTAAAAAATAATAAAAAGACTATATTTTTTTCGGTTTTTTCTAAATTTTTGTTCGATTTTATCGTGGCGTAACTTGTAGATTTTTTTAATCCCTTGACACAAAATGACTTTACATATATAATTGAAAATATTAAAAATGCGGGCGTAACGCCAAAAAACGGAGAACCGTTTTCGCGCAAGTCCGGAAGGAGTGTTCTTTGGGCGAAAGCGAGACCGAAAAATCCGTTTCCGTTGCGACCGACGAAACGCCGTCGGAAACCGCGACCGATACCGTCGCGGATTTGTCGACCGAAGAAACTTTTTCGCCTGCAAACGCCGATGAGGTCGCTTCATGCGAGCCTTCCGACGAAGGCGCGGCTGCCGATAATCCGGTCGAGGAAAACTCTACGGAAGAAGAACAGTTCGTCGGCGAATCCGCAGAGAAACCGATCGTTGACGATTCCGCGGAAGAACTTTCCGAAGAAGAACTTCTCGAGCGTTCGTTATCCGACGTCTTGCCTGCCGAGGAAGAGTACAAACTTCCCGAGGGAATCAGCGCAAGCAACGACGACGACAGCGAGGAAGGCGCGCTTGAAGTTGGTATAAGCGGTATATACGACGAATACGGCAGAGAAATTCTCGCTCCCGTGTTCGAGAATTATCTTCGTCAGAGCGTAAACGCGGTAAAACTCGCTTACAGTAAATTGAAAAATACGGCTTTATCCTATAAAGGGGTCAAGCAGAGATACGACGGCGATAAAGAGAAGTTTTCTTTCGGCGGCAAAGTTGTATTCGCCTTCTCCGTGGGAGAAAACGAACTTGAAGTGATATGCGCGGGGGAGAACCCTCCGAAAAAAGACGTGTTCTTCCGCTCTGCCTCGCTCGACGGCAAAACCGCGTTCGTCCTGCCCGTGAAAAAGGGCAAAGGCGAGGACTCCGTCAATCTGCGTAACGCGATAGACGTTCTCGAAACCTTGCTTGCCTCGGTCGGCACGGAGAAAAAAGCGTTTTACGCGCCTACGGCGTACGCGGCGCGGTACGATTTCAACTTCGAAGCGGTCGTACAAGGGAAAGAACATATCTCTCCCGACGAACTCGATTTTTCGGGCGAGGAATACGACCCGATAGAAGGCGAACTTACGCGGGATATCATAGAAGAGTTGCTCGGCGAGGACCACGACCTTGACAAGAAAAAAGGCAAGGAAAAACTCGAAGGACTCCGGCAGCAGGCTACCGACATAAAGTCCGCCGTGGCGATGACGGAACCTATAGTCTATTTCTTCGAAAACGCACTTAACCGTCAGAACGAAAGCGAGTTTTTGCAGATAAAACAAGTCCTTAACGACAAGTTCCTCGGCAAAATGCTTCCGCAACAGTTTGCAGCGATAGCGGAAAACAGCGAGCGAGCGGAAACGCTCAACTATTTCGCGTTAAAGGAAGCCGTAACTTATTGCAACGAGAACCCGAAGTCGCTGTTTTGTTTGTCGGTCAGTTGTCGGTTGCTCCGCAAAAAAACCGCTCTCGACAAACTGATAAAGTCGGTTTCCGCGGTGGAAAACAACAACCTCGCAATTGCGTTAGACGCGATTATGCTCGAAGCGCTCGGCAAAACGGGAACGGACGGAATCAACCGTCTGCGCGAACAAAACGCAAAAATCGTCATTG
>JBJETX010000209.1:0-2239 GCA_051883535.1 Christensenellales bacterium | reverse complement strand
ACAACGGTTCGGGGCTCGTATGGGATAAGGATGAGCAGATATTCGTTTCGCCTTCAGGAAGAGCGACGGGAGAATCCGACAGTCTGTGGACTTTAAGAGACGCGGACGGCAACTATATCGCTCTGATAAAAAACGGGAAACTTACCGAGATAAAGAGCGACGTTACGGTGAAAGCGTTATATACGAAAAAAACGTTCGACGTAAAACTCGTGAGACAGGAAAACGGCGCTCAGAAAGCGCTCGTTACGTTCAAAGTCAAGTATCTGTCCGACATAAATATCTACGACGCGATATGTTATCCTCACTCGCCGGAGATCGACGGAACGCAGAACGTAATGTTCCCCGCGGCGGACGTGACGGGGTACTTTATCAGCGACGCGGCGTTCAAAGCCAAGGCGAACCAACCCGAGTATAACCCCTATCGCGAAGGAACGGACATAGAAAAACTGTTCCTCAAAGAGAACACCGATCTGAGCGTAAAGAAGCAGTCCGAAGAAGGCGGATATTACGTTACGAACGAAGTTTCCGCATACAATATGGAAGAAGACTGGGTCGTCGAATGGTATACCGCGGCGACGTTCAATTCCGCGGCAATCGATTTCCGCTCGGGAGAGACGGTGGAAATAGGCGAAGCGAGAACGTTTTATTGTAAAGATACCGATAAACGTAAATACGAGGTGTTGTTCTTCTACGAATACGATTTTGCGGCGGACAATTACGTCAGAGCGGGCGTTTCGCCGAAAACAGGACAAGAGTATTATACGGAAGAAGAAAGCGTAAATCCTCCGATTACCAACGAAACCGTTACCTGCGAAATAAACGGAGTAACCGTGCCGTACGTCTTTACGGGTTGGTACGACGTTCCGTTCGGATTGTATCTGAAAACGGGTTACAGAGGAAAAGAACTGACGGACTTTAATTCCCGTAAATCTTCGGTTTACTATTACGCTCATTACGAATGCAACAAAACGGTAACCGTGAAAATGTTCGACAGAACGCAAAGCACGGCGTACATAGGCATGGCGGATCTGAACGCGGACGGATTTTCTTTCGAGTCCTGTCTGGTGGCGGACAATACGATTATTTACACGTTGCCCATAGGCGAAATATTCGATTTGTCGATGGTTTATAAGGGAAAAAGCGAAGGAACGCAAACGAATATAAGCGGTCAGACCTATTACGACAACGCGATGAAAAACGCTTTCTTCAAGACGTATTACAAAAACGGCACGCTCGACGGTACGCTGAAAACGTATATTGAAAGCAGATTCGGAAACAAGGATGCGTTAGAAAAAATAAAGAAAGTAATCGACGCGTTTATCGCGGATTATAAGAACGCGATAAACACGGTGTACGGTCACGATTATTCCGCGTATACGACGGGCGACGGAGGAGAATACGAGTATTATCTTACCCTTTTCGACAATGCGGGTTCGTACGGAATAACGGATTTCCCGTCGGAATTCGCGGCGTTATCCGCGCGCGGAACAAAGATAACCGCAGTGCTTACCGACGCGGGATATTCCGACGCGCTTATGGGTAAACTCGGAAACGTAGACGAATTTATCGAGTATTACGCCGATTTGCTCCGTTCTTTATACGGCGACGGATACAGAGAGAAACATACCGGGTTTAACGGTATAAACTATTTTAACACTTCCGATTTTGCCTCATACGGAAACGGAATATCGACGTATGCAAAACTTCTCACCGTTAATCGGATTATAGAAGAATACATCGAATTTATGGACGAATACTCCGCGTACTCGTTAAAAGAAGTTTCGCCTAAGTACGAAACTTCGCCGAGAGATCTGAACAACGCTTACGGATTTAACGGAATCACGGAGATCAAGTACAGTTTCAGCGGTTGGTATGAAAACGCGACTTATACCGAAGTTTACGGCTCGGAATTTGAGCCACTTACGTTTACGCTTGAAAACGACGTTACGTTGTACGCCAAATGGACGGACGTTACGCGCGGAACGGAAGGTCTCGTTTACGAAGAAGTCGAAAGAGACGACGGACACGGTAACAAATCTTACGCGTACGTTCTCGTGGATTTTGTAAACAGAGAGCAGTATAACGAAGCGTCTAAAGGCTATACGGGCGCGAATAAAGAGTTCTATTACGTTACTACCAACGACACGGGAGCGGTTCCCGAGACCATTCTTACCGATAATGTGGAAATTCAGATACCTGCGGAAATAAGCAAATATCTCGGTAAGACCACCGAAGCGAC
>JBJETX010000208.1:0-2243 GCA_051883535.1 Christensenellales bacterium | reverse complement strand
CTTGTACGCGCAAATCGAGCGGTATTCGAAAACGAGCAAAGGCTACGCCGACAAACTCCGCGAAAAAGGTTTTTCCAAAAGCGCGATAAAAGCGGCGATTTTACGCGCGGAAGAACTCGGATACGTCGACGATAAGCGTTTTGCGGAAAATTATTACGAAAAATACAGAACTAAAAAAGGCGTAAACCGCATAATAAACGAACTGAAAGCCAAAGGCGTAAACAAAGAAATTCTCGCTTTTCTTTACGAAGAAGAGGACGACGCGGCTTCGGTAATCGCTCTTGCGGAAAAATTTATGAGGAAAAAGGAAAAAACTCCCGAACAACGCGTACGACTTTTGCGCCATCTCGCGGGAAAAGGGTTTTCTTACGACGCGGCGATAAAAGCCGCCGACTGCGTGTTCGACAAAAACGACTAATAAACCTACGAATCACGGCATATACTAACAAGCGTGAAGCGAAAATTTTCGTGCGTTTTATACGTTTTTTGCACAATTATTATAGTGTTGATTTTTACGGTTTTCGGCTTATTTTTGTATAAAAACAACTCTGACGATTTTTCCGCTTGTATCGCAAATTTTTCCCTGACAAACGGAGAGATTACCGTCGAATGCGGCGGATTCGCTTCGGGAAACGCCGTGTTTACCGTCGCTCATCTTTTCTCATATTACGATAGGAACGAATATATATATGATAATAACGGAATATGCGCTTTCGTTCATATGTCGAATAATTTAGTATGTTCGATAGACGGTGAAAATACTGCGGTTTCGTTCATATATGCTGATTTCAATACCGACGCCGCCGTCGTTTTTCTTACGACTTCCGTGTATCCCGACGTAATAAACCGCGAACCCGTCGTTTCGGACAGATGCCTCGCGCCTGTCGGATCGGGCGAAAAATACCGGCTCGTTTCCGGAAACGGAACGGCTTTAATCGACGGAAAGCGTTTTCTTACGCTGGATTACACCGCGGATAAAGGCTTAAGCGGGTATCCCGTTTTCGATAGTTTGGGATATGTAAATGCGATTATATGTTCATTTGATAAAAACAACGGAAGAACTTACGCCGTCCCGTCGGACGCGCTTTTATCGACGATGAACGACGCGGAAAATTTATTCGGGAACATATGTTCACGGCATATAGAGGTATCGTCGGTTTTTCGGTCTGCGGCAAAATAAAATCGGTATAAAAATTAACAAAAATATTGACATATAAGACTATTATAAGTATAATATAACTATATAAGCCGTTTTCGGCATATGGAAGGAGCGAAAAATGTCCAGAAGAAAGGAAGAACAGAAAGCAGTCGCAGAAGAAAACGTACAGGCGAAAGCGCCCGAAGCGGAGAACGACAGATTTATCCCCGACGAAAAACTTCAGGCGTACTATAACGACGCTTATATAAGCGAAAGAGACCGTCTTAATTCTATGTTCGGGCGTATCGACACTTATCCCGTCGTCGAAGAAAAAATAGTATACCGCGACCCCGACCTGACCGAATACGTACACGTCAGCCAATATAAAAAGAAAAGCCGCGCAGCCGCGGTGCTCGGCGTGTTGTTTGCAATAGCCGCTATCGGTTGCGGAATTCTTGCTTATCTTGCTTTCTTCGCAAAATAATCTGATTAGGACTATAAACTAAAACCGTCGCTTTTTGCGACGGTTTTTTATTCTCATCGAAAAAGGAGCGCGCGGCTCCTTTTTCGATATTACGGCTTATTTCGTTTCTCTGATACAGATATTCGCTTCTCGCAGTTGCTTTTCGGTAACGTCGCTCGGAGCGTTCATAAGCAAATCCTGCGCGTTCTTGTTCATCGGGAACGCGATTATTTCGCGGATATTCGGCTCGTCGAGAAGCAACATTACCATTCTGTCCACTCCGGGAGCAATTCCCGCGTGCGGCGGCGCGCCGAATTTGAACGCGTTGTAGAGCGCGCTGAATTTGCGCTCGATAACGCTTTCGTCGTATCCCGCTATCTCGAACGCTTTTACCATAATTTCGGGGCTGTGGTTGCGCACCGCTCCCGAACTTAGTTCGTATCCGTTGCATACTATATCGTACTGATACGCTAAAATATCGAGCGGATTCATCGTATTCAACGCTTCGAGACCGCCCTGCGGCATGGAAAACGGGTTGTGGCAGAACGTGATTTCGCCCGTTTCTTCGTCGGTTTTGTACATCGGAAGATCGACTATCCAGCAGAATTTATATATATTCTTTTCCAGTAAATCCATAGCCTG
>JBJETX010000207.1:0-2249 GCA_051883535.1 Christensenellales bacterium | reverse complement strand
TTATCGCGTCGTCGTAAGCGGCTTCGATTTCTTCGAGTTTAGCGCAGGCTTCTTCTCCGACTTCGCCCGGCTCGAACCTGAGACTTTCGTATTTCGAGCGCATATCCCTGTACGCGTAATATACTTCGTCTTTCGTCGCGTCGCTGCTTATTCCCAATACTACAAACGGATTTTTTGACATTTCTTACCTCTTCCTTCGAGAACTTTTTCCGTGCGGCTTTTTAAGCCGAGATATATTACGTTACTCAGCGCGCCCTCGCTTACGCCGATATTCATTTCGTCGTACGTTCTGCGTATACGTTCCAACGTATCGTACAGAATGACGCGCGCTTCTTCCTCCGCTTTTTCCCATACCGTATCATTCCAACATTGATTATCCCTTAAAAAAGGGTTAAAATTATGTTTTTCGCAATCTTCTTTCAGGTCGTCCATCGCGTCGAGCGCGTATATCCATTTCCCGACCCAGAAAAGCAGTTCTCTGAGTTTTGCGTCGCATTTGTCCGTCACGGCGTCGCCGGCTTTCATCAGGATCTGCCCGAACGCTTCTCCTAGAACCTCCGCGCCTGCCCGCGCTTTTTCCAACTCGCGCAGTTTCTCATATCCCTTTTTTACCTGTTCGGCAAAATCGGGTATTCTCTTCCTCGCTTTATTATAATATCCCTTTATTACGAGTTTTATTACGCGTCGCTTCCCTTCGTCGATTACGTCGTCCGCCGCTTTATAATATCCGAGTACCGTGTTTACGTCGCTGACTCTTTCGAGAATTTCGCTTCTTTCGACGTATTCGACCTTTTTAAGCCAATGGACGGGACATCTTCCCGTTTTGAACACGGGCTCCGCGTTTTCGTAGTTATACGCGAATAGCGCCAGAAGAACTATATCGTAATTCAGCGTCAGCCGCATAAGATTTCCCGTTCTTTTGCCTATCGTTTTACAGATTCCGCAATAATAAGAACGGTAAGTTTGGTAATCCTTAATCAGTATATTGGGCTTATCAATCGTGACGTATCCGAACATCAGCCTTCAACCAACCCTATCTTGCGGTACACCTTGGAAAGCGTTTTCTGCGCGATTCTTCTCGCCTTTTCCGCGCCGTCTTTCGCCACCTGCAACAAGTACCCTTTGTCCGCTATAAGCCTGTCGTACTCTTCCCTTATCGGGCGAAGTTTTTCTACGACGGCTTCTCCGCAGGTCGCTTTCAGTTCGGCGTATCCTTTGCCTTCGAATTCTTTAACCCAGTAATCCACGCTCTTGTCGGTAACCGCTTCGAGTATGGTGAGAAGGTTGCTTACGCCGGGTTTGTTCTTTTCGTCGTAACTTACGCAGGCGTCGCAATCGGTGACCGCGCGTTTGAATTTACGCATAATCGCGTCGGGCGTATCTATCAGGCTTACCGTCGCGTTTACGTCGGGATCGGATTTGCTCATCTTTTTCGTCGGATCCTGCAAGGAAAAAATCTTCGCTCCCTGTTTTGCGATATACGGTTCTGGAACGGTAAACGTGGGCGAATAGATATTATTGAATCGCACGGCAAGGTCTCTCGAGAGTTCGAGGTGCTGTTTCTGATCTATTCCCACGGGTACGAAATCCGTCTGATAAAGCAATATATCCGCCGCCATAAGTACGGGATAGTCGAGCAATCCGACGTTGATATTATCCGCGTGTTTGGCGGATTTGTCTTTGAACTGCGTCATTCTCGACGTTTCGCCTATGTAAGTGAAACAGTTGAGTATCCAGGTAAGTTCGGCGTGCTGCGGCACGTGCGACTGAAAATACATTATGCTCTTCTGCGGGTCGAGTCCGCATGCGAGATACTGCGCAAAAAAACTTATCGCTCTTTGCCTGTACTCGGCGGGAACCTGCCTGACCGTGAGCGCGTGTAAATCCGCAATCGCAAAAATACTGTCGTATTCCTCCGCGAGTTTAAGCCAGTTGCCGATTGCTCCTATATAATTCCCGAGCGTAATACAACCCGTAGGCTGCACCGCGCTGTAAACGATTTTTCTGTCGCCTATCATTTCTATCCTTTGATTGCCGCAAGCACCGCTTCGGCTATATCTTCCTTTTCTACCACGAGATTGTGCAATATCGGTTTTTCCTTTAATCCCGCTATTCCTTCGGGAACTTCCGCTCCCGTGGTCGCGGCAAGTTTCTTCACCGCTTTGAACGCGTCGTCCTCTTTCGTTTCGGAAATCGCTTCGAGCACGCTTTGCGGGAACTTATACGGATTTGCCGTACTGAGTATTACC
>JBJETX010000206.1:0-2277 GCA_051883535.1 Christensenellales bacterium | reverse complement strand
CGATTTAAAGTACAATGCGAAGGCACCCGAAGGAATCGAAAAACGCAAAGCCTACATAATTGGTGGCGGCATTGCCGGTCTTTCTGCCGCAATTTACCTTGTAGATGATATCCATATGCCCGGTGAAAACATTATGATTTTTGAGGCGAGCAAGGATATAGGCGGTTCAATGGACGGTTGCGGCAACGCGAAGACGGGCTATTTGTGCCGAGGCGAGAGAGAACTTGAACCGAACATGGAATGTCTTTGGAATATCTGTTCTAAAATTCCCTCTTTAAGGAACGAGGGCAGGACGGTTTTAGACGATGTATGGGATTACAACTACGCTCATCCTTTGCATGATGAACTGAGACTTGTAGTCAAGGGAAAATCTATTCCCTGTCACGACTTTACAATGGATGAAAAGTGTAGCGAAGCCATGATTAAAATTCTTTTCTGCGACGAAAAAGAACTTGAAGGAAAATCCATAGCAGACGTGTTCCCTGAAAGTTTTTTCAAAACCAATCTTTGGCTTACCTTCCACAACATGCTTGCTTTCAAGACATATCACAGCGCGATAGAGGCAAAGAGATATTTCCGTAGATTTACCCACTTTATGCCCGAAAGCGATTATCTGCACGGCATACTACACACCGATATGAACGAGTACGACGCAATAATTCTGCCAATAATCAAATGGTTAGAAGGGAACGGCGTTAAATTCCGCAAGGGCGTCAATGTAACAGATATTCTGCTCACTGAGGATAATAATACGGTAATGGGAATTTGTTATACTACGAAAAACGGAGACGACACGTTGTTCGTCGACCCGAAGGATATGGTGTTCTTCACCAATGGTTCTATGAGTCAGAATTCGGTTTTCGGCGATAATAAGACGGTTGCGCCAACCAATAGGGATACCAAGGACAGAGGCGTTTTCACCGTATGGGAAAAACTTGCAAAGCGCGATAAAAAGTTCGGTAAACCCGAAAAGTTTATATCTGATATAGATAAGACTAAATGGATGTCTTTCTTTCCCACAATCACCGATTGTCCCGAGTTCTACGACAGAATAGAAAAACTTTCGGGCGTTCCAATTGGAACCAACGGAATCATATCTTTCCCCGAATCCAATTGGGATATATCTTATCTTGCTTACCACGCTCCTTATTTTCCGGATCAACCCGAAAACGTTCAGGTCGGCTGGGGATACGGGCTATGGGGCGAGAGAGAGGGCAACTATGTCAAAAAGCCTATGTGCGAGTGTACGGGCGAAGAGATATTAACCGAAATGCTTTATCATTTTGATATGCTCGACTTACGGGAAAAACTGTTATCGCACACATATATTTCCACCTGTATGATGCCGTATATAACTTCGCAATTTATGCCGAGAGAAATTGCCGACAGACCAAAGGTAGTGCCTGACGGATGTACTAATCTTGCGTTTATCGGTCAGTACGTCGAAACACCCGAAGATGCCGTATTTACAGTTGAAACGTCGTGCCGTACGGGTATGTATGCGGCGTATGCGCTTTCGGGAGTGGAAAAGAAACCTTTGGAAGTCGCGCCCACATTCTATGACTTGCGTTATATCATAGGGCAACTTAAAAAGATGCAGAACATTCAAGGCAATATAACAGCCAAAGATTTGCCTAAAATCAACCCCCTAAAGATAAAGGAAACCGAAATGCAAGTGCTTTCGCTGATTAACGGCATAGAAAAGTATCCGACTCTGTATCCCGGCAAAAATCCTCCGAAATATAAGAGTTGATAACGCAAATTAGCGGTTGCCGCAGGTTTTTGCGGCAACCGTGATTTTTCGAAATCAGTTAATTGACGACGGGGATGCAAACGGTTAGAGAAATTCAGCCGTATATTGTCGTATGCCACAATTGTGAAAAAGGGTTCTTATTTTATGTGTTCAGGGAACCTTTTTTTCATATTGCGCAGCATGTCGGATACTTTACAGGCGTTTTTTTGCGCCGCGGATAACGACGCGATCAGTTTGTCGCATACGGAAATGATGTCGTCGGACGGTTGCGGCGTATTCAGCGTCGTCCGTACGTCGACGTCGGGGTTTTCGGATAATTGACGCAAGAGTCGCAGAATCGCTTCCAACGAGTAATTCGCGCATCGTAACGCGCGTATGACTTTGAGCAGCCTCACGTCTTCATCCGTATATACGCGGTAACCGTTCTCTTTTCTTTTTACCGAAAGCAACCCGTTTTTTTCCCAATTACGAAGCGAATCCACGGATACGCCAAGCGCGTCCGACGCTTCTTTGCGAGTAAGCCT
>JBJETX010000205.1:0-2279 GCA_051883535.1 Christensenellales bacterium | reverse complement strand
AATAAAGGCGATAGCGAAGCATTTATAACTTACAATATAACGTTAAAAGAAGGGAAAATGCAGGTTTACTATGACTATGACGGCAAAAAACAGCCTTTATCTGAAATCGAAAACAACGATTCTGCTACAGGAGAACTCAAAGTACCTGCAGGAAACAATACAATTTACATAATTATCGAATCGGAAGGTAAATGCACCGAAGGCAGTTGTTCGTTTATTCTGGAACGAACGGAGTAATAATTTCAACTTATCTACAAATAAAACGAGCGAAGATTTTCAAAAACCTTCGCTCGTTTTTTAATCCCAACGGGAACTTTACATAACTTGCGGAACTTTTATATTCCTGTGTTCTGACGATTAGTCAACGAGTTCGAGAATGCATTGGCTCGCGTTGTCGCCGCGACGGTTAGCAAGTTTGATAATGCGCGTATATCCGCCGCCCTGTCCGAGTTCCTGTTCTCTCTTATCGTATTTGGGCGCATATTCGCCGAACAATTTTTCGATAAGCGGATGGTTGATGTCGGCAGTTCTCATACGGAACGCTTCTTTGCTTTCCTTCGTCGCTTTCACTTCCTGCAAATCGGGAAGCATAGCCATAAGTTTTCTTCTCGCAGCGAGTTTCTTCGGTCCGTCGTTGGTAAACTCAACCGCAACTTTTTCGTCTTTCTGATTAACCTTTTCTTTGGTTACTTTTACGGTATCCTGATATGTTCTTACGGCGAGAGTTATCATCTTTTCGGCTACTTTTCTTACTTCTTTCGCTCTCTCGACTGTAGTCTCGATTTTTCCGTACCAAAGCAGTTGCGCAGCCTGATTGTAAACAAGTTCAACTCTCTGGTCGGTTCTCTTGCCTAATTTACGATTCTGTGCCATTTATTTTATTTCTCCTTACTCGTCTTTGTTGTAAAGGCTCAACCCAATATTTTTGAGTTTCATAATTACTTCGTCAAGCGATTTACGTCCGAGGTTGCGCACCTTCAACATATCGTCTTCGCTGCGCTTGATTAAGTCCTCAACGGTCGTAATTCCCGCTCTCTTAAGGCAGTTAAGCGGACGTACGCTGAGATCCAGATCTTCGATATTCATATTGAGCGTTTTCTGCTGTTCGCTGTTGTCCTTGCTCACGAGAATGTCGATATCGTCCATATCGTCGATAAGGTTGATGAACAACTTCATATGGTCGCTCATTATTTTAGCCGCGAGGCTGATAACCTTTCTCGGCGAACTTGCCGCGTTGGTCTTTACGTCTATCGTCAACTTATCATAATTGATATCTTGCTGAACACGGGTGGGTTCCACCGCGTAAGACGCGGAAACGACGGGCGAGAACAGAGAGTCAATCGGAATATATCCGATAGGCATATCCTTATTGGGTTTGTTCTCGTTCGCGGGAACGTATCCCCTTCCCGTCCCGATGGTAAGCGTCATATCGAACGTGTATCCGTCTTCCAGCGTACAGATATACGCTTCGGGGTTCATTATCTCTATGTCGCTGTTCAGTTCGATGTCTCCGGCGGTTATTACTCCGCCGACCTCTTTGTGAAGTTTTACTTTCTGCGTTTCAAAAGTATCTTCGGAATATACCTTTACCGCTACGTCTTTCAAATTGAGGATGATTTCCGCAACGTCTTCTTTTACTCCGGCGACCGTGCTGAATTCGTGCCTTACTCCTTCGATTTCCACTCCGATAATCGCCGCTCCCGGAAGCGCGGTGCAAAGTATACGTCTGAGGCAGTTACCGATGGTCGTTCCGTATCCTCTTTCAAGCGGCTCTACGATAAACAACGAATGAGCCTCTTCTTTGATTACGGTTTCTGTCAGCTTGGGTTTTCCCATTTCTATCATTTTGGCAAATCCTCCTTAACCTGTCGTATTATTTGGAATACAACTCGACAATCATATGTTCCGCAATGGTCATATCGACGTCTTCTCTCGTAGGCAACGCCAGTATACTGCCTTTAAGCGATTCGGGGTTGAATTCCAACCACTTTACGCTGTTGTTGATCTTGGAATTTTTCAGTTCCTTGAAGAAAGGCAATTCCTGTTTGTTGCTCTTTACTTCAATCACGTCACCCGCTTTTACCAGATAACTCGGAATGTTTACTCTCTTTCCGTTTACGGTAATGTGTCCGTGGTTGACAAGTTGTCTCGCCTGCGCTCTGCTAACGCCTATTCCCATTCTGTAGGTAACGTTGTCGAGACGACGTTCAAGAAGAATAAGCATATTCTCGCCGGTTACTCCGCGGAGTTTTTCCGCCATAAGATAATATTTATGGAAC
>JBJETX010000204.1:1750-9921 GCA_051883535.1 Christensenellales bacterium | reverse complement strand
TGTTTCCTGTTCGTAAAAATCAAGAAACCCGTAAAAACGAGCGGCAGAATGATGATAATGTTCGCGTTTTGCGGCATATCGACGTTTATATGGGGTACGTTGTTCGGAGGGTGGTTCGCTATAGAGATTCCCGCGGACAGTTTTCTCGGGAAACTCACCTGGTTCAGTCCGCTCGAAGAACCGTTGAAAATGTTTATGCTCTCCCTTGCGGTAGGTATTCTGCAAATCGGCACGGGCTTTACGCTCAGCGGCATAGCGAAGATAAAATCGGGTAACGTCGTCAAAGGCATACTCAGCGATTTCGGCTGGGTGGTCATATTTATCGGACTATTATTGCTGTTCCCCAATATTATGGTGTATCTCAACGCAATAGAGGGAGGAGTAGCGTGGTATTCCGTCGCCGGTAAAGTAGGAATGTACGCCGCGCTCGTCGGAGCGGCGATGATAGTCGTAGGCGGAGCGTGGGGTAAAAAGAATCCCGTCAAAATGGTCGGGGGCGCGCTCGGCAGTCTGTACGGCGCAATCAACATAGTAAGCGACCTGCTCAGTTATTCCCGTCTGTTCGGACTCGGACTTACGACGGGCGTAATCGGATTGGTTATGAACGAACTCGGAATGATTATCGTCGATATGGTCGGACCCGTAGGCTGGATTTTCGCCGTAGTTATTTTCGTCGGCGGACACGTATTCAATCTTGCGATAAACCTTCTCGGCGCGTACGTGCACGATTCGCGCTTGCAGTATATAGAGTTTTTCGGCAGATTCTATGAGGGCAGCGGACACGCGTTCAAGCCTATCGGAAGCGAAATGAAATATACTTATCTTGACAATTAAACGGTGAATAACCGGGATTGATTAAAATACGGAATAATTACCAAAGGTTTTAAGGAGGTAAATAAAACAATGGAAGCGTATTTGGGAACTGGACTCGCGCTGATAGGCGCGGCACTTGCGGTAGGGCTCAGCGGAACGGGTTCCGCGATAGGCGTCGGACGCGCGGGACAAGCGGCGGCAGGAGTAACCGCGGAAGACCCCGACAAATTTATGAAATGCCTTATTTTGCAACTTTTGCCGGCTACTCAGGGAATTTACGGATTTATTATCGGCTTCCTCGTGTTGCTTAAGACCGGCGTTTTCGGCGGATTGCAGGCTATAAGCATGCAGGGCGGTATAGGAATACTCGCAGGCTGCCTTCCCATAGCGATAGCGGGTCTGTTCAGCGGCATTCATCAGGGCAGCGTAGCGGCAAGTTCGATAGGATTGGTTGCGAAACGTCCGGAAGAAAGCACGAAAGGTATGCTTATGACGGCTATGGTCGAAACGTACGCGCTGCTCGGATTCCTTGCGTCCTTCCTTATCGTGTTTATCCCCAATTGGGCTACGATGGGACTGTAATAACGAGGACGTAAAATGACGGGCAAAGAAGCGATTATTGATAAAATCCGACAGGACGCGCGGCAGAAAGCGAACTCCACTCTCGAGGAAGGCTCCAAGAGAGCGCAGGAGGCTATTTCCATAGCGTATAACGACGCCAGGATTTACAAAGAGAAAAATATGGCGGAGAGTTATGCCGAAAGAGACGAAATAGTCAGGCGTAAAATCACGGTAGCCAATCTCGAAGTCAAAAAGATGACGCTTCAGGCGAAGAAGCAGATTATCGACAAGGCGTTCGAGGAAGCGGTCGGACTGATAAAGGCGGATAAAGACGGATATCTTGCTTTGATAAAGAGAATGATGAAGTTTGCCGAGGACGGCGACGTCGTCGTTATCGCGGAAGCGGACAAAAAACTCGTAAGCAAGGATTTTATCGTTAAACAAGCCGCCGAATACGGAAAGAAAGTAACCGTATCCGACGAATACGGCGCGTTTTGCGGAGGGTTGATACTCCGTTCGGAAAACGCGGATAAAAATCTTACGCTCGAAGAAGAGTTAAACGGCGTAAGAAGAGATTACGAACCCGCAATCGCGGAAGTCTTGTTTGGAGAATAAATGAAACAGGGACTTATATTCGCTTCCGCGCGAGCGAGGGCGAAAGAACTTAATCTGTTTACCGAAGAGCGGTTGTACCGTATGATGGAATCGAAAACCATCGACGACGCCGTCCGCATACTCGCGGAGAGCGGATACGGCGGAGGAACCAACGTTACCGCGGATAATTTTTACGACGTGCTGTCGGAAGAGGAAAGACAGGCGACCGCCTTTTTGCGCGAAGCCGCGCCGAAAGGATTGGGGATAGAGTGTTTCTTCCTCAGAAACGATTATCATAACCTTAAAGTTCTGATAAAAGCGAAGTACACCGACCAAAGCGATTATTCGGGAATGTTGCTCCCCGAGGGTAACTATTCCGTTGCCGAACTGAAAGAACGTTACGACAACAATAAACTCGGTTTTGCGGACGCTTATATGGGCGACGCGGTAAAAAAGATTGAGAAACGGTTTGAAACCGAGGGTATTTCACCGAGAACGGTCGACGTGGAACTCGACAAGGCGATGTACGCGGAGATCACCGATACGCTTGCCGACAAGAACGCGGATAAATATATAAGAGAGTATTTCGTCACGGTTATCGACGCGGCGAACATAGGCTCGTTGCTCCGCACGGCGGCGATAGGCGAAGGAATAGGATTTTTCGAGGAAAACTTTATTCCCGGCGGAGAAATCGGGTTGCATTCTTTCAAAGAATGCGGAACGGACGTAGCGAAACTTGCCAAACTCGTCGGAGGAACAAGGTATAAGGAGATATTCGCGCGAGTTACCGACGGCGATTTAAGCGCGTTCGAGACGGCGAAAGACGATTGCCTGCTGAAAATATTTTCGGTAAACAAAGCGGATATGTTTTCGGTCGCGCCGATAGTAGGGTACTATCTCGGTAAACTCAACGAAATAAAGGTGCTTCGCGTGGTGCTCGTGTGCATTAAAAACGGCGTAAGCGCGGAAGAGATGAAAAAGAGAGTGAGGGCGTTATATGCTTAACGACAAAATTGCGGTAATAGGCGATAAAGACAGCGTGCTTGCGTTCAAAGCGGTGGGGGCGGACGTTTTCCCCGTAACGAGCGAGGAACACGCCTCGGAAACGCTCAAAAAACTTGCGAGGAGTTATCCCGTTATTTTCGTGACGGAAGATATAGCGCAGAAAATAACCGAAACGGTGGACAGGTATAAAACCCGTCCGTATCCCGCGGTTATTCCCATTCCCGGAGCGGCGGGAAATCTCGGTTACGGAATGCAGGGAATATCGCGTAACGTGGAAAAGGCTCTCGGAACGGATATATTGGATAAAAAATAACAAGAAGGAATAAAAAGAAGGAAAACGAAACGCGGATTTTCGTTAATAAGGAGAAACCAGATGAAAGAAGTTTGTGGTAAGGTTATCAAAGTCAGCGGTCCTCTTATCGTGGCGAGCGGAATGAGCGAAAGCAAGATGTTCGACGTGGTAAGGGTTTCGGACGCGCGCCTGATCGGCGAGATAATCGAATTGAGAGGAGACAAAGCGTCCATACAGGTTTACGAAGAAACGGACGGAATCGGACCGGGAGAAACGGTTTATTCGACGGGGATGCCGCTTTCGGTAGAACTCGGACCCGGGCTTATCGAATCGATATTCGACGGAATTCAGCGTCCGCTTGCGAAACTTCGCGCGAAGAGCGGCGACAGAATAGGCCGCGGCGTGGAAGTCAGCGCGCTCGACCACGACAAAAAGTGGAAATTCAATCCTACCGCAAAGGAGGGAAGCGTCGTCGTTCCCGGAGACGAACTCGGTTTCGTACAGGAGAACAACTTCGTAAGACATAAGATAATGGTTCCCGTAGGCAAAGGCGGCACGGTTAAATCGATTAAGGACGGCGAATATACGATCGACGAAGAAATAGCCGTAATAACGGGCGACGACGGTAAAGACGTTTCCGTTACGATGTTGCAGAAATGCCCGGTAAGAAAGGGCAGACCGTACGCGGAGAAACTTTCGCCGAAAATTCCTATGGTAACGGGACAGAGAGTTATAGATACGCTTTTCCCGATAACGAAAGGGGGAGTCGCGGCGGTACCCGGACCGTTCGGAAGCGGTAAAACCGTCGTTCAGCACCAACTTGCGAAATGGGCGGACGCGGACATTATAGTTTACGTCGGGTGCGGAGAACGCGGAAACGAGATGACGGACGTTCTTAACGAATTCCCCGAACTCATCGACCCGAAGACGGGCGAACCCCTTATGAAACGTACGATTCTTATCGCAAACACGTCGGACATGCCCGTTGCGGCGCGTGAAGCGAGTATATATACGGGAATTACCATAGCGGAGTATTTCCGCGATATGGGTTACAACGTAGCGATAATGGCGGATTCCACGTCGAGATGGGCGGAAGCGCTCAGAGAAATGAGCGGTCGTCTTGAAGAGATGCCAGGTGAAGAAGGGTATCCCGCTTATTTGTCGAGCAGACTTGCGGAGTTCTACGAAAGAGCGGGTATAGTCAAAGTTCTCGGCAGCGAGGGACTCGTCGGAAGCGTAACGGCAATCGGCGCGGTAAGTCCTCCGGGAGGCGACCTCAGCGAACCCGTAAGTCAGGCTACGCTCCGAATAGTAAAAGTATTCTGGGGACTCAGTTACGCGCTTGCGTACAAGAGACACTTCCCCGCAATCGACTGGTTGCAGAGTTATTCGCTTTATGCCGACAGACTCAGCGAGTGGTACGCCGAGCATATGGGCGAAGAGTGGAACAGATTGAGAGCGAAGTGTATGAGCATTCTGCAGGAAGAAGCCAACCTCGAAGAAATCGTGAGACTTGTCGGACTCGACGCGCTCGGCAGCAACGACAGACTGACGATGGAAACCGCGAAGATGATAAGAGAAGACTATCTGCATCAGAACGCTTTCCACGAAGTGGACACCTATTCTTCCCTTGAAAAACAGAAGAAGATGATGAATTTAATTCTCGAATACCACAGGAAAGGACAGGAAGCGTTGAACGAAGGCGTGGATATCGAAGATTTAATCGAATTGCCCGTAAGAGAAAAAATCGGAAGAGCGAAGTATATAGAAGAGAAAGACCTCGCACGGTTCGACGAAATCGAAGCGGAACTGCAAAGCGCGATACAGACGCTCATAGGTTAAGGAGGTTGCCGTATGATAAAGGAATATAAAACGATAAGAGAAGTCGTCGGACCGCTTATGCTGGTTGACGGAGTGGCGGGAGTCAAATACGACGAACTCGTCGAAGTCGAACAGGAAAACGGAGAAATAAGAAGCGGAAAGGTGCTTGAAGTCAACGGCGACAACGCGCTCGTCCAACTTTTCGAGGGGTCGTCGGGATTGAAAATATCCACGGCAAAAGCGAGATTTCTCGGAAAGGGTATAGAACTCGCGGTCAGCGAAGAAATGCTCGGAAGAGTATTCGACGGAATGGGCAGACCGAAAGACGGCGGCGCGCCGATTATCCCAAAAATGAGAATAAACATAAACGGTCAGCCGATAAACCCCGTCGCAAGAGACTATCCCGACGAGTTTATTCAGACCGGCGTAAGCGCGATAGACGGACTGAACACACTCGTAAGAGGGCAGAAACTCCCCGTTTTCTCGGCTTCCGGACTTCCGCACGCCGAACTTGCCGCGCAGATAGCGAGACAGGCAAAAGTGCTTAACAGCGACAGTAAATTCGCAGTCGTTTTCGCGGCGATAGGTATTACTTTCGAGGAAGCGGACTATTTTATTTCCGATTTCCGTAAAACGGGAGCAATCGACAGAGCGGTTCTCTTTATGAACCTTGCGAACGACCCCGCGATAGAGAGAATTTCCACTCCGCGTATGGCGCTTACCGCGGCGGAGTATCTCGCGTTCGAATGCGATATGCACGTTCTCGTTATTATGACGGATATAACCAACTATTGCGAAGCGCTCAGAGAAGTAAGCGCGGCGAGAAAGGAAGTTCCCGGCAGAAGAGGTTATCCCGGTTACCTTTACACCAACCTTGCTACCATTTACGAAAGAGCGGGAAGAATCCGCGGCAAGAAGGGAAGTATAACGCAGATACCTATTCTGACTATGCCCGAAGAGGACAAAACGCATCCGATACCCGACCTTACGGGATATATAACCGAAGGACAGATAATTCTCAGCAGAGAATTGCATAAACGCGGAGTCGTGCCCCCGATAGACGTTCTGCCGTCGCTCAGCCGTCTTAAAGATAAAGGTATAGGCGCGGGAAAGACGAGAAAAGACCACGCGGACACGATGAATCAGTTGTTCAGCGCGTACGCAAGAGGTAAAGAGGCGAAAGAACTTGCGGCGATTCTCGGCGACGCCGCGCTCAGCGCGGCGGACAAGAAGTTCGCTTTGTTTGCCGAAGAGTTCGAGAAACGCTACGTCAGTCAGGGATTCAATAAAAACAGAAGCATAGAAGAAACCCTCGATTTAGGTTGGGAACTCCTCAGAATTTTGCCGAGAGGCGAATTGAAGAGAATCAGAGACGCATACCTTGAAGAGTTCTACGACAAGGAATAACGCGCCGTTTCCCACCCGCCCGCCCGTTACGGCGCGACAAAAGCGTAGCGGAAAGGCAAACGAATAAGAAAACAGGAAGAGTTTTATGGCGAGAATGAACGTAAATCCGACGAGAATGGAATTAAGGCGGTTAAAGACGCGCCTTAAAACCGCTACGCGCGGACACAAACTTCTTAAAGACAAGTCGGATGAAACCATACGGCGTTTTATGATATACGTCAGGGAGAACAAAGCGCTCAGAAAAGAGATAGAGAGCGAAATTTCCGACGCGCTCAGGCTTTTTATGCTTGCGAGCGCGGTAACCACCGAACAGGTTATGGAAGAAGCGGTGGCGATGCCGGGTTACAGCGTTAAGATCGAAACGGGGAAAACCAACGTAATGGGCGTGGACGTACCCACGCTGAAAGTAACCGAGAGCGAAAAAAAGGAACTCTATCCGTATTCGTTCGCTTCGGTGAGCGCGGAACTCGACGGCAGTATAGCCAATTTAAGCAAACTTATGCCCAAACTCATAAGGCTTGCCGAAGTGGAAAAGACCTGCAATATGCTGGCGGACGAAATAGAAAAGAACCGCAGAAGGGTAAACGCGCTTGAATACGTTATGATACCGCAGATTACCGAAACGATAAAGTATATCACGATGAAACTCGACGAAAACGAAAGAGCGGGAACGATACGACTTATGAAAGTCAAGTCTATGCTTGAAAAGCAGAATCAATAACGATTTTAACGAAAATCATTACCGACCCGGAACGCAAAAGTTTCGGGTCGTTTTATATCGGCGCGACGACGAATGGAAGCCGAAGAAATAAAGATTGTTCCCGGCGGATTTTTTCAGAAAAAGAATTTTTATTTTTTTTGCGCATACTACGGGTATGCTGGTAATTATTATAAGAACGCTTATTATACTTTTCTTCCTTATGATAGGGGTAAGGCTGATGGGGAAACGGACTATCGGCGAATTACAGCCGTACGAATTCGTCATAACGCTTGCCGTAGCCGACCTCGCATGCGTGCCGATGCAGGACGTTTCCGTACCGATCACTTACGGATTGGTGCCGTTGATCGTTTTGTTTATCACGCATTACGTTATAACCGCGATAATGTCGAAATCCATTCCGTTCAGGAAGTTCGTAAACGGGAAACCGATGATAGTTATCGACGGCGACGGAATAAACAGCGAATGTCTTACGAAACTCAACATGGACGTAAACGACCTTATTTCTCTTATCAGACAGCAGGGGTATTTTTCCATACCTGAGATCTCGTTCGGGATTCTGGAAACCAACGGCAAACTTTCGGTAATGCAGAACGAAAACGCAACGCCGCCGAGCAGCATACCTATGACGCTCGTGGTAGAGGGCAAGTATATGCGTGAAAATATGGAATCGATAAACATTACCGAAGAAAAAGTCAATTCTTTGCTTGACGAAAAGAAAATCAAGATAAAAGACGTCGTGCTTATGACGGCGGACAGCGGTTCGATTTTCGTTCAGCCGAGAAACGCAAAATATTTTACTATAGCGCAGGCAGGTTAAAATGAAATACAAACTTACCGTTCTTATCGTCGCTACGGCTCTGCTCATAGGCGGAAGCATAGGGGAAACGATTTATATAAAAAACACTTTCGAGGATTTTTGCGAAAAACTCGAGGAACAGATGGACAGAGAGACGTACA
>JBJETX010000204.1:0-1650 GCA_051883535.1 Christensenellales bacterium | reverse complement strand
ACTTTCGAGGATTTTTGCGAAAAACTCGAGGAACAGATGGACAGAGAGACGTACAGTCTCGACGACGTTACGGAATTGTCAAAATGGTGGGAGAAAAAAGCCGAAACGCTGGAAATTTTCATATCCGTGCTGCAACTGAACGAGATCACCGTAACTATGGGCGAACTGACGGGCGCGGTTAAGAAAGAGGACTACGATTCGGCAAACGCGCTGTTCGACAGAATTTATCAGTACGCCGTAAGAATCAGCGATATGTATATGCTTAAACTCAATAATATTTTCTGATTTCAGGAAAACGTTTCGCGCGCGGCGAAAAGGACGGAACACAGCATATGACGGGTGCGGAACAACAACGAGGCGCGTTCGGTCGTGCCCGGAGCAATATCGTCGAGACAGGAAAGGATAAAAGAAACCAAAGAGGTTTCTTTATCGTTTTTCGGTTCGTAAGAAGAAAAAAGCACGATATAATCGTCCCTAGCCATAGCGAGCGAGTTCTCGGTAAAAGTGCCGTCGTCAACGTTGTCGAGGTATATCGACATATCGCGCACGAAAGAATCTATCAGACCGGCAATATCCGTCGAGGACGTGGAGTACGACAGGGAATAAATAAACGTATCGGAGTTCTTTGAGGAAACGGATTGAGCGTCGGTTTTTTCGGCAAATATACCGAAAATAACGTAATAGTCGCCGTTTTCGGAAAAAAGATATCCCGCTCCGCCGCCGTTTTCCGCGAGTAACGCCCCGGCGTGAGCGGTTTCACGGGTGGGATATGAACGGCATACGGCGTAGTAAGAATACCCGGTTTTGCGCATAAGAGAGTATATCCCTTCGGTTAAAGAGCCTTTTGCAAAAAAATCCACGCAGAAAAATAAAATCGCAAAACACAGAACGACGGCAATAATTACGGTAAAAACTTTTTTCCCGCCGCTTTTCCGTTTTTTTTCGCGTTTGCGTCTGTCGTCCGACGGCGGCTTACCGCAGTTCGGCTGATATATGAAACGGGAATAATCCACTTCGGTCATAGTATTAAATTATGACGCGCGCCGTCCAAAAATGTATTGCAAAAGAGTATGTCGTATGGTACAATTATATTATATTTTCAAACGGAGAAAGGCAAAAATGAACAAATGGGACGAACGCTTTATGGATATGGCTCACCTTGTGGCGGGATGGAGCAGTTGTTTTCAGAACAACCGTCAGGTAGGCGCGGTAATCGTTAAAGACAAACGCATTCTTACCACGGGTTATAACGGAGCGAGCAGCGGCATTACTTCCTGTAAGGACAGAGGAGAGTGCCTGAGGAAAAAACTCGGTATCGCTTCGGGAACGAGACAGGAAATCTGTTATGCGGTGCACGCTGAACAAAACGCGATAGTTCAGGCTGCCAAACTCGGCATTTCGGTTGACGGAGCAACGATTTACGTTACGCATCAGCCGTGTTCGATTTGCGCGAAAATGATAATCAACAGCGGAATAAAGAGGATTGTTTATAAAGAAGGGTATCCCGACGATTTTTCAAGACAGTTGTTTGAAGAATGCGGCATACAGGTTGACAGATACGATGATTTAATCAAGGAGTAAGAAATAAATGCGTTACTATATCGGCGTGGATATCGGGGGAATGAGCATAAAAGCCGGAGTCGTGGACGA
>JBJETX010000203.1:0-2288 GCA_051883535.1 Christensenellales bacterium | reverse complement strand
AGACCGATGGTGGAGAAGTGGTTGTTGAACGTTCCGAGATATTTTTTCGTATAAGGATAGAGACCTTCTTCGAGGAGTTTCGTGATAACCGTTCTCTTGATTTTAAGGCTGCGCGCGCTTATATCCATAAGTTTGGTAAGGCGTCTGAAGAAGTCTTCTTCGTCTTCGGCAAGGTATGCGATTCTCGGCATATTGATGGTAACTACGCCGACCGAACCCGTGGATTCGCCGCTTCCGAAGAAACCGCCGGATTTTTTGCGGAGTTCTCTGAGGTCGAGACGGAGACGGCAGCACATACTGCGGACGTCCGAAGGTTCCATATCGCTGTTGATATAGTTGCTGAAATAAGGCGTGCCGTATTTTGCCGTCATCTCAAACAGCAATTTGTTGTTTTCCGTTTCCGACCAATCGAAGTCGCGCGTAATAGAATAAGTGGGGATCGGGTATTGGAAGCCTCTGCCGTTGGCGTCGCCTTCGATCATTATTTCGATAAACGCTTTGTTTACCATAGCCATTTCTTTTACGCAGTCTTTATATTTGAAGTCTACTTCTTTACCGCCTACGAGCGCGTTGAGTTCGGCAAGGTCGTTCGGAACCACCCAATCGAGCGTGATGTTGGTAAACGGAGCCTGAGTTCCCCAACGGGAAGGCGTATTTACGCCGTAAATGAACGACTGAATGCACTGTTTTACTTCTTTATAGGAAAGATTGTCTATTTTTACGAAAGGAGCGAGATAGGTATCGAAAGAGGAGAAAGCCTGCGCGCCTGCCCATTCGTTCTGCATAATACCGAGGAAGTTGACCATCTGATTGCAGAGCGTGGAGAGGTGAGAAGCGGGCGCGGACGTGATTTTTCCGGGAACGCCGCCGAGACCTTCTTTGATGAGTTGTTTGAGCGACCAGCCCGCGCAGTAACCCGTAAGCATACTGAGGTCGTGGATATGAATATCCGCGTTGCGGTGTGCGTCGGCGATTTCTTTATCGTATACTTCGCTGAGCCAGTAGTTGGCGGTTATAGCACCCGAGTTGGACAGGATAAGTCCGCCTACCGAATAGGTGACCGTGCTGTTTTCCTTAACGCGCCAGTCCGCGACTTTAAGATAGGAATCCACGATTTCCTTGTAGTCGAGAACCGTCGATTTGAGGTTGCGGAGTTTTTCTCTCTGCTTGCGGTAAAGGATATACGCTTTCGCTACGTCTGCGTAACCCGCCTGAACGAGGATATCCTCGACGCTGTCCTGAATGTCTTCGACCGCGACTTTGCCGTCTTTGATTTTGGGCGTGAAATCGCTCGTTACTTTAAGCGCGAGAAGGTCGATTACCGAAGGATGATATTCCTTGTTGACCGCTTCGAACGCTTTGGTGATGGCCGCGCTGATTTTCGAAATATCGAAATCGCATTCTTTGCCGTCTCTTTTGATAACTGTGTACATTGCTCCTCCATTAACATTGTATATTGTGTATTTTCGTAAGTGTTTGTTCGTATGAGGTTTTCGTTTACGCGTTAAATGGCGCGATGCGACCGTTTACAGACCGCGTATCTCCGCAGTCGGAACGCGCTTTTGCACGATTCCGCGAAACTTCCGCATTTTTTCTTCGGGTACGCCCTGCGCGTCGCCTATCAGCATTCCGCTGTCGACGAAATTCTGAAGGAAGTATCTTTTCGCCCCGGAAATCCATTCGGCGATTGCTTCCATAGACTCTTCGTCGTGATGCCCGTCGACGATCGTCGTGCGGAATTCGTAATCGACTTTCCCCGTTTTCAGGAAGTTTATGCTCTCGCTTATCTTGCTTACGTCCGCGTTTACTCCCGTGGTAAGAGCGTATTTTTGCGGCGAGTTCTTCACGTCCATTGCGACGTAATCGACGAGTCCGTTTTCCGCAACGAACCGAAGTTTCTCGGGAAAACTCCCGTTAGTATCGAGTTTGAGCGAATACCCGAGAGATTTTATCTCCGCCATAAAATTTTCTATTCCGCTCTGCATAAGCGGTTCGCCGCCCGTTATGCATACGCCGTCGAGTACGCCGATTCTTTTTTTAAGGAAAGAAAGTATCTCGCTCTCGGTATAAGTCGTTTCGGGCGTGCCTTTCACGAGCGCGGCGTTGTGACAGAAAGGACAACGGTAATTGCAACCGTAAGTAAATACCGTGCAGGCGACCTTCGACGGATAGTCGAGAAGGGTAAGTTTTTGCAGTCCGCCTATTATCATTCGTCCTCCCGTAAGTAGCCGTAATTTAACGGTCAAGACGGATTTTAACACAAACGCCGCTACTTGTAAAGTGATAAA
>JBJETX010000202.1:0-2293 GCA_051883535.1 Christensenellales bacterium | reverse complement strand
CGGACGCGCATAATTATATGCTTACGACCAAAGATAAAAGCGCAATAAAGAACTGTAAACTGTTCGTGTATATTGGCGGAGAATCGGAGAATTGGGTAAAAGACGTAATAAAAAGTACGGATTTATCCGAGGTGTCTTTGCTTAATCTGTCGGAAAAAACGGAGTTGATTTATCCTACGGACGAGCATGAAGAAGAACACGAAGACCACGAAGAAGGGTTTGACGAACATATATGGCTTTCGATAAAAAACAGTATAATTTTATGCAGAGCGATATGCGAAGAAATGGCGGAACTCTTTCCCGACAAAAAAGAAATATTCTACCGGAATTGCGAAGATTATATATCCGAACTCGGCGAATTGGAAACCCGTTATGCCGAAGAACTTTCCGAAGCAGAGCAAAAGACGCTGTTTTTCGCGGATCGTTTTCCGTTCGCGTATCTCGTCGCCGATTACGGGCTTAATTACCGTTCCGTTCTGCACGGGTGTTCCACCGATACCGTAATAAGTCCGATAGACAAGATAAAATTCAGCGAAGAGTATAAATCGAGCGGTGCGTCGGGTGTTTTCGTACTCGAAAGCGGAGACGACTCGCTTGCGGAAAGCGTTATAAGGGAATGCGGCGGAAAGATTTACCGACTTAATTCCTGTCAGACGGTGTCCGAAGCCGAACTGAAATCGGGAAAAGGGTATATCGAGATTATGTCGGAAAATCTCGAAGCGTTAAAAGAGGGTTTGAAATGAAAATTGTAGCCGAAAATCTTTCGCTCGGATACGAGGGAAAAACCGTGGTTTCAGGACTTGAATTCGTACTCGAAAATAACGAGTTTTTATGCGTTGTGGGCGAAAACGGTTCGGGAAAAAGCACGCTGATTAAAGCGATTCTCGGGTTAAATAAGCCGATATCCGGAGAGTTAACGGTGGAGACGGATACGGGAGAAAAACCGATAATCGGATATTTGTCGCAACAGACGCACGTCGGAGAAGATTTTCCCGCAAGCGTCGGAGAAGTCGTTTTGTCGGGATGCCTTTACCGCAACGGGCGCAAACCTTTTTTTTCAAAGAAAATCAGAAAGTACTGCGACGAAATTATGGAATCGCTTAAAATAAAAGACCTGAAAAAACAACTTTTCGGGAAACTTTCGGGCGGACAAAAGCAGAGAGTATTGCTTGCGAGAGCGATTTGCGCTGCGAGAGACGGTCTGATTCTCGACGAACCCGTGTCCGGGCTCGACCCTGCGGTAAGCGAAGAAATGTATGAAACGGTGGCGAGGCTGAACAAGGACGGACTCGGGATAGTGATGGTTTCGCACGACGTGGAAAAAGCGTTGAGTTATGCGGATAAAGTGCTTTATATCGGCAAAGACGATAACTTTTTCGGCACGCCGAAAGAGTACGAAGCCGACAGGAAAAAGAACGCACGCGATTGCGAATGCACAGAGGAGAACGGCAATGCTTGAAAATTTTGCTTATTTAGCGGATAAATCCGTTTATTTTGCATTGATTTGTACCGTTCTGATAGCGTTGTGCGCAGGACTTTTAGGCGTCGTGCTCGTTCTCAAAAGGTATTCTATGCTCGGCGACGGATTATCGCATATCGCGTTCGGCGCGTACGCTGCCGCCGCGGTGTTGAGTTTCGCGGACAATATGCTGTTGACCGTTCCCGTTACGATAATAGTCGCTATTCTGCTGTTGAGAATAAAGGAAGACGGAAAAATAAAAGGGGAAACCCTTCTCGCAATGCTTAGCACCGCTTCGCTTGCCATCGGATATATGATAATGAGCGTTGCAGGCGGAAACAACGTTGCCGGGGACGTCTGCACCACGCTTTTCGGAGGGAACGCGATACTCTGCCTTACTCTGACCGACGTATGGGTGTGTTGCGGACTTGCCGTCGCCGTTGCGATCGTTTTTATAGTGTTTTATAACCGAATATTCGCCGTTGTTTTCGACGAGACGTTTGCGAGAGCCACGAGGGTTAAAGCGGGAGCGTATAAAACCGTGCTTGCGGTTACGGCGGCGGTAGTGATAGTGCTTGCGATGGAACTCGTCGGAGCGTTACTGATAAGCGCGTTGATAGTTTTTCCGGCGCTGAGCGCGATGCGGTTTGCGAGAAGTTTTAAGGGCGCGGTAATCGGCGCGGCGATAACGTCGGTGATAACTTCGGTAATCGGACTGATAGCGGCTTGCGTGACGGGAACGCCGATCGGACCGATGATCGTAGTGGCAAATCTCGTCGTTTTCTGCGTATGCGCCGCGATAAAGAGCATAGCGGGAGCGAAGGGGCGAGGAAA
>JBJETX010000201.1:0-2294 GCA_051883535.1 Christensenellales bacterium | reverse complement strand
GAGCGGAATGCGGTTGTCAGGCTGAAATAGGCAGCGCCTGCGCAATGGCGGCAGGCGGACTTGCGGAAATTTTCGGTCTCAGCGCGGATCAGATAGAATACGCCGCCGAAATCTGTATCGAACACCATCTCGGTCTCACCTGCGACCCTGTCAACGGACTCGTACAAATCCCCTGTATCGAACGTAACGCCGTCGCCGCAATGCGCGCGCTCAACGCGCTCAGCCTCGCCGACTTTTTATCCTCTACGCGTACCGTGTCCCTCGATACGATTATTCAGACAATGTACGAAACGGGCAAAGACCTCTCCAACCGCTATAAAGAAACGAGCGAAGCGGGAATGGCGAAACTTTATAAAAAATCCTGATTGATTATTTACAATTAAAAAAGGCGTTCTTTTCGGAACGCCTTTTCGTTTTGGTATTGTTTTACCGATTATTCGGTAACCGTTTCTTCCGCAACGGTTTCGACGGGAGTTTCTTCCGTTTTTTCTTCTTCGAAAGATTTTTCGTCGTTGATTTCTTTAAGTGCGGATTCAGCGGTTCCTTCTACGTATGCTGCGGGAAGGCTGTCTCCATCTTCCTCTTCTTTCTTCTCTTTGTTACCGAAGATAGCGTTGATTATGATTCCGAGAATAAGCGCGGTAGCTATAGAACTTATAGTGATAATCGCTTTACCCTGAGTAGCAAGTCCGAACTGAAGGCTCAGTCCGCCGATACCCGCTACGAGTATGGAACTTACCGTGAACAGGTTTTTGCTTTCGCCGAGGTCTATTCCTTTGAGCATATTCAGACCGCTTACCGCTATGAAACCGTACAGTGCGAGGCATACGCCGCCCATTACGCAGGAAGGAATGGTTTCAAGGAACGCCATTACGGGCGAGATGAAGGCAAGCAGGATTGCGAGAACCGCCGCGCCAAGTATGCTTACTATCGAAGCGTTTTTGGTGATTGCAACGCATCCGACGGATTCGCCGTAAGTCGTGTTCGGGCAGCCGCCGAAGAGCGCGCCTACGAAGGAGCCTACGCCGTCGCCGAGGAGGGTTCTGTGCAGACCGGGTTTAACGAGAAGGTCGCGTTCGATAATAGAACTGATGTTCTTGTGGTCAGCGATATGTTCCGCAAAGACAACGAAGGAAACGGGGATGTACAGCAAAGCAATCGTAGCAACCGCCGCGCCGTCGAGCGTTTGAAGTCTGGTGATTCCGTCGAGAGCCGTATCAGTCGCAAGAAAGGTGAATTTAGGATAGTCGAGGAAACTCTGAATGCTGATATTTTTGAAGTTATCGATTAAGGGCGTGAAGTCGATTATTTTGAGGTATTCGACTTCGCAGGCATATCCGAATATGGAGAAGAATGCCGCGAGCGCATATCCCGAAAGGATACCGATGATGAAAGGTATAATTTTCATCGTTTTGTTACCTTTTACCGAGCAGAATACTACTACGAAGAAGGTGAACAGACCGCAGAGAATTGCAACGAGGTTATAACTCATTCCCGAACCGCTTGCGGTGGTAAGGCTGCTTACCGCGCTTCCCGAAAGGGACAATCCGATAAGAGCAACGGTAGGTCCGATAACGACAGGCGGCATAAGTTTGCTGATCCATTTCGTGCCTGCAAACTTAACGAGCAACGCGATGATTACGTATACGAGAGCCGCGAACGCCGCGCCGATTATGATACCGAAGTATCCGAATACCGCCGCGCCGGCAAGAGGCGTAATAAATGCGAACGAACTTCCGAGGAATACGGGGCTCTTAAATTTGGTAAACAGAAGATAAGTAATAGTTCCCAATCCTGCACCGACGAGTGCGGCTGCCTGGTCAAGCACGGGATAACCGACTATTCCGTTCACGATTGCGGGAACCGCTATCGTCGCGGCGATGATAGCAAGCAACTGCTGAATGGAAAACATGATCAGTTTACTGAACTTCGGTTTGTCTTCAACGTTGTAAACAAGTTTCATAGTGTCTCTCCTTTGTTATGTATTTTTATTTTTTTTGTTTCAGTTTTTAGCGAGCAGAAGCACTTTGTCCTCTCCGTCGGTTTCTTCGAGGAAGACTTTTATCTCTTCCGTTCTTGAAGTCGGAATATTTTTACCGACGTAATCTGCTCTTATAGGCAATTCGCGGTGACCTCTGTCCACGAGCACCGCAAGTTGAATGCTTCTCGGTCTGCCGGTCCTTATCAGAGCCTCTATTCCCGCTCTTACCGTTCTGCCGGTAAATAAAACGTCGTCCACGAGAATGATATCTCTTCCGACGACGTTAAAATCAAATTCAGGCGAAGCAGGTTCG
>JBJETX010000200.1:0-2298 GCA_051883535.1 Christensenellales bacterium | reverse complement strand
TATCTCGAACACGAAGAATGGTGGCAGAACATTCTGAGCGGAGATTATAAAAACTTCTATTCGGAATATTACGAAGAATAATGCGCGAACTTCCTTTGATAACCGTAATAACGCCCTGTTACAACAACTCGGACACGATATGCGCCGCAATCGATTCGGTTCTTTCGCAAACCTACGAAAAAATCGAATATATAGTAATCGACGACGGGTCGGAAAACGTCGACGTCGACGCAATACGAAAATACGTTCAAACCCATAAACGGGAAAACGTTCTACGTTTCGAAGTAAGAAAAAACGAAAAGAACCTCGGCACGACCAAAACCCTGAATATCGGCATTCACTCCGCGAGCGGCAAATATATCTATACGCTTGCCGCGGACGATTGTTTCTTCGACGAAAACGTTCTTTCGGACTGGACGGCGGAATTTATCCGCACGGGCGCGGAGGTTATCACCGCAAAACGCGCGGTTTACGATGAAAATATGCTGAAACAAAAGCATATCGCGCCGAGCGCCGCTCACGTAAAACTTATCGAATCGCTCTCCCCGCGCGAGTTGTTCGATAAAATGACAGGATGTAATTTCATCTTCAGTTGTTGTACCGCAAGAACGAAAGAATGCTACGAAAAGAACGGTTTTCTTGACGAAAAATACCGCCTTATCGACGATTACCCGATAAATATGCGCCTGCTCCGCAACGGCACCCGGTTCCTGTTTTTCGACCGCGTGGTAATAAAATACCGACTGGGCGGAATCAGCAACGCAAACAGAATTACCAAAACTTACACCAAGGAATCGGATAATATTTTTTATAACGAAATACTGCCGTTTGCGTCAGACAAATGCGAAGCGAAAAACGCGTTTTTGCATTGGAAACAGCGCAATTCTTATCTTTACGATAAACGGGTTCTTCCTCAAAAATATCGCGTAAACGAATCCCGTTTCGGTAAAATCGTTTATAAAATCGTAATGTCCGCCAAACATTTTCCCTATCTGATATATAAAAAACATTCGAAAAAACATAAATAAAAGGTTTAATTATGGACGTAAAAAAGATTAAATTCCAAAAACACGACGACGCACGCGGCAATCTCGTCGTAGCGGAATACGGTAAAGAAGTTCCGTTCGACGTAAAACGCGTATATTACATTTACGGAGTCGGAGAAGGCGTTAAACGCGGATTCCATTCTCATAAAAAACTTGAACAAATATATATCGCCATTCACGGCAGTTGCAAAGTCACGCTCACCGACGGAGACGATACCCGCACGGTAACCCTCGACGACCCTTCGGAAGGAATGTATATCGGACACAACGTATGGCGTGAAATACACGACTTCTCCGCCGACGGCGTTCTTCTCGTGCTTGCTTCCGAAACTTACAGCGAAGACGATTATATCCGCTCTTACGACGAATTTATCTATTCGCTCAACGCGCGTAAATAAACCTCATAATACAAATACGTATTTATTAAAAAATCGGCGTCGTGAATTCGTCGCCGATTTTTTGAATTCGTTTGTAAATAACGCTTCTGTTCAACGGAAATTTTCTTTCGCCAATCCGTAAACCGCAACGTCGACGACGCCGCGATTGTTTTTTCTCGCTTCGCGCAGAACGCCCTCGTAAGCCATTCCTATTTTTTGCATTACCCTGCCCGATTTTACGTTTTCAGTATCGTGTTCGGCGTAAATGCGGCTAAACCCGACTTCGTCGAATAAAAAGCGCATAACTTCTTCGGCGGCTTCGGGGACTATTCCCCTTCCCCACAAGGCTCTTCCTAACACCCAACCGAGTTCCGCCGCTCCGTCTTCGGTTATCCGCACCACGGAAACGTTACCGACCGTTTCTCCCGTCTCTTTGAGTTCGATTGCCCATTGATAAAAATCCGCGTTTTTATATCCGTCAAGGCAAAAATCAACGTATCTTGCCGAGTCTTCCGCGCTTTTATGCGTTTCCCAGGTAAGATATTTCGTCACCTCGTCGTCCGAAGCCCAGTTTTTATATACGCTTTCCGCGTCCGCTTTCACAAACCGACGAAGAATAAGCCTGTCCGTTTCCAACCTCTTGGTTCCGAGATTCTGCATTTGACTTTACCGCCTAAAACTCCACTTCAAATACTATTTTGCTGTGATTTTCGTTGATTGCCTGGCTCTGCATCGCCAACGCCCCGGAAACAGAATCTGACGAAATCATATCTATCGCAACGGCTACGTTCTGTGATATTGTAGTATACGAAGAGCCTTTTAATTCCAGTGTTTTGGACTTTATCGCATTGTTTTCCGCGCAGCGCATCTCAATC
>JBJETX010000199.1:0-2301 GCA_051883535.1 Christensenellales bacterium | reverse complement strand
ATTCATCAGACGTTTGACAAGTTCGGATGCGAATATATGTGCGCGGTGAAAGGACACGCAGTTTTTGGAACGGAATTCGTCGGGTTATACGCCGATACCGCCCTGAAGAGCGACGGGAGAACGGTCTGCGTACCGATAGGAGAGACCTTTGAGTTTAAGAATAAGATACTTGCGACGCGTCCGCCCGTCAATTTTCTCAAACTGAGCCGCATCGAGTAGAATAAAAGCGCGTCGCGCCGATAAAATAAGGACAAAAAAGCGAGTTTTTGCAAGAAAATACTTAAAAAGTTCGATAAATAGTTTACTAACGGCAAAAAAAATGGTAGAATATAATCGACCGCGTAAAGGCGGCAATATATTTACCCTTTGAAAGGAGAACGATTTATGAACAAAAAAACGATTCGTGACATTGACGTAAAAGGTAAAAAGTGTCTTGTAAGATGTGACTTCAACGTTCCTATGAAGGACGGGGTAATCACCGACGAGAACCGTATCAACGGCGCGCTTCCTACCATTAAATACCTTATGGAACACGGAGCAAAGGTAATACTTTGTTCGCATATGGGCAAACCCCACAATATATTCACTCCCGGTTTCGGATTGACGAAGAAAGAAAAGAAGGCTATCGCCGCGCTCCCCGAAGCGGAACAGGCGGACGCAAAGGCAGCCGCGCTGGAAAAAGCGAAGAAAGACATCAAAAAATTCACGCTTAAACCCGTAGCCGACAGACTCAACGAACTTCTCGACGGAAAAGTGACTTTTGCCGAAGATATCGTCGGACCCGACGCGAAAGCGAAAGTTGCCGCTCTTAAAGACGGAGAATGCGTTCTTCTCGAAAACCTCCGTTTTGACGCTGGCGAAGAAGGAAGAGACGAAGCGTTCTGCAAGGCGCTTTCCGAATTCTGCGAAGTCTACGTAAACGACGCTTTCGGAACCGCGCACCGTTCGCACGCTTCCACCGCGGCAATCGTCGAATACGGGTTTGTGAAAACCGCAGTTTGCGGATTCCTTATCGAAAAAGAACTCTCCGTTATGGCGGACGCTCTTGAACATCCCGTACGTCCTTTCGTAGCCGTTCTCGGCGGTGCGAAAGTTGCCGATAAACTTAAAGTTATCGACAACCTGCTTGAAAAATGCGATTCGCTTATCATCGGCGGCGGTATGTCTTATACCTTCCTCAAATCTCAAGGATATGAAATCGGAACTTCTCTCGTAGACGACGAAAAAATCGCTTATTGCGCGGATATGCTTAAAAAAGCGGAAAGCCTCGGCAAGAAGATTTATCTTCCCGTCGACGCGGTCGTTACCAAGGAATTCCCGAACCCCATCGACGCGGTTATCGAAGTTAAGACCGTTGACGTTGACGCTATCCCTGCCGATATGATGGCGGTGGATATCGGCGAAAAGACGAGAAAACTCTATGCGGAAGTTATTTCCACGGCAAAGACGGTTATCTGGAACGGACCTATGGGCGTATTCGAAAACCCGATTCTCGCAGAAGGAACGAAAGCGATTGCGAAAATCATGGCGGACGCCGACGCTACGACGATTATCGGCGGAGGAGACAGCGCGGCGGCAGTCGCTCAACTCGGTTATGCGGATAAGATGACGCACATCTCTACCGGCGGCGGAGCATCGCTCGAACTGTTCGAAGGAAAAGTTCTGCCCGGAATCGCGTGCCTGAACGAAAAATAATTTTTATCTAAACATATATAAAGGAGAAAGTTGAAATGAAAAAGAACATTATCGCAGGAAACTGGAAAATGAACAAGACCAACGAGGAGACCAAACAACTCATCAAAGACCTTATTCCGTTGGTTAAAGACGCTAAATGCGAAGTCGTTTGTTGCGTTCCCTTTACGGATATCGTAACCGCGAGAAAAGCGGCGAGAGGTTCTAACATAAAAATCGGCGCGCAGAACGTACATTGGGCGGAAAAAGGCGCGTTCACCGGAGAAGTCAGCGCGCAGATGCTCAAAGAACTGAGAGTAAGTTACGTTATCACCGGACACAGCGAAAGAAGACAGTATTTCGGAGAAACCGACGAAACCGTCAATCTCAGAACCAAAGCCGCGCTTAACGCAGGACTTAAAGTTATCGTATGCGTAGGCGAACTTCTCGAAGAAAGAGAAAGCGGAAAGACCGCCGAAGTGGTTACGAGACAGACGATCGGCGCGCTCAAAGATATCACCAAACAGGAACTCAAGAACATCGTTATCGCTTACGAACCCGTATGGGCGATCGGAACGGGCAAAACCGCTACCGCTCAGGACGCTAACGACACGATAAAGATTATCCGTA
>JBJETX010000198.1:0-2348 GCA_051883535.1 Christensenellales bacterium | reverse complement strand
TACGAGCCCCGAACCGTTGTACCATAACTCGTTTCCGTCGGAGTCCGTCACCACGTAACACCATTGTCCCGAATATCCTACCACGCCGTTTTCGTCGTAAAGCAAAGCGGGCGAACTTACGTCGGGTTCCTGCGTATGTTCGGAAAAATCAAACCCCGTATTCCATTCCACGATAAAATCTCTCGAAGCCGCGGCGTTTTCGTACGTCCTTTCGAGTTCGGGAGTTCCGTTTTTCAGATTCGTCTTGGTCTGGTTGGTTTTTCCGTTGAAAATCACTATTTTATACGTAAGAACGGTAAATTCCGGCTTAATCGTCGTATACGGCTCCGTAAGCGTAACGGTATTGTCGTCGGGCATCTCGGAAAACAGTCTGCCGTCTTCTTCGTTTTCGTTATCTTCCGCGTGGTTGACGTAATAAACGAAACGCGAAGTGTACCCCTCTTTCTCGGGTTTGACGTAAGTAGTTCCTTCCCCCACGGTGAATTCGGTACCGTAATCGAAAGTTCTTTCGACTTCGATGGTTTCGCCGTTCGTATTTGCGTAAACGACTTTGACTATACACTTTTCCACGGAAAAGTTCGCTTTTACGATCAAATCCACGGTTACCGCGTTTGCGTTGCCGTTAGTCACGTTCCACCCGAGAAAAGTTTTTCCCGGAGTCACCCTGTCGTCGGGATAAACGAAAGAATCGACGTCGATTTTTTCACCGTAATGAATTTCCTCTTCGTAAATAACGCTTCCGTCGTAATCGTAAAACTTAACCGTGCAGACGCGTTTATCTATCCATTTAGCGTAAAACGAGGTGTTCGCCGTGAGCGTATACGGTTCGCTTACCCTTTCGCCCCAGTTCAGAACCGCGCCGTTATCGTCGAATACCACGTCGGGATACCACCCGTCGAACACGTAGCCTTCGCGCTCGGGCATGGAAAACGCGGTTATCGTCGTTCCCGCAATGCTCTTTACGTCGCTTCCCCCTCTCGAATAAAACGAGGCGACGAACTTCCCTTCCGCCGCAACATCCACGACTTCGAACGTATAAAAGCCCGTTCCTCCGTCGTAAGATACGGTGACGGTATGCCTTCCCGCCTGCTGAAACTTCAACCTGTCCGCACCTGATATCATACTGTCGTCCAGGCTGACGGTCTTTTTGTTCTTATCGGTGTAAACCACTTCGAGAATAACGTCGCTGAGAATTATATTGGTATCGCCTTTAATGTACGCCTCTTCCGGCGCTGAAACGACCGTAATCGATTTAACGGTAGGCTCTTCGGGTTCTTTCTCCGTACACGCAAACGCCGTAAGCGCAAAAATCGCTGTAAACACGGCGAGGACGATTATTTTAGGTACGGAAATTTTCTTCATACAAGGCTCCCGACGCCACTACGGGCATTATATGTTATATTATAACATATATGATCTACTTCTGTCAAGCGTGGCTTGGATCGGGCGTTTATCGGTAATTTGCGTTTTCCTTGAGAACGTTATAATCGGATTTCTACGCCGCGGGCGAAGCGTTTATATCCTGTTCCCAACACGCGTAAAGGGTGATATGGTCTTCCGTCACGAAAGGAAAAACCACTTTTTCTCCGAAACAACGAGGGTTATCGTACCACCCTGCGAAAATCATTCCGTCTTTTTCCGGCGCGACGGGTTCTTTGACGAACAAACCGTGAAAACTTTCCGTTTCCGTCCCTCCGTCGGTTTCGAACGTCACCGAATACTCGGCGACCCCTCTTCCCTCCGCGCTCAAATAACCCTTGGCGAAACTCCAGAAATATCCGTACGCTTCTTCCGCGTTGTCGGGAACGACTATCTTAAAATTGTCGGCGAAAGAATTACAGTCGAACCCGTCGGTTTCGGGCGGTCGTCTCGATGTGACGACGAGTTTTTCAAGAGATTCGCATTTTACGAACGCGCCGCCGCTTACGGCTTCCGCTTCGCTCTCTTCCGCAAAACGAATCGTTTTAAGCGTCATGCAGTAATAAAACGCGAAGTCGGATATATTTTTCACCGATTCGGGCAAAAAAACCGAAGTTATTTTTTTCGTTTCCGAAAAAGCGAAATTAGATACGGTTTCCGTTCCGTCCGCGACGGTTACTTCTCCCTCCGCCGCCTGCGGAACGCGGTACAGAATATTTCCGTCCGCGCCGTAAAGCAATCCGCTTTCCGCTTTATAAAATTCGTTTCCCCGCTTAACCCGATACTCTGTAAGATTCGGCGTGTAGGAATAATCCTCGTATCTTTCCACCCCGGTTCCGAGCGTTATAATCCTTACTTCCGCGCCCGAAAAAGAACCGTCTTTAACCGTTTTCACCCAGAAAGTAACCGTGCCGTTTTTGTAACCGTTA
>JBJETX010000197.1:0-10339 GCA_051883535.1 Christensenellales bacterium | reverse complement strand
AAGGAAAATGCAATAATCTGCTTTTTCATATACCTGCGCGCCGTTGGAATAATAGGAATGCATAGCGTGTCCCATCTCGTGCGCTATGGTGAATATATCGTGCGTCGTTCCTTTATGGTTGAGAAGAACGAAAGGATGCGTGCCGTAAACCGCCCAGGAATACGCCCCGCTCCTCTTATTCTCCGTCTCTTCTACGTCGAGCCATCTTTCCTCTTTAGCCCTCTTCAACGTATCTACGTATTCCTGTCCGAGGGGCGCAAGCGCGTCCGTTACGATTGCGTACGCTTTGTCGTACTCCACATCGGATTCGACGTTATCCACTATCGGAACGTACATATCGTACATATGCATTTCTTTGAGTTTAAGGGCTTTCTTTCTGTATGCAACGTATTCGTGCATGGAAGAAACGTATTTATTTACGACTTCGATAAGATTTTCGTATACTTTGTAGGGAATGTTTTCTCCGTAAAGCGCGCGTTCGAGGCAACTGTCGAATTTACGCGCTTTCGTATAAAAACAATCTTTTTTTACGTTGCCCGCATATACGGCGGCTATCGTATTTATCATTTTTTTATATCCGCCGTAAAGTTTTTCGTACGCCTCTTTTCTTATCGGTTCGCGTTTATCCTGCATACAGACGGAATACAGACCGTGACTCATCTTCACGGGTCCGTTCCCGAGGTCTATTTCTCCGAAATCCGCGTCCACGTTGTCGAACATGGAAAATACGGTACGGAAATCCCCCGCAAAACTCTGCGAAGACGACAGCAACGCTTCCTCTTTTTCGCTCAAAAGATGTTTTTTTCCGCGGATAACCGCGTCGAGATACATAGAAAAATAATCGTATTTTTCGCTGTCGCGCATTTTTATGAGGTCGGATTTTCGGAACGCCGACAGAGCGGGTTCGATAAACGAGCAAGCCGTGGAAAACTTCACGCCGAGAAAATCTATTTTTTCACACAATTCGAGATAATGCGAATCGGCTTTGTTCTCGTCGCTTTTAAGATTGAGATAGACGTAAGCCTTTTCGATTTTATAACCGATTTTACTCCGTATCAACAGACACTCGATGGCGTTATCGGGATTGAGTTTTCCCCTGAACGCTTCGATTTCTTTGCAACCGGCTTCTATATCGCCGAACATTTTCGGCAGTTCGGATTCGGTTAAAATATCTTCGACCGACCATTTACGACTTTGAGGAACGGAATCCCTCGTGAGCGCACCTTTCATAGTCAACTCTCCATATTATTACGCGGACGTCCGCGCGACTGTATATAGTATTATAATTAAATAAAACGTAAAAGTCAAGATAATAATATCCTACGTACGCCGTTTATATACCGTTAATTATATTCGAAAAAATTAAAAATTTATTAAAAAGACGCACCCGCTCCGACGTACGATACCGAATCGACATACGCACAGGCGGCTCCACCAAAGTTTCCTCGTAACACATCCCGTAATTTGCTTAGTGCTGCTGCGGTCAGGCTCTGACACGGTTCACAACGCGGAATTGTACAAGACCTTGATATCAACGCTCCTTATGCGCACCGGCTTTCCATACCGCGCGCCTCGGCGGGCGTTCGACCTCGCTATAGCGGGTTGCGAGTTACAGGGCACCGCTAACTCCCCGTCTAGCGTCTGCAAGTATTATAAACGAAAACAAATAAAAAATCAAGCACTTTAAGAAAAACGGCGTCGCGATCTGCCGATCAATGAATAAACGTCGTAATCGGCTGTAATCCGACGAATCACTCCCCGTCTTCGCCGTCCGTCTCTTTGCCGAACAACGCTTCGGAAATTTTCCGTTTAAGGGATTCCGTACCCTCTCCCGTAAGTGCGCTGACGAAAACCGTATCGTTGCCCGAGGGCACGACTTCGGGATAACCGATGTCGATTTTGTTTATAACCGTTATCGAAGGAACGTCGCTTGCTCCGATTTTTTCGAGAACGCCGTTCACGACGTCGTATTGTTTCATCATGTCCTTACTTTCCGCGTTGAGCACTATAAGAATAAGATCCGCGTACTTCGTTTCTTCAAGCGTGCTTGAAAACGCGTCGATAAATTCGTGCGGTAGCCTCGAAATAAACCCTACGGTGTCGACGAGAACGAACTCCTTACCCGTTTCGAGCCAAAGTTTTCTCGTTACCGGGTCAAGCGTTGCGAAAAGTTTGTTTTCCGCCAACACACCCGCCTTGGTCAAACAATTCATAAGAGTGGATTTGCCTGCGTTTGTGTATCCTACGATACAAACAACTGGCACTTTACTTTTTTCTCTCCTGCTTCGTCTGAGTTTTCTTGCGGCAGCGAGTTTTTCCGCTTTTTCTTCGAGATCTCTTATTTCCGCGCGTATCGTTCGTTTATCGAGTTCAAGTTGCTGTTCGCCCGCGCCGCGGCGCGCTCCGCCGCCGCCTCCTCCGCCTCCGCCCTGACGGGACAAGACCGCGCCTTGCCCGAGAACTCTCGGAAGGCTATGCTTTTTACGGGCGAGTTCAACCTGAATTTTGCCTTCGTTGCTCGTAGCGTGCCTTGCGAAGATTTCAAGAATCAGAGTCGCTCTGTCTATAACGTCTATACCGAGATATTTTTCGAGATTGTTGAATTGGCTGCCGGATATATCGTTATCGAAAATCACGATATCCGCCTGCAACTCGTCTACGGCGCGTTTCAGTTCTTCAAGTTTGCCCGTCCCTATATAAAAAGATTTATCGGGTTTATCTTTTCGTTGAGTAAGTCTGCCGACGACCTCGTAGTCCGCAGTCTGCGCAAGCAATTCGAGTTCGTCAAGTACGTCGCAATCTTCTTTATCCTTAAACACGTTTACGAGAAACGCTTTTCTTTTTTCCTGTATCTCATCCATATCGTTAGTATATCAAAAAATGCCGCTCTTTGCAAAGATATATCGTTTCCTTTTTTAATACGCAAAAGAAAAACGGAGACTTGCTCCGTTTTTCTCTTAATTGAATATTCCCGACGCTTAAAGCAAAACGCACAGCACTCCGCCTTTTCCCTCGTTTACGATACGGGAAATCGTCTTACGAAGTTTTGCCTGCGTATCCGACGACATACTGCCTATTTTATTGTTAAGGTCTTCTTTCACGAGCGTGTTGAGACTTACGCCGAACATATTGGTTTCCCATATGCCTTTCTTGTTGTTTTCGAATTCTCCGAGCAGGTATTTAACGAGATCCTCGCTCTGTTGCTCGCTGCCTATCGTCGGACTGATTTCCGTCTCCACGTCCACCCTTACGATGTGGTACGACGGCGCGCTCGCTTTGAGTTTTACGCCGTATCTGTTGCCTTTTTTCACGAGTTCGGGTTCGTCGAGTTCCATATCGTCCATAGTGGGATTGACAACGCCGTAACCCTCTTCTTTAACGCTTTCCATAGCCTTTCTGATACCCTCGTAATCGTTATAAGACCTTGCGAGTTTTTTGACGAAAGTAAGAAGTTTGAATTCGTCTTCCACGTCCTGTCCGCACTCGCGGCTCAGTACGTTGAAATACAGCCCGTCGCCCGCCTTGCAACCGATTTCTATTTCTCCCGTCGCGGGATTACAGGCTACCTCCGCCCCGTCGTCGATAAATCTGCAATCGTCGAACATTGCGTCGAGTTTTGACGCGTCGCGCATTTTGCACACACCCGAAGTTCTGCCGCGTATACAATCGAGAATATTTTTCATTATCTCGTCTTCGGGTCCGAGCGAGCGCATCCATTTGGGAATACGGAAATTGATTTTCGTTACGGGGAATTCGTACAGAGCCATCTCCATAATCGCGGTAATCTCGTCTTTGGTAAGACGAGTCACGTCGCAACAGTAAACGGGAACGCCGTACCTTTCTTCGAGGCTCTCGCGCAGTCTGATCGCGTCGGTTTCTTTCGGCGTGCGTGAATTAAGCACGATAACGAAAGGTTTTCCGCAACTTTTCAGTTCGTTTACGACTCTTTCTTCGCTTTCAACGTATTTGGCTCTCGCTATATCGGTAACCGTCCCGTCGGTCGTGACGAGAATGCCTACGGTGGAATGCTCTCTTATAACCTTTTCGGTTCCAAGTTCCGCCGCTTGCTGAAAAGGCATTTCTTCATCAGACCACGGCGTTTTCACCAATCTTTCCTTATCGCCCTCACGATGCCCTATCGCGTCTTCGACAAGATAACCCACGCAATCTATAAGCCTCACGTTTGCGTTCATTTTATCGAAATTCACGTTCACCGCTTCGTTCGGAATGAACTTCGGTTCGGTCGTCATTATCGTCTTTCCGTCTGCGGATTGCGGCAATTCGTCTATTGCTCTCTGCAATTTGTTTTTATCCGTTATTTTATCGAGAACGGACGTTTCCATAAATTTTTTGATAAAAGTAGATTTGCCCGTCCTTACCGGTCCGACTATTCCCAAATAAATATCGCCACCGGTACGGATGGCGATATCGTCATATATATCGTAATTTAACATCTTTTCGCCTCCACAAGTTTTTATTTAATCTTATGTCGGCGTTCAGGTCTTTATGCGTTAATATATTTTTCCGCCCAGGCGAGTTTCACGCAACAACAGAACACTCTCATTGCCGTTTGAAGTTCGTCGGTAGACGGATACGTGGGCGCGATGCGTACGTTGCTGTCTTTCGGATCTTTTCCGTAAGGATAAGTCGCTCCCGCCGCAGTCATGGTAACGCCCGCTTCTTTGGCGAGTCCTACGGCGCGTTTTGCGGTAAATTCGGGCAAGTCGATTCCGATAAAATATCCTCCGTCTGGTTTAACCCATTTGCACAACCCGTTGAGTTCTTCGTCGAGTATTCCGAGCACCGTTTCAAACCTCGGACGCAGCATTTCGGCGTGTTTTTTCATATGCGCCTTAATTCCGTCGGCGTTGCGGAAGTACGAAACGTGCGCGAGTTGATTGAGTTTATCGTGTCCGATCGTCTGAAAAGTCATATATTTCTTTACGTCCGCCACGTTCTTTTCGCTTGCGCAAAGCCACGCGATTCCCGCGCCGGCAAACGTCATCTTAGACGTCGAACCGAACATATAAATCAAATCTTCGTTGCCGTACGCTCTCGCCGCGTCGAAAATATTTTTCAACGGAACGTCTTTCGTTATGTAATGTATCATATATGCGTTATCCCAGTAAATTCTGAAATCCTTTGCCGCGGGTTTAAGCGCGGCGAACCTTTCCACGACTTCGTCCGAATAGACTATACCCTGAGGATTACTGTATTTTGGAACGCACCATATTCCTTTTACCGACTCGTCTTTGACGTATTCTTCGACCATATCCATATCCGGTCCGTCGTCTTTCATCGGAACGTTTATCATTTCTATACCGAAAGTTTCGGTTATCGCAAAATGTCTGTCGTAGCCGGGCACGGGACAAAGCCATTTTATTTTTCCCTGTTTGTTGAAAGGCTCGCCTCCGCAGACTCCGAACTGCATCGCTCGCTGTACGGTATCGTACATTACGTTAAGGCTTGAATTGCCCATTACGATTATTTCCGTCTCTTTTACTCCGCTCAGTTCGGCAAAAAGTTTCTTGGATTCGGGAATTCCGTCGAGAAGACCGTAATTACGATAATCGACCGTGCCTATATATTCTTTTAATTTTCCGAATACTTCAAAAAGACCGTCGGAAACGTCGAGTTGTTCGGTATTCGGTTTTCCCCTGCTCATATCGAGCCTGAGGTTAAGCCCCTTGTAAGAATCGTATCTTTGCTTTTCCTGTTCGTATATTTTTTTTGCGTTTTCCGGAGTAAATTGCATAATATACCTCTGTTTCGTTAAATTTCGTCCTTGTCTTTGTTTCTGACCTTGATATTTATCGGCGTTCCGCTGAAATCGAACGCCTTGCGAAGCGCGTTTTCAAGATACCGTTTATATGAAAAATGCATAATCTCTTCGTCGTTGACAAAAAGAATGAACGTAGGCGGATTGCTCGTAGCCTGCGTGGCGTAATAAACTTTGAGTTTCTTGCCGTTTCTTGTAGGCGGTTCGTTTACGCTCATTGCGTCCTGTAAAACGTCGTTAAGCAGCCCGGTGGTTATTCTTCTCGACGCGTTAGCGTAAACGGTTTCAAGCGTCTCGATCACGTTCCCGACTCTCTGTCCGGTCAGCGCGCTTATATACATAGGTTTATAATAACTCATAAATTTGAGTTCCGCGTCGAGTTTTTCATTGAATTTATTTATCGTATAACTATCTTTTACCACGGAATCCCACTTGTTCATTATGATTACCGACGGTTTTCTGCTCTCGTGAACGAGTCCGCAGATCTTTACGTCCTGTTCGCTTAATCCTTCCGCCGCGTCGATAACCACCGCGACGACGTCCGCTCTTCTCATCGCGTCTATGCTTCGTATTACGCTGTAATACTCCACGTCCTCTTCTACTTTGCTCTTTTTCCTTATTCCAGCGGTATCGACGATACGATAATTTTTATCACCGATGGAAAAAGGCGTATCGATGGCGTCGCGCGTCGTACCCGCGATATTGCTTACTATTACGCGCTCGAACCCGAGAATTTTGTTTACGAGCGAACTTTTACCCGCGTTAGGCTTACCTACCACGGCTATTTTCAACGCTTCGCTTTCGTCCTCGCTTTCCGCTCTTTCGGGAAAATTCGCGACGATTGCGTCAAGCAAATCGCCGAGATTAAGACTGTTCTCCGCGGAAACGGGAATAGGTTCTCCGAGTCCGAGAGCGTAAAAATCGTACGCCCCGTAAGCAGATCCGTTATCTATTTTATTGACTGCGAGAACGATGGGTTTTTTCGACATTCTGAGCAAATCAGCCACATCGTAGTCGTCGGGCATAATGCCCGTTTTGCCGTCTACAAAATACAGAATAACGTCCGCAAGATCAACCGCAAGTTCCGCTTGCTTGCGGATATGCGACCACATTTCATCCTCGGAATGAATTTCTATTCCGCCCGTATCTATCATAGTAAACGAATATCCGCACCACTCTGCGTCAGCGTATACTCTGTCTCTCGTTACTCCCGGCAAATCCTCAACTATACTGATACGTTTTCCTGCCATTTTGTTGAAAAACGTTGATTTGCCTACGTTAGGTCTGCCGACAATCGCCACCAAAGGTTTTATCATTTCTTCTTACTCCTTCCGCTGATTATTGCGTCCAGAAAATCGTCTCCGCCGCAATGACTTACCACTATTTTTTTCTTAAGTCTTTTCGATAGAGATTTCAACGTGACTCCGTCAAGAAATACGTCTTCGAATTCCTTCATCATCACCGACGGAATCATAAGAAAATCTTCTTCAAAATTAACGTCGCCGTATTGGGCTATAATATCCGTCGCCGTAACCAATCCCGTAACGGTAACGCTTCTTCCGAAGAAGTCGTTTTTCACAACGTATACGTTTATCTCCACGTCGGGATATTTTTCCTTTATCATGTCGCGCGCTTTGAGCATAGTGCTCTCTCCGCTGACTCCGGTAAATATTCCGACTTTACGCTTTATCTTCTTATCGGGAGAAACGGAAAGCGCGTCGCATAGTTCCGACGTAAACTTCGGAATAAGTCCCACTCCGTTTTCGATTTGCTCGTATTCCCCATAGTATTCCGCGTCTCTTACGGGCAGTCCCGCTATCTGATACATTTCGTCCGAACAGTAGCAGAAACCGATATGATTGCGATAAAAATCTTCTGTCAGTTCTATCGCCGCGCGAGCCTGCTCGCGGGTAAGCGGATCGATATGGTATCTTCCCTCCCGATGTCCGGTCAGCCCCACCGGCACGACGGCAACGGTGGAAACTCCGACTTCGTATAAATCCGCGAGAGATTTTTCAAGTTGTTTCCCGTCGTTTATTCCTCCGACGAGAACGATCTGCGCGTGAATAGTTATTCCCGCTTTTATAAGCCTGTCAAGCAATTCCATCTGCGGCGGGCATTTTTTTACTCCGAGCAGAAACTTCCTGACTTCCTCGTCGGTTGCGTGCACCGAAACGTACAACGGAGAAAGCCGATAGTCGATTATCCGTTGAATATCGTTTTCGGTGAGGTTCGTTCCCGTAATGTAAGAACCGCTTATAAAACTCAACCGATAATCGTCGTCCTTTACGTACAGAGTATCCCTCAACCCTTGCGGAAGTTGTCTGACGAAACAGAATATGCAGTTATTCCGACATTCACGAGGTTTTATCTCTACGGAATCGTCGAATTCCAATCCGAGAGTATCGTATTCGTTTTTCTTGACGAATCCGATATCTTCCGTCACGCCGTTCCGGCATACGGTGATATTGCCTTCGCTAAGACTGTCCGCATATATGTAGTCGAGTATATCTTCAAATTTTCTTCCGCAAAAAGCCTTTACGTCGTCGCCCTTCGAAACGCGTCCTCGGAGAATGCTTCGGGGAAGAATTTTCTTAATCAAAGCCATAGCCATATTATCGTATATTTGCCGCAAAATGTCAATTATTCCCTTGTAAAATAGATATAAAATGTTATAATAATAATATGCCGAACGACGTAATCACCCTTTCCGCCGCGGTGCGCGAACTTCAATCGACGCTTGCCGGCGGCAGGATAGAAAAAATTTATCAGCCCGAAACCGACGAAATCACGTTGAGCGTGAAAGTCGCCCGCAGGGCGAGCACTTTGGTAATAAGCGCGAACCCTTCTCATCCGAGAATACATATAACCACGCAAAAAAAAGAGAATTCCTATACCGCTCCCGCTTTTTGTATGCTTTTACGAAAATATCTCTCGGGCGGTTTTATCGAAAGCGTGGAAATTTTCAATTCAGACAGAATAGTGAAAATCAGCGTAATCAACAAAAACGAACTGAAAGACTCAAACCGCTTTTTTTTGATGGCTGAACTGATGGGAAGGTATTCCAACGTAATACTGACCACCGAAAACTTCAAAATAATAGACGCAATACGGCGTATTCATTTCGATCAGAGCACTACGAGATACATTTTGCCCAATCTCGAATACACTCTCCAACCGAAATCGAGAATATCCCTCGACAAAACGGAAAAAGCCGACGATTTTTTCCGCACTGCCGAAATAAGCGCGGACTCGATAATCAAAAATATAAACGGCGTAAGCAAAGAAACCGCCAAAGAAATCGCCTCTTCCGACTCTCCCGGTGATAAGTTCAAAGAATTGCTTAACATTAACGATTCGGATTCCTATCAACCGTGTTTGAGATATGAAAACGGCGTTTTGAAGGATTATTACGTTTATCCGTACTCTTCGATTAACGGAACGTATAAGCCGTATCCCGATCTTAACTCCGCTCTCGACGCGTTCTTCGGTTTATACGACGGAAACGAGCGCAAAAAGGCGTCTACGAAAACGGTTACCACGGTATTGAAACGCCTTCAATCCAAAACCGACAGGCGCATAGCGGACAACCTCGCCAAACTTAAGGAATCGGACAAGGCGGCGTATTATCAGAAATGCGGAGAACTGATTTTATCCAATATTTATGCGATAAAACCCCGCGATTTATCCCTCGTTTGCTATGATTATTATGAAAATGCAACGACGGAAATTCCGCTTGATCCCTCGCTTTCACCGTCGGCAAACGCGCAACAATATTTCAGAAAATACGCAAAATTGAAACGCGCGGCGGAGATTGCGACGACGCAACTCGAAGCGCTGAAAGAGCAAAAAGAATATCTCGAATCGGTCGCGGTAAGCATAAACAACTGCTCGCTTAAATCCGAATACGACGAAATTCTCGAAGAACTCAATTCTCTTTCGGGTTTGAGGAATCCGCTTAAAAAACGCACTCTGAAAGAAAAGCCTACGGGACCAACGCGCTTTGTCGTAGACGGGTTTAACGTTTATCTCGGCAAAAACAATCTGCAGAACAACGAGGTAACGTTTTCCGTCGGAGACGGCGGAGATACGTGGCTACACGTCAAAGCGCACCACGGCGCGCACGTCATTATTAAAGGCAGACCTACGGAAGAAGTCATTGAAAAATGCGCCCGCGTAGCCGCCTTTTACAGTTCGGCAAAAACTTCGGAAAAAGTCGAAGTCGATTATACGCTGCGAAAAAACGTAAGAAAAATTCCCTCCGCTATGCCAGGAATGGTAACTTACGTAAACTATCGTTCCGTGCTCGTCTCTCCGACTGACTATACCGAAATATGCGATAAATAACGGAGCAATCTTATGAAATCACTTAAAGAACTTTATCAGATAGGAATCGGACCGTCGTCGTCACACACTATGGCTCCCGAAAAAATTGCGAAATATCTTCTCTCCAAATACCCCGACGCCACGGGATATAAGAATACTCTTTACGGTTCTCTTGCGCTTACGGGTAAAGGACACGGAACGCAGAAAGCACTTGTGGCAGGGCTTCTCGGAAGG
>JBJETX010000196.1:0-2383 GCA_051883535.1 Christensenellales bacterium | reverse complement strand
ACTATATTAAAGTTGGTATTGGCGTTTATTATCGCGTTTACGTTCGCATTCATCGGACTGCTGTTAGCGTCGAATATACCCGCGCTCTCGCCGAATCCGAACCCGTCTCCAACCGGCTGATATCCGAGTTCCGGGATGTATTTGACGTTGCTGAAAGTCGACGTGTTCTCGTCGTATACGTACAACGCGTATCTGAACGCTCCGTCCGCGTTGTTTGCGTTAATACTCTTTGCTATATCGAAATAATACTTGCCGTCGGCGGCTACGCCATCGGTAACTCCCGCTTTATAGGTATATCCGTTGTAAGTAATGCTGTAAACGTACTGCGCCGCGCCGGGAGTCGGAGCATTTTCTTCATCCGCTTCCACGTTGAGCGTACCGTCGTTATTATCCGTCGGATTTACCACGACGTATACGTCTCTCTTTGCAATATAGTAGATACCGTCGCAACCGTAATAATTCACTTCGCTTCCTACGGGAGACTGAACGACAAAACGATAGTTCCAACTGAGCCAGTCGGAAGCCCCTGCGTCTTTCGATTCAAACGTAACGTATTCTCCTTCCTCCGCGCCTTCGGGCAGGAACACTCCGCGAAAATCATACCAATAATATCCTACGTCGTATCCTTTATCTCCGTATTTCGTCGTGCCTATCGCCGTTCCGTCGGGGACTTCGGTCGAAGAAGCAACGGTCGTTCCGTATCTTCTGAGTACGAGTTTATAAAGCATATCCGCGGTGCTGTCCACGGGTTGATTGCCCATAACGATGAGTTCGTCAACCGTTCCCGTAAACGAAGTATTTGCCCGATCAGTAAGACCGTATCCGTCGTATTGTCTCTGCAACCACGGATTAACCGCGTTCTTGAAGTCGAAAGTAACGGTTCCGGGCAGAATATTGTAAATCGCCGTATCGTTGTGTTTTATTCCGTTTTCGTCTACGTATATGACTTCCTCGTTCGCAAACAGTATCTCGTAGTTTCTGTTTCCGTATACGTCGGTATAAATTACGTTTACGGGCAACGTACCCGCGTCCGTAATATTTGCCGAAGCCGCTTTGCCGTCTTTATCTCTGATATACCGATAATCTCCTATCATCATCGAAGATTCGGGTCTTACGAAGATAAATTCGAGTCCGCTTCTCGCAATCTTATCCGCCTGATAATCGCCGGTAATGGTAATCGCCGAATCCGCGCTTCTCACCGAAGCGGGGCTTCCGTCGTACGTTTTGCTGTTCAACGAACCGAACCCGTATAAAAGGGCGGTCTTGGGCCGTATTATCAACTCGTACCCTTCGCCTTCGTCGAATCTGACGAATTTCGTCCCGTATTTATATACGAACGCAACCGAATAGTTGATAAAATCGGAATTGACTATACGGTAGGTAATCGGATACCCTTCTATTTCTCCCGTATCTTCGTTTCGTTTTACGTTTTTGGGATAATTCCCGTCTGCGTCCGCGGTGGAAACGATAAGATTACTCGGCATAAACGCAAGATTTCCCTGCAGAACTTCCGAAGAAGTTTTAGACGCATAGTATTCTTTCACTATGTAACAGGTAGTCGTTCCGTAACTGTAAAAAGCGTCCTGACTGCTTGCCTTTTTCCACACGGTATCTATAGGATTGATGCCGTTCGTTCCCGCCTGATAATCTTTCGTTATCGTAAGCGGATTGCCGTCGCCGTCGTCGATTTTGTAATCGATATAAATGGGAATATCTATGGGATTTACCTTTATCGTTCCTTCGTCGGAAATCGGCTCTCCTCCTTCGTCCGTGTTGAAACGGTAATTCATATCGCCCAATCCCGTTACGCGTATTACATACGTTCCCGCGTTTACAACCGAGAACGTTCCCGACGCGGTTTCTTCGCCTCCGTTAACGGAGTAAGACGTAAGTCCGACGGAAGAAACGGTTTCGGGCGTCTTTTCGTTGTAAGTAACGGTTACGTCGAAAGTAAGGCTTAAAGAATCGCCCGGACAAACTTCGCCGCTGACTATCTCGACTTCTACGGTCGTATCGTCGTCGTTATAAAGCGTCGTATAATCTTTAACCGCTACCGAAAGTCCAACCTGCGTAACTTCGTAATCGAAGTTTTCGGTGTAAACGAGCGGTTTCCCCGCCGCCACGGACCCGTACGATTTATCGAAAAGATAATTGACTATATGCGCCGCCGCGGAAGATTCAAGCACCATCGTACTGCCGAGGTACAGATAATTCCTGTTCGCGGTATCGAAGAACGAATACGTCATCGTTCCGTTGTATTCGCCCGCTACCATCGTTCCGCTGCTCGCGTACTGCGAGTCTTTGTTGACGATCGAATACGTTATTCCGTCCGCGCTTTCGTAGCGATTGAAACTCGTTCCGTCAAGACTGTAATAAGAATTCA
>JBJETX010000195.1:0-10390 GCA_051883535.1 Christensenellales bacterium | reverse complement strand
TGGCAAGCACTGCGCAAACATAGTTTGCTTGCGTTCAAAACGCGCCTATCACGCCTGGACGACGCGACAATTCACAGGATTGTCGCTTTGTCGCCCGTTCGAATCCCTTTTTTTCTCGATTATAACAGAAAACAACCACTATGGGTTGTTTTCTGTTTAATGGCGGAATGGGCGGGATTCGAACCCGCGTGCCGCTCATCACGGCAACACGATTTCCAGTCGTGCTCGTTACGACCACTTCGATACCATTCCGTAACTTGTTTTATTACTTTCCGCTCGTTTCCTCGCGTCACGTATTTTGCTTATCTATTATACCCCACGCTTCTTTTTTTTGCAACTGTTTATCGTATAATTCCCTCTCCTTTTTCCTTACGCTCGCTTTTTTCTTCACCTTTTCGTTTTATTTCGTCTCTCTTTATCCGTTTAATTTCCTATTAACGTCTTCTATCGCTCTTTCAACGGCTTTCATATAATCGAATTCTATCTCGCTTTCCCTCTTAACGCCTTCCGTTCCTTCTTTTTCCGTTTCGTATATATCGCAGCCGCTCGTTTCCGCTCCTTCCTTTTTCTTTTTACAAATAACTATTACTTTCTTGCCCGTTTTCAATGCCTCTTTTACTATCTTTCCGCAATACCTTCCGTCTCGTTCCTTTCCGTCGAACTCGTCTTCTCCGCAGATTACCACGTCCGCCTGCCGTATCTTTTTTTCTATTTCTCCTTGTCCCCAAAACCATTCGGCACAGGATACGGTTTTACCTTTCAGAAACGCTTTCGTAAAATAGCCGAGTCCTCCTGCCGCACCCGTAAACTCTTCTTTCGCGTCCACTCCAAAAAACGAAGTCTTTTCCGCGTACGCCGCCATATTCTTTTCCAATTCTTCTCTTTGCGCCTGCGTTTTTGCTCCTCTCTCCGCGGACAGGGCATACGCACAGCCGTTTTCACCTAAAAGCGGATTGCTCGCGTCGCAAATCGCGGTAAAATTCACCCCGCCGATTCGCGCAGACATTTTTTCAACGTCTTTTTTTGCTATCTGACCGAGCGTACCTCCCGTAGGAACGAACTTTTCTCCTTCCTCGTCGTAAAATTCCGCTCCGAGAGCCGCCGCGGCGCCCGCGCCGCCGTCGTTTGCAACGCTCCCTCCGAGCGCGAGAATTATCTCTTTTTTCCCCAGTTTCAAAGCCTGCATTATCTGCTGTCCGAATCCGTAACTCGTCGTAAACGCAGGATCTTTTATCATTGTGTCGGCTATGCCCGACGTATTCGCCGCCGATATAAACGCTTTTTCTCCGCTGACGCCGTAAGTTGCGTCTTTTATGAAAAAATTCCCGTCCTGCACTTTACCGCCGACAGTTTTTCCGCCGAAAAGCGTCGTGAGTTTGTCCGCGCTTTTTTCATCGCAGTAAAAAGCCGCTTCGCAAACCGTTTCTCCGTTCGGAAACGCCTTTTTCAGTTCGTTTACGATAATTTCGCATAATCTTTCCGAATTCAATCCCGTCTTACCGTTAAATTTATCCGGCATAACGAAAAATTTCATATTTACCGCCTTTTTATCATTCTCTTCGTGATATTTCAGAATTATATTTATATTTTAGCATATTTTTTCTTCTTTACTATTCGTTTTTTCGCAAAAAAAACAACCGTTTATTCCGTTTTACTTTTCTTTACGGCTCGCCGACCGCGATAACGTTTGACTTTACTTTTTTATTCTTCTATAATATAGGCGGTTTGAAAGTTTTTTTCAAATACCGATAAACTAATTTTTACCGACGAATTGCTAAAAAGGAGCATTATGAAAAAAATTGCCGTGAAAAAACTCAGCGCGAAAGACATAGCCGTTCTTTCTCTTATGACGGCTCTTACCGTGGTTTTCTGTTTCGTACCCATAAGTTTCGGACCGATTACTCTTGCTCTGATGATACTTCCCACTCTTATTATAGCGCAGGTAGGCGACCTGAAAACGACGTTCGCTCTCGGACTGTTTATGGGACTTATAAATTACGTCGCCTGGTTTACCACAAAAGCGGCAAGCCCCATCGCTCCGATATTTCAAAACCCCGTAGTATGTCTTATTCCGCGCATTCTCATCGGTCTGGTTTCTTACGGCGTGAGAAAACTTTTCGAAAAATTCATTCTTAAACCGAAGTATTCCGAAGTAAACGGACAAAAAGTTCTTTCAAATAAAAAAGCGCTTATTGCGCTCGACCAGGTTTCCATAATCCTTGCGACCGCGCTCGGCGTTATTACCAATACTCTTTTCGTAGGGCTGTTCACTCTTGCTTTCTTCAATAACAAGGCTCTGCCTTCCGGTACGGTAATAGACATAGAATACATCCTGGCGTGGTTCGGATTAAACTTCCTTATCGAAATAATCGCGTTCTCTCTCATAACCCCTGCGATTACCGTCGCCCTGAGAAGCGCGAAACTCGTTTCCAAGCCGCCGTATACCAAATTCAAAGCCGTTCTCGAAGAAAACGCGGAAAACGATGAAAAACCCGAAAACGCACAACAAGCGGAATAACTAATTCCCGTAAATAAAACTAAAATCGCGGCTTGTTCGCCGCGATTTTTATTTTTTATCACGTTCTTCTGTTTCCCGTCCGTCGCCGTTTTTCGGTTTGTTGTTTTTATTTTTCACGAATAACGCAATTATTATCGAAACAACCGAAACCGCCACGAAAACAATCAGAATCAAAAAAATCAGAGACGCGTATTTGCCGAGAACGAGATTAAGAAGCGTTATTATAAGTCCGCTCGTAAAATTGCCTATCACGATCGCCGGCACGCTGTATTTGTATTTCAGATTGAGAAAAGCGGCGACCGCCGATCCCGTCCAAACTCCCGTCAGCGGAAGCGGTATAGCCACGAACAGAAAAATACTTAGCGCTTTTCTGCGATTTATTCTGTTTTCCGTATCCGTCGCGTTTCCTTCTTTGGAATCGGTTTCTATCTTTTCGGCTTTCTTTACGAACAGATTTTCCACCGCGTCGGCAAATTTAGCAAAAAATTTTACCCGTTTCAGCAATCTTAAAAGCGGCACGAGGCAAAACAGCAAAATCGGGCACACCACCAATGCGCTCACGCACGAAAGCAGCCACGTTATCCAAGGATTCAATCCGAGATTTATCCCCAAAGTAATCGCGCCGCGGACTTCTATCGTCGGAATCACGGATATAAGTGCCGTCAACCAATACGGATCCGCCGTGAAAGTCTTTTCCAACCACTGCGTAATCGCTTCAGCCATCCACCCTTCTTCCTTTAATATTCAATATATATTCTACGCATTCCGCCGCGACGTTTATTCCCGTAACGCGCTCGAATTCTTCAAAAAACGCGTTCGTATTCACTTCGATTACCACGGGACTGTCGCAGAATAAATCCACGCCGCAATACTCCGCTCCGAGAACCGCAGCCGCTTTCTCCGCCGCTTCGACGAACTCTTTTTTCAACGTTGCTGTTCTTCCGCTTCCCCCTTCCGCCGCGTTGCTTCGGAAGTCGTTGAGATTTTCAAGTTCTATCCCTCCGATTGCCTTCCCTCCGACGCACAGCACGCGCAGACTTCTCCCCTCACTTTCAGCGCGGAATTTCTGATACAACGCGTTTTTCAGCGCGAATTTTTCGTCCGCTTTATACAATTCTTCAACGTCGTTTATCAGGAAAACCTGTTCTCCGAGCGAACCGCACGACTCTTTCGCAACGAGGGGAAACCCGAGCCTTTCCGCTGTTTTATTCAAAAAAATCTCGTCTCTTTTATAAAAATACCTCTTCGGCCGAACGACGGTTTCCTGCTGTTCGACCGCTCCCGACAATTCGACGTAAGTCCTGCCTTTGTCGTCGGCTTTCTCAATCGCGTCCGCCGAATTGACGAGCCTGACGCCTTTCTTTTCCATCATTCTCGCAAGAACAATGTCTTTATCGAGAAAAAAAGCGCGGTCGAACGGATACTCTTCAAAAAGCGACGTTCCTTTATCGTTGCGGTATACTACGGCTTCCGCCCCGCGCAATGCAAGTTCTTCGCCGAGCCGTCCTACCTGGCGCGCATACGCTTCCGCCGTATAATATCCGTTTACCACTATGCCGACTTTCATTTTTCGCTCGCAACTATCAGACAATTATTGATAACGGCGGATTTTACGTTGGTTTTGTCGACGGTCACCGTCATCGTACCCTTATCGAAAGAATTCATTTCAATCCTTTCGTACCAAGAATATCCCGACGAAACGTTTCCGCTCGCCGTATAACCTTTGGGCGTATACAATTCTATTATTACGATAATCTGTCCGTTGCTTGCCGCAAAACCGTCGATTACGCCGCCCGTACCCGTAGGCGTAAAGCCTATCGCCGTTCCCTTTACGTATCCGCTTATTTCGATAAAATATCGTCCGTTTTCGTCCGTAGTCGTTCTCGTCCTTTCCGCAAGCACTTTGCCCGAAGAGTCCTGAACCGTAACGAAAAGCGTCGCTCTGACTCCGTTCCCGTCGTTTGCAATTCCGTCGCCGTTTTCATCGACGTAAACCGTTCCCGAAAGCAACGTTTTTCCGCCCAAATCCGAATATTGATAATTCTCGCTTTTGAAAACGGGAAGAACGTAATCGACGTACTCGTATATCGGATTGCCGTGTTCGTCCGTTTCCTCGGACGCGCTTTTCGCCTCTTTCTGCACGAACGTAAACCCTTTGAGCGCGCGTATATACTCGGTAGGCGTCCACGCCGATATTCCGAAGTTCTTTCCCGCGGTCGACCCGGCGTCCGCTCTGACGTCATTGGTGCGCTTACGGTCGTTCAATACGGGTCTCCGTCCGCCAGTCCCCCAATTTACCGAACTTTTGCTCGTAGTCGAGAGTTCGTTGTACGTGTGCGGGTATCCTATCGGATATTTTTGGGATTCCGCTTTCCAACTTACGTTATCGTCGCTTCCGATTACCGAATAAACGTACCAATCGAACGCAACGCGCTTTTTTTCTTTATATCCGCTGAAAGAACTTTTGGTCGAATAAGATTCCGCAAGAATAAGCGCAGCCGAAGCGGAGATTATTTTTTCGTAACTCTCGCCCGAAACCGTTCCGTCCTCGTATGCGCGGCTTCTTCCCCCATCCGACACCTCTTCGCTGAGAATTACTTCTTCGGCAACCGTCGAGGCGGAGAGTTCTTTCATCATCGTAGCCGCTATATAAGCCGTGCCGCTAAGCGCGGTTATGTTTTCGTCGTAACCGACGGAACCGAAGTCCTCGGCGTTATCGGTAAGATACGGGTCGCACAGCGTCAGTCTCGACGGCAGATAAGCGTTGTCGAGCGTGGTAAGCGAAGCGCGGTAAAGATAGTGCGCGCAGGCAAGCGCAAGGTTGCTCCCCACTCCGTAACCGAGAAATCTTATTTCCCGTTTGCCTATATCTTTTTCAAGGCACTCCGCGTAATAAACGGCGGCGGTTATCTCGGCAAGAGAATATCCGAAATTGCATTCTACCGCTTGTCCGTCTGCGATATAGCGGCTTTTGTACGACGAATAAATTTTCGTAATCGAATTTTCCGTTCCCTCGCACAAAAACTTTTCGGCGTGGAATACGGCGACGTTGAACTTCGCCGCATCGAGCCAATAACTCTGCATATCGTAATACTTCCCGTCGGCGGTCTTTTTCAATCCGTTGCCTTTCAGCCCTATGGTTCCGGCGTTTATATCCTCCGACAGATAAGTAACGTCTTCTCCGTAAACCTCCGCGTCGAGATTTATCGTAAAACGCTCGTTTTCGTCCGTCTCTCCGTGAAATACGAACAGCACGGGTTTGGTCGCGTCGTAAGGAGAAAGCCATTCGAAAGTCAGCATTCCTTTGTCTCTGACTTCTTCCAACCCTTTGATATCGGATACCGATAAAAACTCTTCTTTTTTTTCGCATCCGAACAACGCGAGCGTAGTCGCAAGAATCACTATTACCGAAAATAATAAAGTTTTCGCCTTTCCGATATTCATTTTACAGGTTTCCGCAATGCTTTATAGCGCAGATTCCGCCCTCGGCGGCAGGACAGGGTTTCCCTTTGCTTCTTGCGACGCGGGAAATCTGCACGTCTTCGGTATTTACCACGTCCACTTTGCCGTCTTCGTGAATTACCGCAATGTCGTATGCGTTCGTTACTACGCCCGCATAAATCAAATCGCCTTTCTTTACGTCAATCTGATTATCTCCCTTTCTCGCTCTCTTCGTACTTTCTATATTTGCCGCGTATATTCTCTTTGCAAATCCCGATTTCGTCATAAACAACACTTCGCCCGCGGCGACTTTATCTATCGGATCCTGTTCGAGTTGTCCCGCGAAAGCGACCGTCGCTTTATCGTTGAGACTCATACCGATTACTCCGCCCGATTTCCTTCCCGTCACGTTGAATTCCTCGTGCGGAATATTGAGGCAGAATCCGTCGTCGCTCACCATAAAGATGCTCGTGTCGTCCTGTCTTACTTCGACGTTTATAACCTCGTCGTCGTCTTTCAGAATAATCGCCTGATAGAAGTTCTTCCCTATGACGTATTCTCTGACGTAACTCTTCTTTACCATACCGTTACGCGTGAAGAAATACAATTCCTTGTCCATATCTTCGTCCGAGAAAGACAGCAGTTTTATACATCTTTCTCCCATCGCCGCGTCTTTCGCCATATCGAAAATCTCTGTCCCCTTTCCGCTTCTTCCGTCCGCAATCGCGTCGGGATCGACTTTAAGACAGTTGCCCTTATCCGTGAACGCGTAAATCCTGTTCGCGCCGTCTGCGTAAATCTGATCGCGCACGACGTCGTTCTTATCGGAGGGTTTCGTCCTTGCGTTCGAATTGAGGTATTCCACTTTCCCCGCGAAACGGAGGTTTCCGTCCGCTCCGCAAAGCACGAATCCGCGCTTCGTTGCGGTTTTTCCCGCTTCAAACGGTTTATGTTCTATTTCGTCGAAACTGTCCACGATCGTCGTAAGGCGTTTCGTGCGGTATTTGTTGCGCGTTTCTATAAGTTCGCTCCTGACTACGGCGAGTTGTTCCGTTTTCGAATTGACGATCTTCACGAGTTTTGCAATCAGAGCCTTAATCTCGGCGAGTTCCTTCTCGATTTTTCCGACTTCGAGTTTTGTAAGATTTACGAGTTTTAGGTCGAGAATCGCGTCCGCCTGTTTTTCGCTTAAAGAATAAGTCTGTCTCAGCCTGTCTCTCGCTTCCGAACGCGAATTGCTGCTCTTTATTATCGCAACGACGTTATCTATATCGGGCAGTATGATTGCGTAACCGTCGAGAATATGCTCTCTCTTTTTCGCGTTGTTCAAATCGAACTGACTCCGCCTCAGAATTACGTCGCGCTGATGCGCGATATAGTATTTGAGCATCTGAATAAGTCCGAGTTGTTGCGGTCTGCCGTCGGCAATAGCCACCATATTTACGCAGAAATTGCACTGAAGGTCGGTTTTTTCATAGAGAAAATCGAGTACCTTTGCCGCGTCCTCGCCTTTTTTGAGTTTGATTGCAACGCGAATGCCGTTTCTGTCCGATTCGTCTACTATCTCCTGTATCCCGGCAAGTATATTGTTCTTGCCGTTTTTGGCGGTCAGTTGGTCGCGCAGTTCTTTTATTCTGATCTGCAGCGTGCTTTTGTTTACTCCGTAAGGAATCTCGTGGATAATTATGTTCTGTTTTCCGCTCGCTTCGTTTTCTATGTCCACTTTCGCGCGCATTACGATTTTACCTTTACCCGTCGTATAAATCTCGGCAAAACTGTCTCCCTCGGTAATAAATCCTCCCGTCGGGAAATCCGGTCCTTTGATTATTCCGAGCAATTCCTCTATCGTGATTTTCGGATTGTCGATAACCGCCACCGTTCCGTCGATGACTTCCGTCAGGTTATGCGGCGGAATTTTCGTCGCAATGGCGATAGCGACGCCCGAAGTTCCGTTTACGAGAAGATTGGGGAATCTGCCCGGCAGAACGTCGGGTTCTTTCAGGCTGTCGTCGAAGTTTTTATTCCACTTGACCGTGTCTTTATCGAGGTCGCGCAAGAGTTCGCACGCAAGAGGCGCGAGTCTTACTTCGGTATAACGCATCGCCGCCGCGCTGTCTCCGTCTATCGAACCGAAGTTTCCGTTTCCGTCCACGAGGATGTTCCTCATATTGAAATCCTGCGCGAGTTTTACCATTGCTTCGTACACCGAGGAATCGCCGTGGGGGTGATATTTACCTAAGCAATCACCGACGACGCGTGCGGATTTTTTGTACGGACCGTCCGGTTTCATATTGAGTTCGTGCATCGTGTAGAGTATTCTTCTCTGAACGGGTTTGAGTCCGTCCTCGACTCTCGGCAACGAACGGTCGAGAATGATGCTTTCCGCGTACGGCATCATATATTCGTGTATCGCTTTTTCAAGCGGCTGTTCTATTATTCTTTCCTCGAAAACCGCCTCTGCAACTTCGTTTTTCTTCTTTGCGCACATCAGTCTTTACCTCCGTATTTCATAGCGAAAGCGTCAACCTTGTTGAACTTGGCGTAGCGGAAAATGTAATCCTTCCTCTTCTCCGCGCCTTCCGTCATAAGGGTATCTATTATCTCGTCCGCTTCCATTGCGTCCACTATCGTAACTTTCGTAAGAACTCTCGTCCTCGGATTGAGCGTGGTTTCCCATAATTGGTCCTTGTTCATTTCTCCGAGTCCTTTGTACCTCTGAATATGCATATCTCCCGATACGCCTTTCATCTCTTCCACGACTTTGTCGAGTTCCGCGTCGTCGTATGCGTACTGCACTTTGCCCTTCTTTTCCACTTTGTAAAGAGGCGGCATACCGACGTATACCTTGCCTTCCTTTATCAGTTCCGGCATAAGCCTGTAAAAGAACGACAAAAGAAGCGTCCTTATATGATAACCGTCGTAGTCCGCGTCGGAAAGAATGATGATTTTATGGAATTTAAGGTCTTCTATCTTGAAATTCGCGCCTATACCCGTACCGAGCGCGGCGATTATCGTACGGATTTCTTCGTTCTGGTAAATACGCTCTTTCTTTACTTTAAGCACGTTAAGCGGTTTACCTCTCAACGGCAGAACCGCCTGCGTTTTGCGGTCTCTTCCCTGTTTCGCGCTTCCTCCCGCGCTGTCTCCCTCGACTATGAACAACTCGTTGTTTTCGGGAACTTTTCCCGTGCATGAAGCGAACTTACCGATGAGCGCGGTGCCCGTTATCGTGTTTTTCTGCCTTTCTATCTGCGCGGCTTTCTTGCTCGCTTCTCTTACCGCCGCCACCTCGATCGCTTTTTTAACTATATAATCGCCGACCGACTTGTTCCTCGACAACGACAGAAACGCGGCGAGTTTTTCGCTGATTACGCCGTCTACTATCGTTTTGACTTCCTGATTGCCGAGTTTTTCCTTGGTCTGTCCTTCAAACTGCGGTTCGTTCATCTGAACGAGCAATACCGCCGTCAGACCTTCTTTGAAATCGTCTCCTTCGAGTTTCGTATTGGCGTCCTTGCCTTTAAGCAGGTTGTTGTTTTTCGCATAGTCGTTCATACAACGCGTAAACGCCGTTCTGAACCCCGTTACGTGCGTTCCGCCTTCCGTCGTTCTTACGCCGTTGACGTAACTGTACAGTTTTTCGTAAATCCCGGCGTTGTGCTGAAGAGCGAGTTTTACCCTTACTCCGCCGCTTTCTCCTTCGAGATACATCATCTTGTTGACGTCTTCCGCGCCGTCGTTGAGGTACGCGACGAAATCGACAAGCCCGTTTTCATAGCGGAATTCCGTACGCATTCCTTCGCCGTCTTCGTTTTTCTCGCGGTTGTCGGTAAAAGTGATCATTACGCCTTTATTGAGAAACGCGTATTCTCTGAGTTTAGTGATGATGTCTTCCGCGTCGAAAATTATGGAATCGAATACTTCCGCGTCGGGCATAAACGTAACTTTCGTTCCGCGTTTATCCGTTTTACCCACTACGCGCAAAGGTTCTTTAAGTATTCCGCTTCTAAATTCTCCTCCGTCTTTCGGAGAGTGAAAATCAATCTGATAAATCTTCTTTTCCCGATAAATCTGTACGGTGAGCCATTCGCTGAGCGCGTTGGTTACGCTCGCTCCCACACCGTGCAACCCTGCGCTGAACTTGTAATTGTCGGAAGTGAATTTTCCGCCTGCGTTAAGCGTGGAAAAAATGAGTTGTACCGCGGGAACGCCCTCTTTATGCATATCTACGGGTATACCCCTTCCGTTGTCTTCCACGGTCGCCGAACCGTCTTCGTTCAGCGTTACGTCAATCCTGTTCGCATAACCGTTGGACGCTTCGTCCATAGCGTTGTCTATTATTTCCCAAAGTATATGGTGCAACCCTTTTATGTCGGTCGTTCCGATATACCATGAACAGGCGACATTTGGTGTCGATATCTTGCCTTTATC
>JBJETX010000194.1:7913-10394 GCA_051883535.1 Christensenellales bacterium | reverse complement strand
CGCCGATTGCATAACTTATTACTTCCCGTCCGTTGATTTTAAGGTACTGTTTCGGCGTCTTTCCGCCAAACCTCGCACCGACTCCGCCGGACAAAACCACTCCTACGTTCATTGCTCTGTTTTCCTTGAAAAATTTGTTTTAATTATATCCCCATAACGCCGAAATGTCAACCGCCGCCGAATGAGGAGCAATATTAAAGGCGACGCTCGCGCGTCGCCTTGCTTTTGCGGGTTATCCCGTCGCAAATCGTTTATTTCGAAGCCGAAAAATCGTTCAGTACGAAAGAAATATTGTTTTCCACGATTTTAGTGGGGAAACATACGCTCTTGATCATCGAACCTTCGCCGTAAGTATACTCTTTCGTTTCGGGCAGATAATATACGCTTATCCCTCTCCCTACGGGAGTTTCCGAACGGTTTATTTCCACTTTATTGCAGATAACCGTTCCGAGAGAACTCTCGGTCACCACGCTCGCGTTGCTCTCCTTCGCTTCGCAACCCACAGTGGTCACGGTATCGGTAAACGGATCCGCTATCTTTATCGAGGACGGCACCGCGCTTATATCGTAACAACGCACGTAAAAATAAAGGAATTCCGCGTCGGTATATCCGCTTTTACCCACGTTGAGTTTGCCGTCTTTATTCTTTTCGGGCGCGTTGGGATATTTCAACGAATAAACGTAATTTTTTCCGTCGTGATGCGCGGTGAGTTCGTAGTCGGCTTTCGGGTCGGTTCCGTCGGTATACTTCGAGGTAAGACTGAGCACGTTGTAAATTTTCGCGTAAAAAACGGTAACTCGCGTGGACTCGCCCATTCTCAGAGTGGAAGTCATCTTGGTGTCCGCTTTGGACTCAGCCGCCTTATCTTCGTCGGAAAGCACGGTGGTGGTAACGAAAGACGCGTCTCCTACCTTCGCTCCGCCTTTATCCGAGTCGTAAACGGAATACGAAAGACTCTCGTTCCTCGCCCAACTCTGATCTACCGTCGTGCCTCCTCCGGTACAGGATACGAACACGACCGCTACGGCTATCATCAATACACTTACGATAAATTTTTTCATAAATCCGCGTTAAAAATTGTCTTTCCTTTTACAAATTATCTTTTAGTATAAAGTACGGGCGGATAAAAGTCAATCGATTTACCTCGACAGCGGTTACCCGTTATCTCGTCCATTTCCAGAAAAGAACTCCCTCTCAACCGTTATTCAAGGGAGTTCTTAGTGAATGTTACAGATTTGCTGTTACAATATCGCCCATTTCGCTGCACGAAACGCGTTTGCAACCTTCTTTCATAACGTCGCCCGTACGGTATCCGTCTCCGAGCGCTTTATCCACGGCGGCTTCTATCGCGTCGGCTTCTTTGTCCATATCGAAAGAATACCTCAGCATCATTGCCGCGGAAAGTATCGTTCCCAAAGGATTCGCTACGTTTTTGCCCGCAATATCGGGCGCGGAACCGTGAATGGGTTCGTACATACCTTGTTTCCCCGAAGACAGCGACGCCGAAGGCATCATACCGATGGACCCCGTCAGCATCGACGCTTCGTCCGAAAGAATGTCTCCGAACATATTTTCCGTTACGAGCACGTCGAACTGCGTCGGATTTTTTATAAGTTGCATTGCGGCGTTATCGACAAGTAAATCCGAGTATTCGACTTCGGGATATTCCTCGGAAAGTCGGTGCATCGTTTTACGCCACAATCTCGAAGTTTCCAGCACGTTCGCTTTGTCTATCGAGGTAAGTTTCTTTCTTCTCTTCATCGCGGTCTCGAACGCGACTCTTCCTATTCTTTCTATCTCTTTTTCCGAATAAGGCATAATATCGGTCGCCACGAGTTGTCCGTTCACTTCTTCCGTCTTCTTCGCTCCGAAATAAACGCCGCCCGTAAGTTCTCTTACTATCAACAGGTCGATTCCTTCTCCTACGATTTCCTGTTTCAGCGGCGAAGCCTCTTTGAGTTGCGGATAAAGTTTCGTAGGTCTGAGGTTTGCGAAGAGATTGAGTTCTTTTCTTACCGCGAGCAACGCCTTTTCCGGGCGCACGTTCGCCGCGCAGTTATCCCACTTCGGACCGCCGACCGCTCCGAGCAGCACGGCGTCGGACTCTCTGCATTTTTTCATTCCCTCTTCGGTTATCGGCACTCCGTATTTATCTATCGAACAGCCGCCGATGTCGACGTAGGTATATTCGAAACGATGTCCGGATTTTTCCGCGACTTTTTCCAACGTTTTTATCGCTTCCGCAACAATCTCGGGACCTATTCCGTCGCCTGCGAGAACGGTGATTTTTTTATTCATTGCTTCCCTCCTTCAGCGACGCAAGCAATCCGCCGCGTCTGATTATATTCTGGATAAACGGCGGAAAAGGTTGCGCTTTATAACTCTTTCCCGTCGTGACGTCGTCAATCGTGCCGGTATCGAAGTCCACTTTCACTTCGTCGCCCGCGTTAATCTCTTCCGCCGCCTCTTCGCATTCGAGAA
>JBJETX010000194.1:0-7813 GCA_051883535.1 Christensenellales bacterium | reverse complement strand
ACTTTCACTTCGTCGCCCGCGTTAATCTCTTCCGCCGCCTCTTCGCATTCGAGAATGGGAAGTCCTATGTTGATCGCGTTGCGATAGAAAATTCTCGCAAAACTTTTCGCTATCACGCAACCCGTTTTGCAGGTTTTTATAACGAGGGGCGCGTGTTCGCGCGAAGAACCGCATCCGAAATTCCACCCTGCGACCATCACGTCGCCCGGCTGAACTTTTTTCACGAAATCCGCGTCTATGTCTTCCATACAATGCGCCGCGAGTTCTTCCGCGTTAGGCGTATTGAGGTATCTTGCCGGAATGATAACGTCCGTATCCACGTTGTCGGGATACTTGAAAACTTTGCCTTGCGTATTCATATTAAACCTCCTTCGGAGCGGTGATATATCCCGTCAGCGCGCTCGTCGCCGCGGTAGCGGGAGACGCGAGGTATACCTCGCTGCTTACGTGACCCATTCTTCCCACGAAGTTCCTGTTCGTCGTCGCCACGCAACGTTCGCCTGCCGCGAGTATTCCCATATATCCTCCGAGACAGGGTCCGCAGGTGGGCGTGGAAACGACCGCGCCCGCGTCGATAAACGCCGTAACGTACCCTTTCTCCACGCATTCGCGGTAAATCTTCATCGTCGCGGGAATAATTATGCAACGCACGCCGTCCGCGACCTTTTTCCCTTTAAGTATTTTATACGCCGTTTCCATATCTTCCGTTCTGCCGTTCGTACAACTTCCTATAACGACCTGATCGATTTTTATATCGGACAATTCGCTCGCCGGACGGGTGTTTTCGGGAAGGTGCGGACAAGCCACCGTGGGCACGATTTCCGACAGATCGATATCTATCGTCTTTTCGTATGCCGCGTCTTCGTCCGCTTCGAAAATTTTCGGAGCGCGTTCGCTCCTCCCTTCGAGATAAGCGAGCGTAACTTCGTCCACGGGGAAAATACCGTTTTTCGCACCCGCTTCTATCGCCATATTGCATATACACAGACGGTCGTCCATCGACAGCATCTTAACTCCTTCTCCCGTAAATTCCATACTCTTATACAGCGCGCCGTCCACGCCTATTTTCCCGATAATCGTAAGAATCACGTCTTTTCCGCTGCAATTTGCGGGCAATTTCCCTTTAAGGTTGAACATTATTGCGGACGGCACTTTGAACCACGCCGTACCCGTCGCCATTCCCGCCGCCATATCCGTGGAACCGACGCCCGTGGAAAACGCTCCGAGCGCGCCGTAAGTGCAGGTATGGCTGTCCGCTCCGATTATGCAATCCCCTGCGGTAACCACTCCCTGTTCGGGCAGCAACGCGTGTTCTATCCCCATTTTGCCGACGTCGTAAAAATGACTTACGCAATGCTTGCAGGCAAATTCACGGCAGGTTTTCGACTGTTCCGCGGCTTTTATGTCCTTATTCGGCACGAAGTGGTCGAGGACGATTGCGATCCTGTCTTTGTCGAACACCTCGTCAAACCCGGCTTTTACGAATTCCTTTACCGCAACGGGCGTGGTGATGTCGTTACCGAGCACGACGTCGAGTTTCGCGCTGATAAGTTGTCCCGCTTCGACCGACGCGAGAGACGCGTGAGAGGCGAGAATTTTCTGAGTCATTGTCATTCCCATAACCGTTTCCTCCTTATAAACTGCGGTTTATCGCCGAAAACAGTGCGTTTATCGACGAAGCGATAATATCGTCGTGTATCCCCGCGCCCCATACCTTTCTGCCTTCGGGCAAGGTTATGCTGACGTAGGTAATAGCCTGCGAAGAAGAGCCTTTCGTCAGGGCGTGTTCTTCGTAAGTCAATTCGGAATACTTTATTCCGAGGTGTTCTTTCACCGCGTTGCTCACCGCGTCGAGTCGTCCGTTACCCGTGGCTGCGAGTTCTTTCTGCGCCCCGTCGATTTCCACCGTGAGAGTAACGCGTATCTCGGGCGAGCGCGTAAAATGGTAGTCAAGCAATTTGATATGCGTGTTTATATTGACGTAATTGTCGGTGAATACCTGTAAAACTTCCTTCGGAGAAAGTTCCGCGTGCGCGTGGTCGGATACGTTTTTAACGGTATAACCGACTTCTTCGCGCATTTTCGCAGGGAGAACGTAGCCGAAGTTGCGCTCGAGCAGGTATCCGATTCCGCCCTTGCCCGACTGCGAATTTATTCTTATTACGTCCGTCTCGTACACCCTTCCCACGTCCGCGGGGTCTATCGGCAGATAAGGCACCGTCCATTCTTTGCAACCCCGTTCCGCGCGCCACTTCATACTCTTCGCAATCGCGTCCTGATGCGACCCCGAAAACGCCGCGAATACGAGTTTTCCCGCGTACGGTTGTCTTTCGTATACCTGCATACGGGTAACGCGTTCGTACAGTTCCGCGACCGAGGGCATATCGGAAAAATCGAGATTGGGCTCGACGCCCTGCGAATACATATTGAGCGCGAGCGTGATTATATCCGCGTTGCCCGTGCGTTCTCCGTTGCCGAACAGCGTTCCTTCGATACGGTCCGCGCCGGCGAGAAGTCCGAGTTCGCAGTCCGCCACCGCGCAACCGCGGTCGTTATGCGGATGCAACGATACTTCCACCGCGTCTCTGTATTTCAGATTCTCGCATACGTATTCCACCTGATCGGCGTAAACGTGCGGAGAAGAAAGTTCCACCGTAACGGGCAGATTGATAATCGCTTTTCTGTCCGCCGTCGGCTTCCATACGTCAAGCACCGCGTTGCATACTTCCAACGCGAATTCGGGTTCGGTTCCCGTAAAAGATTCGGGTGAATATTCGTAACGGAACTTCGCGCCCGTTTCCGCGGCTATTTTATTGAAAAGTTCCGCGCCGTCCGTCGCAATTTTTTTGATTTCTTCCTTTGACTTTCTGAAAACCTGTTCTCTCTGCGCGAGCGAAGTGGAATTATAAAGATGCACGATGGCGTTTTTACAACCTTTCAGCGCGTCGAAAGTCTTGCGTATAATATGTTCGCGGCTTTGCGTGAGAACCTGAACGGTAACGTCGTCGGGAATCAGGTCGTTGTCGATAAGAGCGCGCAGGAACGCGTACTCCGTCTCGCTCGCCGCGGGGAATCCCACTTCTATCTCCTTGAATCCGATTTTTACGAGCAGTTTGAAAAATTCAAGTTTTTCTTCAAGGCTCATCGGTATTATAAGAGACTGATTTCCGTCTCTTAAATCGACCGAGCACCATACGGGCGCCTTGTCGACGTACGTTTTTTCCGCCCACTTGCGCGCAGGGTTCTTTACAGGAAAGAACTGTCGCGTGTATTTCTGTGTGTTTTTCATATTCTATTCTCCTCTACCGTATTTCCGCTATTACTTCCACTTCCACGAGCGCGCCCTTGGGAAGGTCTTTAACCGCAACGCAACTGCGCGCCGGCGCGCCGGTTATGTATTTTCCGTATACTTCGTTGAACTTCGCAAAGTCCGCTATGTCCGCAAGAAAACAGGTCGTTTTCACCGCGTCGTCCAACGAACTGCCCGCCGAAAAAAGTACCGCCGACAGATTTTTCATAACCTGTTCGGTCTGCTCCGCGACGTCTTTTCCCACCAGACTGCCGTCCTCGGGAGAAAGCGCAATCTGTCCCGACGTAAAAATAAGGTTGTTTACGACGATTCCCTGCGAATACGGACCTATCGCCTTGGGCGCAAGGTCGGTGGAAACTATCTTTTTCATAATAACAGACCTCCTTAAATTATCTTTATACCGTAATCGGTAAGCGCTTGTTTTATTTGCTCTATATGCTCGAAATTCCTCGTTTCGAGGGTGAGTCTCAAATAGCAACCGTTGACGTCCGAACCTTCGTTGGAATGTTCGTGATGCACCGCCGTAACGTTGCCGCCCTGCTCCGCTATGATTCTCGAAACGTTCATAAGTTGCCCGGGTTTATCCACGAGTTCTATGTTGAGTTGACAATTCCTTCCCGACATAAGCAAGCCCCTCGTGATAACGCGCGAAAGAATGGTGACGTCTATGTTTCCGCCCGAAAGCAAGCATACGGTCTTTTTGCCTTTTACGTCCACTTTGCCGAACATCGCCGCCGCGACCGCAACCGCGCCCGCTCCTTCGACGACGAGTTTATGTTTCTCCATTAACGCGAGAATCGCCGCGGATATTTCGTCGTCGCTAACCGTCACTATTTCGTCCACGTATTGAGAACACAACTCGTAAGTAAGCGTTCCCGGTTCTTTTACCGCGATTCCGTCGGCAATCGTAAATACGGAATCGAGTTTTTCTATATGCTCGTCGTGAATGGAATTGAGCATAGAGGGCGCGCCCGAAGCCTGTACTCCGTAAACCTTGACGTTCGGGTTAAGGCTCTTTATCGTATACGCAACGCCGGAAATCAATCCTCCGCCGCCCACGGGCACGATAACCGCGTCCATATCGGGCAGTTGTTCGGAAAGTTCCAACGCTATCGTTCCCTGTCCCGCGATAACGTCCGCGTCGTTGAACGGGTGTATAAACGTGTACCCTTCTTCGTCTCTCAGCCTTAACGCCTCGGCGTAAGCGTCGTCGTACACGCCTTCGACGAGCCGTATCTCCGCGCCGTAACTTCTCGTCGCTTCGACTTTCGATATAGGCGCGCTGTCGGGCAGACAGATAACCGCCTTTATGCCGTTTCTCTGCGCCGCGAGCGCGACCCCCTGCGCGTGGTTCCCCGCCGAACAGGCGACTATACCTCTCGCCTTTTCCTCCGCGGTCAGTCGTGACATTTTATAATAAGCGCCGCGCACCTTGAACGAACCCGTTATCTGCAGATTTTCCGTTTTAAGGTACAATTCCGCGCCGGGAACGAGTTTCGGAGCGTACAGCACGTCCGTTTTTATCGCCACGTCTTTAAGCGCGTATCTCGCTTTATATACGTTATCCAACGTCATTATTTCTTTCTTCATTCGTTATCGCCTCTCTGTAACAGACTGTCGACGTATTGCTCCGCCGCCCTCGGAGAACGGCTTCCGCGGTTGAGCGCGAACGCTTCCGCTTCCGTATCGAGCCGCTCTTTCGGCAGGTTTATGCCTTTTCTTTCGGCAAGTTTACGCACTATGGTAAGATACGTCGCTTTATCGGGTTTCCCGAAGTAAACCGTAAGCCCGAACCTGTCGGACAGAGACATGAGTTCCTGCACCGTGTCGCTATGATGAATATCGTCCCCTGTTTCCCTGTCGGAAAAACACTCTTTTACTATATGTCTGCGGTTGCTCGTAGCGTAGATAACCGCGTTCCCCGCCTTCGCCGCAGCCGAGCCTTCGAGCGTCGCTTTCAGCATGCTGAAACTGTCGTCGTTTTTGTTGAAGGACAAATCGTCGATAAAAACGATAAACTTCAACGGATTGTCCGCAATCCTTCCCATAACGTAAGACAAATCGAGAAGTTGGTCTTTTCTTAGTTCAATAAGCCTTACTCCCCTGTCCGCGAAATAATTCGCGCAGGCTTTTACCGTAGACGATTTTCCCGTGCCGGCGTCACCGAACAGCAATACGTTCGCGGCGGGTCTGCCCGCGCATAAAGCCGCGGTGTTCTCGAAAACTTTCCGCCGTTCGTCTTCGTACCCGACGAATTCGTCCGCGGATATTCCGTCCGCCGAACGGACGGGCAATATCTCTTTGCCGTCGAAACGGAACATTTTTGCCGAAGCGAAAATGCCGTACCCGTATTTATCCGCGTTTTTCAGCCGCTCCTCGTATTCTGCGACGAAATCAACGCGTTCGTTCCCGAAAACGGGAACGTATCCGTCGTAATTTTTCCCGAAAACGTCCTCGGGCGTCAGTTCGGTAAGTTCCGTGAATAATCGCAGTTCTTTCACCGCGTTTTCTTTCAGAAAAGACGGAACCTCGCGTTTTTTCGCCGCCGCTACCACGTATGCGTTTTCGTCGGAATACACGACCCTGCGGAGAAAATCCGAAAAACAGTAATCGTCTTCGGCAAGGGAATAAACGAACTCGCCGTACGCTTCGGTTTTTTCCTTAATACTCTTTGCGTTAAGAACCGAAACGAACGCAGTCATCGTTACGCTATGCAATACTCCTCTGAAAACTCCGAGGGACGACAATCCGCGCGCAAGTTTTCTCCGTTCTCTTCCCGTCATTTTTATTCTCCGAATTTATTGATAATCGCGCCTTTGTCCGCCGAACTTACCTGCGCCGCGTATCTCGCAAGGCAACCTTTTACACCCGTCTTTTTCTTTATTTCCGTCGTGCGTCTGCGCTCTTCGAGTTCTTCGTCGGACACTTTGAGTTCGATTCTGTATTCGGGTATATTTATCGATATGACGTCCCCTTCGCGCACGTACGCAATTGTTCCGCCTCTCGCCGCTTCGGGTGAAACGTGTCCTATGCACGCGCCTCTCGTCGCTCCCGAAAACCGTCCGTCCGTAATAAGCGCGACGTCTTTTCCGAGCCCCATTCCCGCTATCGCGGAAGTGGGATTGAGCATTTCTCTCATTCCGGGTCCGCCCGAAGGTCCTTCGTATCTTATCACCACGACGTCGCCTTTGTTTATCTTGCCGCCGTATATCGCCGCAATCGCTTCTTCTTCGCTGTCGAACACCCTCGCTTTACCTTCGTGAACGAGCATTTCGGGCGCGACCGCGCTGCGTTTTACTACGCAGCCGTCGGGCGCGAGATTGCCCTTGAGGACGGCTATTCCTCCCGTCTTCCCGAACGGATTGTCGGGCGTTCTGATAACGCTCGTATCGCGGTTTACCGCGTTTGCTATATTCTCGCCAAGCGTTTTCCCCGTACAGGTCGTAACCGACAAATCGAGCAGTCCGAGTCCTGCAAGTTCTTTGAGCACCGCGTAAACGCCGCCGGCGGCGTTGAGATCTTCCATATAGGTGGGACCTGCCGGCGCGAGATGGCACAGATTCGGCGTTCTTTCGCTGATTTCGTTCGCCATATCGAGGTTGAATTCCACGCCGCATTCGTTGGCTATCGCCGGCAGGTGAAGCATACTGTTCGTCGAACACCCGAGAGCCATATCCGCGGTAAGCGCGTTTCTTATCGCCCCGGCGGTCATTACGTCGCGCGGACGAACGTTCTTCCTGACGAGTTCCATAATCTGCATACCCGCGCGTTTGGCAAGTTCGATTCTCGCGGAGTACACCGCGGGTATCGTGCCGTTTCCGCTAAGTCCCATACCGAGGACTTCGGTGAGACAGTTCATAGAGTTAGCCGTGTACATTCCCGAACACGAACCGCACGTCGGGCAGGTGTTTTCTTCGCAGACGCGGAGTTGTTTCTCGTCGATTCTGCCCGCTTTATACGCTCCCACCGCTTCGAACATACTCGAAAGGCTCGTCTTCTTTCCGTCCACTCTTCCGGCAAGCATCGGACCTCCGCTTACGAAAATCGTGGGGATATTCACCCTCGCCGCCGCCATAAGCAATCCGGGAACGTTTTTGTCGCAGTTCGGTATCATTACGAGACCGTCGAACCCGTGGGCAAGCACCATCGCTTCGGTGGAATCCGCAATCAGGTCGCGCGTGATAAGCGAATATTTCATTCCCGTATGTCCCATTGCGATACCGTCGCACACGGCGATCGCCGGAAACATTATCGGCGTTCCTCCCGCCATAGCCACGCCGAGTTTTACCGCCTCGGCTATTTTGTCGAGGTTCATATGCCCGGGAACGATCTCGTTATAGGAACTCACTATTCCTATAAGCGGACGGGACTGTTCCTCCTCGGTCAGTCCGAGAGCGTGATAAAGGGAACGGTGGGGCGCGTTATGCGCGCCCTGCACAATATTTTCTTTAACCATATCGGGTGTTCTCCCTGTTTTTTAGTTGTTGATAAGTTTATCTTCGT
>JBJETX010000193.1:0-2396 GCA_051883535.1 Christensenellales bacterium | reverse complement strand
CAAGCGAAAAAGCGGATCCTCCGACGGATTATAAGGAAACTTATCGCGCCTCGTGCCGTATGAGCGCGGCGAAAAAAATCGCGGCGATTCTTACCCTCAACGGGTGGCTTTTACCTTGGGGAAAACGCGTTACGGTGCCGTCGGCAAGACCGTCCTGGAAAGCGTTTTTCGGAGCGAAAAGCGCACTTAACGTCAACCCTTCGGGAACGGACGGGTTCGTCACGAGAAGAAGTTATAAAAAAGCCTTTTCGTGCGTTAAAAAATGCGTATCCGTTTTGAAAAACGTAAACGCCGGTTTCGACAAGGCGAAAACCGACTACCGCGAGAATTTCGGAGAAATTACGAGTCTGGGATTCTGGAACGAGTATTTAGGGTTGACAAACGGACGGACGTTCGCAAAGACGGACGGAGAACGCAGTCGTGCGGACGGGGTGAAAGTTTCCGCGTTGAAGACGGCGGTAAGAGAAGTCAAACTTTTCGTGCATAAAACGGCGAGAGTCGTGTTCCGTATGCTGAGCGCGTTTATTCCTTTAAGTAAAGACAAAGTCGTTTTCGTCGCTACGAAAAGAAAGGGATTTGCCTGCAATCCAAAGTACGTCGCGCTTGCGTTGAAAGAAAAATACGGAGATAAATTCCGTATGGTATGGGTCAGCGACTATCCCGAGACCTGCGGCGAAGTGTCGGAACAGGGAATTAAGGTCGTCGGAATGAACACGCTCGCCTACGTTTTCGCGCAACTCGGAGCAAAAACCGTCGTATATAACGACAGCGTTCCGTCTTATATGCCTAAGAGAAAAAAACAGATATACGTCAACACCTGGCACGGCGCGATAAATTATAAACACATCGGGTACGACTATCTGCAGGACAGGAGCAAAGCCGCCTTAAAGAAGTTCGCAATGCGCAATCCTCAACCCGATTATTTTATTTCGGGCAGCGGTTTTTTCACGAAGGACACGGCAGCCTCTTTCAGGTTTTCCGAAGACGCGTTTCTCGGATGGGGACTTCCGCGCAACTCGCTGCTGTTCGACGAAGAAAAGAAGGCGAAAGCGGCGGAGAAAGTGCGCGCGTATTACGGCGTGACGGATAAAAAAATACTCGTCTACGCGCCGACGTTCCGCAACGGGTTCGCGTCCGACGCGCACGGGCTTGACTTTGCCGCCGTAGCGGGCGCGCTCGAAAAGCGTTTCGGAGGGGAGTGGACGATATTTTACCGCGGACACGGTTTCGTCGAGGGAAAAGCGGATACGGGAAACAACGTAACCGACGTCACGGAATATCCCGATATGCAGGAAATTATAGCCGCTTCCGACGCTATGATAAGCGATTATTCGTCCGCGATGTGGGATATGATATTCACGGGAAAACCGATTTTCGTATACGCGCCCGATATGGTAAATTACGATGAACACGAGAGGAGTTTTGCTTATCCAGTGTGCAAATGGCCTTATCCGATTGCCGAGACGAACGAAGAAATCGTAGATAAAATTCTCGGATTCGACGAGAACGCGTTCGACTCTGCGATTAAAAAGCATCTCGAAGAAGCGGGTTCGTTCGAGAACGGCAAAGCCGCCGAAAAAACAGCCGCGCTGATAGCGGAAATCAGTTTTGGGGGAGAAATATGAAAAAAGTCATTACTTACGGCACGTTCGATTTGTTACATTACGGACATATAAATCTGCTCAAACGCGCCAAAGAGTTCGGAGATTATCTCGTCGTAGGGTTGTCCACCGACGAATTCAACGCGCAGAAAAACAAGAAATGCTATTTTTCTTACGAAGAGCGTAAACAGATGCTCGAAGCATTGAGATACGTCGACCTCGTTATTCCCGAAACGTGTTGGGAGCAGAAATCCGAAGACGTCAGAACGTACGGTATCGACACGTTCGTTATGGGCGACGACTGGAAGGGAAAATTCGATTTTCTGTCCGACTCGTGCCGCGTCGTGTATCTGCCGCGTACGCCCGAAATATCCACGACGAGAATAAAACGCGAACTCGGCGGAGAAACGGAAGGCGACTGAGAATTTATCTCACTATACTGACGAGCGTTCCGAGAATATCCGCGGAAGTGGCGAAATCCCTTTTGTCGAAGATAAATTCGTTTCTGACGTTGCCGGAAAGAGAGGTGACTTTCCAGAACTTCGCGCTTTCGCCGAAACCCACTATTTTGTTTACGCCGCCGCAGATAAAAGGAGCGAGCGTTTTTACGTTGTTTTTGTTAATTCCGATTGCCACGGTAGTCATTGCTAAGTCCTCCGTTTTCGTTTTATGATTGAAGTATAAGCCTTCACGGCGGTTTTGTAAACGCTTAATAGTCCCGTTTATGACACACCTTTTATTTTATGAGAAGAAACCGACTACGACGGAAAACGCTTGCAAAAGCGTGCGCGCGTG
>JBJETX010000192.1:0-2400 GCA_051883535.1 Christensenellales bacterium | reverse complement strand
CGACGCCGTCGTATATTCCGTTTTTAATTACGTCGCTTCGGTGTTTCTCGGGATAGTAATCTCCGTTGCGGGCTCGATTGTTCCCGTAGTCAACCTCGTAAGGCGTTCGGTCAAGAGGCAGAACGACGCGGCTAAAACCGTAAAAAAAGTTCGCCCCGTATTTATTCTGATTCCCGTTTGTCTGATTTGCGCGAGCGCGCTAGGAGTCGCGTTTGCGGAAAAAACGACCGCGCTTTTTACGATATGTCTGACGATATCTGCGGTTCTGCTGGTTATTCTCGCCGCGCCTTACGTTATGAACGCCGCGTCCGCTTTATTCGGAGTCGGCAAGGGCGTAAGCAGGCTTGCTTCCGTGAGCGTGAAAAGAAACGCCGAAGCCGCGTCTTTGTCCTGTATGCTCGGCGCGGTGTTGACGTTCGCTTTTATAACGGTAAGTATCGTAGGAATTATTATCGACGCTTCAAAACCGTCGTCCGCTCGTTTCGACGCGGATTATACGGTTCAGGCGGCTGTTTCGGGGGCGGATATGGAATCGGTAAACGAATTGCTTAACAATACGCCCGGTATCGGTTCGTCCGATTTGCTGAGATACGAGAAGTTTGAAACGGTTATTAACGGAAGAGAAACGGATTTGACGGTATACGCAGCCGAAAAAGCGGAAGACCTTGCTTGCGCGTTAGATTTAAGCGATAGCGAAAAGGAAGTTTTCGACAACGAAGAGAACGCGGCGGTATTCAGTTACGATATGCTCAACCGACTCGGGAAAAAAGTCGGAGACGAGGCGGAAATATCTCTTAACGGAAAAAGTTACAAATTCAGAATAGTCGCCTCCGACGAAGAAAAAACGGCGAACGACCGCGTGATTTTTATTAACGCGGCAGGGTGCGATTATCCGTTCGCTTCGAGTGTTATATTCGTAAACGCCGACGGAAATATGCCGCAAGGCGACCTCTATGCGGACGTAAAGGACAGATTGCATGCGAAAGGTTGCTATATCCTCGGATTCGGGGAGTGGGCGTATGCGGCGAGCGTGGGCGTGGACGGGATAGCGCGCTTACTGAGAATTTTGCAGATAATAGTTATTGCGGTCGGATTTGCCGGGATAGCGAATATGACGATAGCAATGACGATAAAGCGCAGGCGCGAATTCGGCATATACCGTTCCGCGGGACTTGACGAGGGCAAATACTTCCTTCTTATGCTTGCGGAGAGCGTGGAAATATCCGTCTGCGGCGTGATTCTCGGCACCGTTTTATCTCTGACGGTAAATTCGCTTATTCCTTCGTTCGCCGCGCTTATCGACAGGCATATTACGGCTACGTTCCCTTGGGAGATATTCGCCATAGCGGGAATAACCGTGGCGGTATACGCAGTTATATATTGTGCGGTGGCAGCAAGATATAAAATGAAAAAAATAGGGATAGAGCGCAACGGCGTTTAATTTCCGATAAAAAACGCTTGCAAAGCGGTAAGTTTTATGCTATATTATTTGCGTTGTGGCTCCTTGGTCAAGCGGTTAAGACTCCGCCCTCTCACGGCGGCTACAGGAGTTCGAATCTCCTAGGAGTCACCATTTTATAAACTCGCTTATTCTTTTGCGGAATTTGCGAGTTTTTTCGTTTTTTTGCCTTATTATTTTTGCGTTATACCCTGTATAAATTGACAAACGCGGTTCGTTGTGATAATATAAATCGAAAACAAAAGCAAGGTGCGAGGTTTGAATGGCAAACACATATAATTTCAAAGAAATAGAAAAAAAATGGCAGGATTACTGGTATTCGAATAACGTATTCCACGCCGAAGAAGATAAGAGTAAAAAGAAGTTCTACGGACTGATAGAATTCCCTTATCCGAGCGGAGTGGGAATGCACGTCGGACATATCCGCGCATACGCAGGACTTGAAGTAGTTGCAAGAAAACGCAGGCTGGAAGGATATAACGTGCTTTTCCCGATCGGATACGACGCTTTCGGACTTCCGACGGAAAACTACGCTATGAAGGTGAAAAAACACCCGAGAATTATCACGGACGAAAATATTCATAATTTCGATAAGCAATTAAGGAGCGTCGGTTTTTCTTTCGATTTCGACAGAGTAGTGGACACTACCGATCCCGATTATTATCATTGGACTCAGTGGATTTTCCTGCAAATGTTCAAGAGAGGACTTGCGTATAAATCCAAGACGATGGTTAATTTCTGTCCGCAATGTAAAGTCGTACTTGCGAACGAAGAAAGTCAGAACGGAATATGCGACCGTTGCGGAAGCGAAGTCGTTCAGAAAGAGAAAGACGTGTGGTTTTTGAGAATCCGTAACTATGCGGACAGACTTCTTAAAAATCTTTCCGACCTTGACTATCTTGACAGAATCAAAACCGAGCAGATAAACTGGATCGGAAAAT
>JBJETX010000191.1:0-2407 GCA_051883535.1 Christensenellales bacterium | reverse complement strand
ACGAGTTCTTCGGTGAGACTTTCGTCGTCTTCGGATTCGGAAGTAATAACGTCGGGCATTCTCATTATCTGCGATACGGTAAGGTCGTCCTTAATCCCGATGTCGCAGAGTTTTTTAGCCGCCGAAAGATATTGTTCCGCAAGGGAAACGTCGACGGAAAGTTGCCTTCTGCCTTCTCTTTCGTCCGCAAAATTTACGAAAACGTCGGCGTGTCCGCGCGTAATGTTCTTTTTGCAGATTTTTCTTATCGCGTCTTCGCAGAAAAAAACCGTTCTCGGCGCTTTGACGGACAAATCAAGTTGTTTGTGATTTACCGTCTTGATTTCCACCGTTACTTTTACGTTATCTTTCTCGGCATAACCCCTGCCGAATCCGGTCATACTGCGCATAAGCGTCCCCTTTGCCTTTTTATTTCGATAATTATATCATAACCGAGACGGTCTGACAATTATTTTATTATAAATAATAAAAAAAATGGGAGAATCGCTTTTCGTCGCGCTCTCCCGTAACGTACGTCCGTTTTTCCGTTTTTCTTTGAAAAAACCTATTTTCCATCGTTTGCGGATATTGCCTCGATAAAACGCGCCTCGTCCCAGATTTCTATTCCCGCTTTTTTAGCCTTGTCGAGTTTGCTTCCCGCGTCTTCGCCCGCGATAACGAGATTGACGGATTTCGAGATACCGTCGCTCGTTTTTCCGCCGAGTTCTTCGATAATCGCCGCCGCCGCGGAACGCTTGTATCTGCTTAACGCGCCCGTAAGAACGACGTTCTTTCCGCTGAAAATACCCTCTTTCTTCTCTTCGACTTTGATTTTAACGCCCAAAGCGAAAAGTTTTTCGATAAGATCGCGGTTGTTCGGGTCCGCAAAAAACGCCGCGACGTTTTCCGCCGTTATATCGCCGAAATCGTCCAGAGCGCAAAGTCTCTCTTTGCTCGCCTTCGCAATCTCCTCCAAAGAGCCGAATTCGTCGGCAAGTTGCTTCGCAGTCTTTTTTCCTATCGTCGGAATGCCGAGCGCAAATATGAATCTGTCGAGAGAAACTTCCTTGCTTTTTTCAATTCCGTCAATAAGATTTTTCGCCTTCTTTTCCTGAAATCCGTCAAGTTTCAATACGTCGTCCACCGTAAGTTCGTATAACTGATACGGATATTTTACACCCATTTCGTTGTATAAAAGTTCTGCGGTTTTTTCGCTGAATCCGTCTATATTCATACAGGACTTCTGCGCAAAATGGTCGAGCGCGGCAACTACCGCGGGCGCGCATTTTTCAGGGTTCGTGCAGTAAAGAAACGCTCCTTCTTCCCTTACGGGCGCGCCGCACGCGGGACAATGCGTCGGCTTGGGAACGTCGACGGAATCGGGGGTAAGCGAAGCGAGTCCGGTTATCTCCGGAATAACGTCGTTGCTCCTGCGTATAAACACCCTCGATTTTAGTTTAACACCCTTTTTTAGGATATCGGAATAGTTATTAAGGGTAGCCTTTTTCACGGTTACGCCCATAAGTTCAACGGGTTCGAGTTCCGCGAGCGGATTGAGTTTCTGCGTACGCGAAACCTGCCATACGACGTTTTTTAACAGCGTAGTGGTTTCTTCCGCTTCAAACTTATATGCAAGCGCCCATCTCGGGAACTTTTCGGTAAATCCGAGTTCGTCGCGCAAAGCAAGGTCGTTTACTTTAAGCACCGCGCCGTCTATAAGAAAATCGAGTTCGGGGCGTTTTTTCTCTATTGCGGATATGGCGGCTTTTGCCTCTTCAGCGCTGTTTACCACGGTAAAAGAGTCGTCGCATAAAAACCCGTTTTTCAATAAAAAATCGTGTACGTCTTTTTGCGTGGAAAAAATGTTTTCGGATACGAATCCGACGTTGTACGCGACAAAATCCAACGAGCGTTTCGCCGTTACTTTCGGGTCGAGATTTCTTATCGCGCCCGCCACGCCGTTTCTTGCGTTTTTAAGCGGTACGCGCGCTTTTTCGTTATATTTTTTCAGCGCGCTGAGGCGCATCAGCCCTTCGCCCTGAATTTCTATTTCTCCCTTATAAGATATGGTGAGAGGTACGCTTCTTATCGTTTTAACCTGCGCGGTGACGAGTTCTCCCGTGGTTCCGTCTCCCCTCGTCGCCGCTCCGACGAGTTGCCCGTTTTTGTACGTTATCGAAAGCGTAAGTCCGTCGAATTTGTGTTCCACCGTCATCTGCGGCAGTTTCCCCAAAGCCCGTTCCGTTCTCGCAAAGTACGCGTCGAGTTCTCCCTCGCCTTTCGCCTTATCGAGAGAATACAGTTTAAGTTTATGCGTATAAGGAGTAAATTCTTTGAGAGGAGCGCCACCCACTCTGTGCGTAGGCGAATCGGGAAGCGAACCGTATTCTTTTTCAAGGTCTACGAGTTCGTAATATAACGCGTCGTA
>JBJETX010000190.1:0-2421 GCA_051883535.1 Christensenellales bacterium | reverse complement strand
ATACGATTATCGCCTCGCTGAACGACAAAGAAAATTACGTATGGTCGGACGGCACGACTGCCGATAAAACTTACGAATGGAAAATATGCCGCGTCACGCTCTCGTCGGACGGCGAAAACAGTTCTCTCGAAGCATACGTTCTCGGAACTCCGCTCGCTTCTCCTTACAAGGACGGATATACGTTCGAAGGATGGTATCTGACCCCGGATTATTCGGGTGAACGCGTACTGAGCCTGTCCTCTATTGACGACGATACTACACTGTATGCGAAGTGGAAAAAAGTTGAAACCGCTTCTTCGGACGGTTCGGATAAAGCCTCCGTCCTCAGCGAAAAAGCAATCATAGGAATTGCTCTCGGAGGCGGCGCGTTCGTTCTCGCTCTTCTTATCGTAATTCTCGGTGTAATTATGAAACGTGGTTCGGGCTTCGGGAAAAAAGGACCTCGCAATCCTCACGATATAATGTAATTAATTTTTGATTTTCGCGGCAAACTCCACGATTTCGGGAATGATTTTTTCAAATTTTACGCCGTACCAATGACTTTCGTCGGATACGGTTTGTTTAATTGCCGACAAGGTAAATTCCGCGGCTGCTGAGGCTGCTTCGTCCGCTCCGCAACCGCTGAAAAGCGCGCCCGCAAAATACGAGGCGTAAACGTCTCCCGTTCCGTGCAGACTTCTTTGCACTCTTTCGTGCATATGGAAGTTTATTCCGTCACCGTCGAACGTAGCGACGCCGATTTCACCGTTTTTGAAATTAACGCCTTTAAGAACGACGTTTTTTGCGCCTATACGCGCTATTCCTCGGCAAATTTTTTCGATATACTCTTTCGTATGATTTTTCTCGACGTACTCGCTACCCGTGAGCAACGCGCCTTCTGTGATATTCGGTAACGCGTAATCCGCTTTTGCGACGAGCCGCGCCATCTGCCCGACGAAATCCCCGTCAAAACCTTTATATAACTTCCCGAAATCCGCCATAGCGGGGTCAACGATTATTTTAGCGTTTTCCGTTCCGAGTTCGTCGAAAATCCGCAGAATATAATCCATCTGCTTTCCGTCAGCGATATATCCCGTATAAAACCCGTCGAAAGTTATGCCCTCTTTCTTCCAATGGGCAATAATCGACGGAAAATCTTCGGAAAGGTCGTGATAAGTAAAACCGCTGAAACCGCCCGTATGCGTACTCAGTACCGCGCTCGGCAAAACGCACGTTTCTATACCGAATGCGGATATTATCGGCAAAGCAACGGTTATCGAACATTGTCCAACGCAGGACACGTCCTGTATCGTAAGTATTCTTTTCATATTATATAATCAATAAAAGTATTTCCGAATACGTATTCCAGTTAAGTCCCGAAGTTATGATATTTTTCACCGCCTCCGAACCAGATCTGACGGTTATCGCCGTTCCTCTGCCGTAGAACACCTCGTCTCCGAGATTGGTTCCTTCCGTGCCGAACGCTTCCTTAAACACTATTTCTTCAAGCGCCGCGTGACCGGCGAACGCTCTGTCTCCTATTTCTTTTACGCCTTTATTAAACGTATATTTCTGTGCATTCAATCCGTCGAACGCGCCGTCGCATATAAACTTCACTTCAAAATCTATGATAACGTACGCAACGCTTCCCCCGCTCGTCATAAGCAACGTCGCTCCGTCCGCTTTTATTCCGAAATACTCGCCCGTCGCGCTTTCGTTTCCGTCCGCGTCGTACGCTTTGTCTTTATCGTAGTCCGAACCGAGCGAACCGCTGTAATAACCGAGTATAATTCCCGTTTCTCTTCCGTCGTCGTCGGTAAACCGTATAACTTTGATTCCCTTCTTCGCGTCGTACCAGTTCGTACGATAAAACGCGTTTTTCCCGATAAAAGCAAGCACGGAACCGCTTTCGACTTCCACCGCGTTTATCTTAGTACATTGCGCAAACGCTTCTTCTCCGACGTAAGCGATTTCCTTGTTGAGCGTTATCTTTCCGTCCGTCGCTCCGAAAGTAACGAGTTCGGCGGCGTTTCTGAACGCTTGTTTTCCTATCCCGACAACGGATTCCGTCCCCCTTAACGCCGTCAGGTATGTCGCGTTTGCAAAAGCGTACGCGCCTATTCTCTCCGTTCCCGCAAGCAAAGTATATTCCGTTCCTTCGCTATAGTCCGCGGTATATCCGACCACGGTGTTGCTCTCCGCCGCCTTGAAAACGTAACCGCTTCCTCTTCCCGTTATCGCTGCGTACGGGCATTCGTCTTTCTGATAAATCGCGCGGTCGTTATCTATTACGACGTAATCCAATTTGGTTTCTCCGCTCTTCTCGGGCGTTCTTGCAAACGTGGTGACCAGGCAATCTCGGAACGCGCCTTCTTCGAGGAAATACAGATTGAGCGGTATGGTAATCGCGTTAATATACTGCGCATATCCGTCGAACGCGCC
>JBJETX010000189.1:0-10657 GCA_051883535.1 Christensenellales bacterium | reverse complement strand
TGTTAGAATAAAACAAATAGAATAAAATATAAAGCCGTACGACGATATACGGCTTGAATCGGAGAAAGATAATGGTAATCAGAAAAATCGGAAAAAAAGTATATTACGCGGACGGAAAACGCATACCCGAAAAAGAAGCCCTTGCGAGAGGGGGAGCGGAGTGGTACAAAGGTACGATTGCGTACGGAATTCTCGACGCGCACAACAAAAACAAGCCCACGGTAAAGGGCGGAAAACTTATGATAAGTTTCGACTGTATGGCGAGTCACGACATAACTTACGTCGGAATTATTCAGACTGCGAAAGCGAGCGGATTGAAAAAATTCCCCATACCGTACGTTCTTACCAACTGCCATAACAGTCTTTGCGCGGTAGGCGGCACGATTAACGAAGACGACCATAACTTCGGATATTCCGCGGCGAAAAAATACGGCGGAATATACGTTCCCGCGCATCAGGGAGTTATTCACAGTTATATGCGCGAAAGAATGGCGGGTTGCGGAAAGATGATACTCGGCAGCGATTCGCATACGAGATACGGCGCGCTCGGCACGATGGCGATCGGAGAAGGCGGCGGAGAACTCGTCAAACAGTTGCTCTGCAAAACTTACGACGTCGCATATCCCGACGTAATCGGCGTGGAACTGAAAGGGAAACCGAGAAAAGGCGTGGGGCCGCAGGACGTCGCGCTTACGATAATCAAAGAGACTTTTGCCTGCGGATTCGTAAAGAACAAAGTAATGGAATTTTTCGGTTCGGGAATAAAGAACCTGTCCGTGGAATATCGCAACGGAATAGACGTTATGACGACGGAAACGACGTGTCTGAGTTCGGTATGGGAGACGGACGAAAAGACGGAAGAATATCTGCGCGTTCACGGAAGGGAGAGCGACTATCGCAGGCTGGAAAGGAAGAAAGAGTGTTGTTACGACGGACTCATTACCGTCAACCTGTCCGAGGTCGAACCAATGATTGCGTTGCCTTTCCATCCGTCCAACGCGTATACGATAAGGGAACTGAAAGAGAACCCCTACGAAATACTTTCCAAGGTCGAAGAGGCGGGGAACAAACTGCTGAAAAAAGGTTCGCTTAAACTCACGGATAAAATAATCGACGGAAAAATCCGCGTCGATCAGGCGATAATAGCGGGTTGCGCCGGCGGAACTTACGACAACCTCGTCGAAGCGGCGGAAATTCTTTCCCAAAACGGCGGCATGGACGGTCGCATATCGATGAGCGTTTATCCGGGAAGTCAGCCGCTGTACGCCGAACTTTCAAAGAAAGGAATAATCACGGAGTTTATCAAAGCGGGCGTGAACGTAAAAACGGCGTTCTGCGGACCGTGTTTCGGAGCGGGCGACGTGCCTGCAAATAACGGTCTTTCAATAAGACATACGACGAGAAACTTCGAGTCGAGGGAAGGAAGCAAGCCCGGCGAAGGACAACTTGCCTGCGTTGCGCTTATGGACGCGAGGAGCATTGCGGCAACCGCGGCAAACGGAGGCTTCCTCACTTCCGCTACGGAAATCGAATACGACAAAAAAATCAAACCCTACGTTTACGACGGAAGTATTTACGAAAAAAGGGTTACCGATTGTTTCGGAAAGGGAGACGAAAACTATTCGCTCGTTTACGGACCCAATATCGCGGACTGGCCCGAGATGCTGAAACTCGGACGAAATCTGATAATGAAAACGGCTGCCGTTATCTCGGACCCCGTTACGACTACCGACGAACTTATTCCTTCGGGGGAAACGAGCAGTTACAGGAGCAATCCGCTTCGTCTCGCCGAGTTCACTCTCAGCAGAAAGCGTCCCGATTACGTCGGAAGAGCGAAAGCGATTGCCGCAGAGAGCAAAAATCCCACCGAAGAATACCTCGCCGCCGCCCGTCTTGCCGGCGTTGAGGGAGAAATCGAGATAGGAAGCGTTATTTACGCGGTAAAACCCGGAGACGGCAGTGCGAGAGAACAGGCGGCAAGTTGCCAGAGAGTTCTCGGCGGAGTGGCGAATATCGCTGCCGAATACGCTACCAAGCGTTATCGCAGTAATCTTATCAACTGGGGAATGTTGCCGTTTATTTACGACGGCGATTATAAGTTCGAAACGGACGATATCGTGGTTATCAAAGACGTGGACAGGATTTTCGACGAAAAGAAGATCGACGCGCTCGTGGTAAGAAACGGACAGGGAAAGAAAATCGTTCTCAAAATGGACGACGTTACGCCCGAAGAAAGAAAAATAATCGAAGCGGGTTGTCTGATTAACAGGAACAGAGCGGAAAAGGAATGAGGGTAATCAGCGGAAAATACAAGGGGAGAAAAATTCAGCCGCCCCTGAACGACAACGTCCGACCGACTACCGATAAAGTCAAAGAGGCGCTTTTTGCCGTTTTACAGACGGAGATAAGAGGCGCGGTAGTCGTGGATTTGTTCGCCGGAACGGGCGGACTCGGGATAGAAGCGTTGAGCCGAGGCGCGGAAAAAGTATATTTCTGCGACGGAGCGGCGGCTTCGATCGACCTCATAAAAAAGAACGTCGCTTTCCTCGAACCGGGAACGTTCGAAATAATGCGCGGGGATTTTTCCGATTGCGTAAGACGGCTTGCGTCGAGAGGAGTAAAAGCGGACGTGGTGCTGTGCGATCCGCCGTACGGGAAAGGCATTCCCGACAAAGCGTTGCGCGCGATTGCGGAATCGGATATTCTTGCCGAGGGCGGAACGGTAGTCGTGGAAAGAAAATTCACCGACGCGCCGCAGAGGGAATTTTACGCTTACGTTTCAACGAGAACTTTCGGGGAAACGAGCCTTGATTTTTACAGGAACGTAACGAAATGCGCCGTCACGGGCACGTTCGACCCGTTTACTCTCGGACATAAGTTCGTAGTGGAAAAGGCGTTGGGAAAATACGGGTTCTGTTACGTCGTTATGATGGTAAACGAAAACAAAACCGCGCGGTATTCGGTGGATAACCGTTTAAGAATGGCGGCGGTAAGCCTTTCGGAATACAAGAAGAGGGTAAGAATAGAATTCTACGACGGCACGGCGGCGGACTATTGCAAAGAAAACGGCATAAAGTGCATTTACAGAGGTTATCGCAATTCCGTTGACGAGGAATACGAAAAAGCGATGGCGAAATACAACCTCGAAAAGTGCGGAGCGGAAACCGTTATCGTGAAAGCGGAGAACGAAATCAGTTCGACGAAGGCGAAAGAAGCGTTCGATTCGGGAGAAAGCGTGGCGGAATTCGTTGCGCAGGACGTAGTCGGACTTATGAGAAAACGTTAAGGAGGCACGGATATGGAAGAAGACATCAATTTACTGCTCAGTTATATCGAAACGGAGATTAACGACGGAAAGAAACCCCTTATCGGAGGCGGAGTTATCGTAAACGGAACGGCGATTCTTAAATTGATTGACAGGATACGCGCCGCGCTTGCGATTGCCACGGGAGAAGACAAAATCACTCAGGCGACGCAGAAAGCGCAGGAAATCATCGAATTTGCCGAACAAAGCAAGGCTAAACTTATCGACGAAGATATCGCTACGAGGGAAGCGCGCGCAAAAGCCGATCGTATCGTGCAACAGGCGTTGGTGCAACGAAGCAGAATGGAACGCGACCTTGCGGAAAACTTATCGGTAATGCTTTCCGATATCAAAAAAACGGTTAACGACGCGGACGCGCGGTTGGATTCCGTTATGGAAGAAGCGAAGAAGAGCATCGACAGCGCGCTTGCGAGAGTGAACGTAAAACTCGATTAAAAGGCAAGACAGAGAAGAAAGCAAATAAGCGACGACAAAATCCCCTGCGTAAACTTGGTGAGCAAGTAAAACGCGGGGGATATTTTTATTTTCGACAGGAAAGTCAGGCTTTGAAAAGTGACGCTTAATCCGCCGAACGCGATTAAGAACGCGCAAAGGGGAAGAGTAATGCGGATAGGAAACCCCGAGCAGGACAACATAAGACAGCCTTTGGTCATTTCAATAAGCCCGCCCGCCACTCCCGACGTTATCCTGCCGTTTACCCCGAGATTTTCCATTATCCGTGATACAAGCGGAATAAGACCGGTTTCCGAGCATACGTCGAGCAGAAGATTGAAGATAGTGATATATCCGCCGACTATTCCCACGCTCAGAAAAGTATTGAGCATAGACTTATTAAGTACGTCTTCGGCGTTTAACGCGGCGGGGATAGGAGATTGAGACTGCGAAGAACTTCTGCCTCGGTAGATAAGTCCGTTAAGAAGAGCCCCGATATAATGAGAAGCGAGCAGAACGAAGCCGTACGTCTTGTTTCCGAACATACTTACGCCGATAGTACCGACGATGAAAAGGGGTCCGCTCGTCGAGGTGAACGCGGCGATTTTTCTGCCGTCGTTTTCGTTTATTATTCCGCCGTCATACAGTTCTCCGACGAGTTTCGCGCCTACGGGATAACCGCAAAGCATACTCATAATAAGAACGTAACCGCCTACGGGAGGCGCTGAATACAGTTTTGCGAGAGGTTTACTAAGGAGTTTGCCCGCGTCGGAGGCAAAATTCAGTTCGGTAAGAAGTTTCGAGAAGAAAAAGAACGGCAGCATCGACGGCAGAACGGCGGTAACGTAGAGATTGAGTCCGTTTTTTACGGATTGAAGATATACGTCCGTTTGCGCGACGAATATTATAAGTAACAATATTATAAACGCGACGGTCACGTTTCTCGCGGTAAAAAACTTATGTTTCATTCTAAAAGAATACGCGACGATAACCGTTTTATGACGCGGAGAGAAGCGGCGATTATCGATTTTAATTGAAATTTTTAAGCGTCGATGTATAACGAAAAAAAATCCGTCCATAATCTTACCGAAAACGATGATGACCAAACGGAGGTAAATTTATGGACAAAAAGCAATCATCTCAGAAAACGAAAAATTTCTTAAAAAAGAACGTATATTACATTATAATGGCGGTATGTCTTCTGGCAATCGCCGCAATGGTTACCGTTACCGTTCTTATCAATAACGGCGTAATCGGAAAGCCCGGCGAAGACCTTAATCCCGACAATCCCGTAGTAAAACCCGGCGACGACGACCCCGTGGTTAATCCCGGCGACAATACCGACGATCCGGTCGTTAATCCCGGAGACAACACCGACGATCCCGTGGTAAATCCCGGCGGCGACGACCCTCAACCCGTGGCGATCGTGTTTTCCAGCCCCGTTCAGAACGCGAACGTGATTCAGGGTTACAGTATGGACAGCCTCGTGTGGAACTCCACGCTCAAACACTACGCGGTGCATAACGGAATAGACTTCGGCGGTGCGGAGGGAGACAAAGTCTGCGCGGCATACGACGGAGTGGTTACCGACGTAAGTTACGACGTGCTTAACGGCAATACCGTGACGATAAAACACAGCGATACCCTTACGACCGTTTACTCTTCTCTCAACGAACCCGTCGTAACGAAAGGGCAGACGGTAAAGAAAGGCGGCGTTATAGGAACTATGGGTACGACGGCTACCGCCGAGTATTCTATGGGAGCGCACGTGCACTTCTCGGTAATGGAAAACGGCAATATAATAAACCCCGACGCTTATCTCACCGTTACGGAAAACAAATAAATCATTTTAAGTAAAAACTCAAATCAAGGTAACCTTGTATCGGATAAAAGGTTACCTTTTTTCGTGTTCGCGTATTAAATAATTGCGGAATATAAGCGACGAAAACGTTAAAGGAGGGAGCGTAAAACGAAAAAGAACCGTTTTTTCGTTTGACATCGGTCGGAAACAAACGCTATAATAGTAAAAAATTTTAATATAAATATAATTGCGCATAGCGCGCCGTTAAGAGATAAGGAAGTCTTATAAAATGAATCGCATTATCAAAAAAACCGTGTTGAATCCGACGGTTACGGAAGTCGTTCTCGACGCGCCGCTTATCGCGGCTAAAGCGGAACCCGGGAACTTCGTAATCGTACGGGCGGAAACCGACGGGGAGAGAATACCGCTGACGATAGCGGATTTTGACAGACAAAAAGGCACGATTGCCATAATTTTTCAGACGGTAGGGGCAACGACGCTGAAACTGTCCATGCTTGAAGAAGGTGAGTTCGTTCCCGACGTAGTCGGACCGCTCGGCAAGGCGACGGAAACCGAGGGGTTCGGAAAAGTCGCCGTTATCGGCGGCGGAGTGGGATGCGCGATTGCTTATCCCGTTGCGAAAAAACTCGCCGCGTCGGGAGCGGAAGTACACGGAATCGCGGGATTCAGAAATTCTTCCCTCGTTATTCTCAAAGAAAAATTTGCGGAAACCTGTTCGGTTTTCAAACTCATGACGGACGACGGAAGCGACGGGGAAAAGGGATTGGTCACCGACGCTCTCGCTTCGCTTATAGAGAGCGGGAACCGCTACGATTGCATTTACGTGTTCGGCCCGATAATAATGATGAAGTTCGTTGCCGAACTTACCAAGCGGCACGGAATAAAGACGTTCGTCAGTATGAACCCGATTATGATTGACGGAACGGGAATGTGCGGCGGATGCAGACTGACCGTGGGAGGAGAGACGAAATTCGCTTGCGTGGACGGACCCGAATTCGACGGACACCTCGTCGATTTCGACGAATGTATAACGCGTTCGCGCAGTTATAAACAACGGGAAAGAAAGGACTATGAAAAGGCGTGCAACCTGTTTCGGGAGGTAAACGAATAATGCCCAATATGTCGCCCGTTAAGAATGAAATGCCTTGTCAGGAGCCTTGCGTAAGGGCGAAAAACTTCGACGAAGTTGCTCTCGGTTACACTGAGGAACAGGCAATAGACGAAGCGAAAAGATGTCTCGGCTGCAAACGTCGTCCGTGTACGAACGGTTGCCCCGTCGGCGTTAAAATTCCCGATTTTCTCGCAAAAGTCGCGGAAGGAAAGTTTGAAGAAGCGTACGAAATAATCACGGGAACGAACGCGCTCCCCGCGGTTTGCGGAAGAGTATGTCCGCAGGAAACGCAATGCGAAGGAAAATGCGTCCGCGGAATCAAAGGCGAACCCGTAGGAATCGGCAGACTCGAACGGTTTGCGGCGGACTATCACAACGCTCATTCTTCGGGTCGTACCGCGCATACGGCAGAAAAGAACGGCAAAAAAGTCGCGGTGGTGGGAAGCGGTCCTTCGGGGCTTACCTGCGCGGGCGCGCTTGCGAAGAAAGGTTACGACGTGACGGTATTCGAGGCGTTGCATACGGCGGGAGGCGTGCTTGCGTACGGCATTCCCGAATTCAGACTGCCGAAGAAAATACTGAAAACCGAAGTCGACGGACTGATCGATATGGGCGTAAAGATTATGACGGACGTCGTAGTCGGAAAAACTCTTACCCTTGCGGAAATCTGCGAAGAATACGAAGCCGTTTTCCTCGGCACGGGCGCGGGACTTCCGCAGTTTATGAAAATCAAAGGGGAGAACCTTTGCGGAGTTTATTCGAGTAACGAGTTTCTTACGAGAATCAACCTGATGAAAGCGTACGAAAGCGATTCCAAAACCCCTTTGTACATTCCGCAAAAAGTCGTGGTAGTCGGCGGCGGTAACGTCGCTATGGATTCCGCCCGTTCGGCAAAACGCCTCGGCGCGGACGTAACCATAGTCTATCGCAGGACGGAGAAAGAACTTCCCGCAAGAAAAGAAGAAGTGGAAAACGCAAAAGAAGAAGGGATAAAATTCTTTATGCTCGCAAGTCCCGTGGAAGCGATCGGCGACGAAAGCGGTTGGATAAAAGCGGTTAAATGCGAAAAAATGAACCTCGGCGAGGCGGACGCAAGCGGCAGAGCAAGACCCGTTCCTTCGGGAGAATTCGTAACGCTCGAAGCGGATTGCTTTATCGTAGCGATAGGAACGACGCCGAATCCGCTTATCAGAAAAACCTCCGAGGGATTGGAGTTCAACGCAAAAGGCTGTATCGTCGTAGACGAAAACAATCTTACGAGCATACAAGGAGTGTACGCAGGCGGCGACGCGGTGACGGGAGCGGCTACCGTAATAAGCGCGATGGGCGCGGGAAAAACCGCCGCGGAAGCAATCGACGCATACCTGTCGGATAAATAACGGACGGAAGTTCGTCAGAGAAGATTAAAGAGGAGATTAAAATGGAATATCGTTATGAAAGAGACTCGATGGGGGAGATTATGGTTCCCAAAGAGGCGTTATGGGGAGCGCAAACGCAGAGAAGTCTTATGAATTTCAATATAGGCGAAGAAACTATGCCTATGGACGTTATTAAGGCTCTCGCGTACGTAAAAAAGGCGTGCGCGTTCGTCAACAGAACCCTTCGTCCCGAGAAGATGACTTCGGAAAAGGCAGGCGAAATATCCCACGTTTGCGACGAGATAATCGAAAACAGGCTGGATTCGCATTTCCCTCTTAAAGTATGGCAGACGGGAAGCGGAACTCAGACCAATATGAACGTCAACGAGGTTATTGCGAACAGGGCGAACCAACGCGTGGGAAAGAAACTTCTTCATCCGAACGACGACGTGAATATGAGTCAGAGTTCGAACGACATTTTCCCCACGGCGATGCATATCGCCGCCGTGCTCGCCATAGACAATAAACTTTTCCCCGCGGCGGAGAAACTGATAAAGAGTTTCGAGCGATTGGAAAAGAAATACGAAGGCGTGATAAAAATCGGACGTACGCACCTGCAGGACGCCACGCCGATAGCGTTTTCGCAGGAGATAGACGGATGGAAAGCGGCGGTGGAAAGTCCGATTTCGGCGTTGAAAATCAGCATGGGCGCGTTAAGAGGACTCGCGCTCGGCGGAACGGCGGTCGGAACGGGACTGAACGCTCCGAAGAACTTTGCGGTTACGGCGGTTAATATCATAAACAGTTTTACGAACAACAGTTTTTACAGCGCGGAGAACAAGTTCCATTCGCTTTCGGCAAAAGACGAACTCGTCGTTACGCACGGCGCGCTCAAAGCGCTTGCCGCCAATCTTATGAAAGTAGCCAACGACATACGGTTGCTTGCAAGCGGACCGCGTTGCGGACTGGGAGAAATAAAGATCCCCGCGAACGAGCCGGGAAGTTCGATTATGCCCGGCAAAGTCAATCCTACGCAATGCGAAGCCGTTACCATGGCGGCGGTGCAGGTTATGGCGAACGACGCGGCTATAAGTTTCGCGGCGAGTCAGGGCAACTTCGAACTCAACGTGTTTATGCCGGTTATTATTTATAATTTCCTGCAATCCGTGAGACTGCTTACCGACGTTATGAACAGTTTTGCCGCAAGGTGCGTGGACGGAATCGAGGCGAACGAAGAAAAAATGAAACAGAACGTGGGAAGCAGCCTTATGCTCGTCACCGCGCTCAACGATTATATCGGATACGAGCGTGCGGCAAAAGTCGCAAACACCGCGTTTGAAAACGGTTGTTCGCTGCGCGAAGCGTGCGTGGAACTCGGGTACCTGTCGGGAGAAGAGTTCGACCGCATAGTTATGCCCGAAAAAATGATTTAACTGCGCGGATAAAAGCGTAAACGGGGATGAAAACAAAATAAATATGTTGGAATTTGTTTCAGTTGACACGAAACCGACGTCGTTTTTCAAGCGGTTTTACCAAGGCGAAGGCGTGTGTATATGCGATAAAACCGTCACCTGCAAAAAGATGTGGGAGGGATTCGGGGCTTCATACGCGATAGCGTGCGGCTGTCTGATTCTGAAAAACGATTCCGAGTTCTGGGGAACGGCTTTCGATTTTCCGCTTAAAGGCGAGGACGGCGACGTGTACGGAGCGTTGGAAAAAATCGAAGATTATTGCGCCGAAAAGGGAATAAAACTCAGATATTGCTGTCTCAATACCGAGCAAACCGCCGTGCTTGCGGCGAGATATTCTTCGTTTTCCTGCGAAAACGACAGAAATTACCGCGATTATATTTATTCCGCGGCGGAAATGGGTTCTTTCCGCGGTAAAAAATACGCGGGGCAGAGAAATCATATAAATAAATTCCTCGCGGCGTATCCGACGGCGGTTTTCCGTTCGGCAACCAACGACGACAGGGAGAAAATTTTCGGATTTCTGAAAGAGTGGAAAGAAACCGTACTTCCGGATAAATCGGAAGGCGCCGCAAACGAGTATGAAAAAGCGGTAAAATTCCTTGAAAAAGCCGATCTGAACGATTTTGAAACGGGGTGCGTGGAGACGGACGGCAAAATGATTGCGTTCTGCCTCGGAGAAAAAGTCTTCGGTTCCACCGTTATACATATAGAAAAAGCCTTGCACCGATACGAAGGCGTAAACGTATTTATGGTAAGGGAGTTTGCCGCGAAGTGCGGAACGGAATTTATAAACAGAGAGGACGACGCGGCAACGGAAGGATTGCGAATATCCAAAATGCAGTATCATCCGTTAAGGCTCGAACCCGAATTCGTGATGACGGTAAACAGCGAGGCGGCGAAGTTGAACAGAATTCCGACGCTGAAAAGCGAAAGACTTACGCTCGGAGCGATACGGAAGAAAGAAACCGAAGAGTATTACAGGCTCTGCACGGACGACGAACTGAATAAATACTGGGGATACGATTACCGCGACGACCTGACGGGCGAGTTGACGAAAGATTATTTCTATAACGTGGCTAAGACGGATTTTTCCAACCGTACGGCGGTCAATTTCGCAATAAGAAAGGACGGAACGTT
>JBJETX010000188.1:0-2447 GCA_051883535.1 Christensenellales bacterium | reverse complement strand
CGCGATTACTTCCGCTTCGGTTTCTTCCTTAACTTCCTGTTTGCCTTCTTTCGCATCGATAACCGCGTCCGCGATAACTCCCGCAATAAGTTTTATCGCTCTGATTGCGTCGTCGTTTCCGGGAATGGGATACGTTACTTCTTCGGGATCGCAGTTCGTATCTACGAGAGCGACTATCGGAATTCCAAGACTTCTCGCTTCCTTTACGGCAAGGTGTTCGACTTTAAGGTCAACCACGAAGAGCGCTCCGGGAAGTTCGCGCATGTTCTTGATACCGCCGAGGTTGGTTTCGAGAACGTCTCTTTCCGCTTTGAGTTTAATAACTTCTTTTTTGGGAAGCAGATCGAATTCGCCTATCGCTTCCATCTGATTGAGTTTGTTGAGTTTGTCGATTCTCGTTCTGATGGTGGAGAAGTTGGTCAGCGTGCCGCCGAGCCATCTCTGGCACATATAGAACTGTCCGCAACGGGTTGCTTCCTGCTGTATCGCTTCTTTCGCCTGTTTTTTCTTTCCTACGAAAAGAATGGACTTTCCGCTCGCCGCAACGTCGCGGATAAAAGCGTACGCGCTTTCGAGCGCTTCAACGGTCTGTTCGAGATTGATGATATGAACGCCGTTACGCGAATCGAAGATATACTTCTTCATTTTGGGGTTCCATTTAGTCGTCTGATGACCGAAGTGAACGCCCGCTTCCAAAAGTTGTTTCATTGAAATTACAGACATTGTTAAAAAACCTCCTTGTTTATCTCTCCCCGACCGTCTACGAAAGGGGCAATTCCTTGACGGACAACAATCCTTTCTCTGTATCGGTTCGTAATTTCGGAGTTATTTTAACATATCCGTACAAACTTGGCAAACGATTTAACAACTTTTTTCTCCGTTTTACGGAAAAAATAATTATTCCGCGTCTATTTCGTCGTTAAGAAGTTCGACGAGTTCGTCGAGAAGTTTCTCGTCTTCAACGGGCAGAAGGATTTCCTCTCCGTTTTCGTCCTCCGCTTCCTCGTAAATAAGCACTTCCCCTTCTTCGTAATCCTCCGGCGGATCCACGGGTTCGAGATAGATATACCATTTGCCTTTATAATCGAGTTCGGCGAGATTATAGAAGTTTTCGCTCGTCCCGTCGTCGTAAGTCATAGTTATAAGTTCGTCGTTTTCGTCGATTATCACGTCTTTATTGTTTTCTTCAGCCATTTTTTATCTCCTCTTTTCAATGTATTTTATCCAGATAAGTCTGCAATATTATAGTCGCGGCTACTTTGTCGATAATTTTTTTTCGTTTATCACGCCTTACCGAACTCTGTATAAGCATTTTTTCCGCGCTGACCGTGCTCCACCGTTCGTCCTGAAAAACGATTTTCAGATCGCTGTACTTGGAAAGTTCTTCGGCAAAAGCCCGTATTTCCGCAACTTTCGCCCCCTCTGTCCCGTCCATATTAAGCGGAAGCCCCACGACGAACGTATCGCACTGTTTGCTCTCGGCAAGCGCGGCAATGTACTTTAAGTCCGCCTCGAAGTCGGCGGTGCGCGTATAGGTCTCGTATCCGCTTGCGATTATCCCCATCGGGTCGCTCGTCGCTATCCCTATTCTGACGGTTCCCACGTCGAGTGCCATTTTCCTCATTCGTCACCTCAACATTCGATTTTATCGAAAAGTTCTTCCATATTTTTCGTCAGGAGATTAAAGCATATTCCCGTAAAAGGTAAAGCCGTCGCCGCAAAGATAAGCAGATAAACGCTTACCGCAAGAGCGGGTTTCCCTCCGAGCGTAAGACCGATTGCGATACCGCCTATCAGATATATCATACCGAACCCGAGGGCAAACAGCATCGGTTTGATTACTCGTTTGTTGTTTTTCGTAAGTTTCTGCATGTTTTCCCATACGAGCGTAGGCTTTTTCATATCGCAATAAAGTCCGTAACAACTCATACCGAACGCGAACGTAAATATTATCAACGCGTTTATCAATCCGATCAGAGGACCGAATCGCGTCTTTGAAACGATGGAGAAAACTATAAAGAATTCAAGAGCGATGACGGCGTTGTAGATGTTGGAAACGACGAGTTTGCTTTTGACGAAATCCCTGACGTTTATCGGCAGAGATTTAATAAGAGCGAGATTTCCCCCTTCAAGAGAAACTCCCATCAGGGAAACGTAATTCGTACTGCACATAATCACCGTCGTGAAATACGAGATGAATCCGAGAGAACATATTTCGGAACCGTACGGGAATTCGGATATATCTCCGAAAATAGTTCCCCCTCCGAGGAATATGAAAACGGGCAGCAAAACGACGCCGAGCGCAACGGACATAACCAGACTCGGCTCGGAAACAATCGATTTGATATCCTTTAATAAAAAGGAAGAGAGAAAACCTTTTTTCCCGAGTGAGTTCATATCTTTCCCGACGCGTCTTTTTCTTCCCGACGCACCTTCTTCAAGGGAAA
>JBJETX010000187.1:0-10665 GCA_051883535.1 Christensenellales bacterium | reverse complement strand
TAAATAGCGACGGAGAATAAACGGCTGAAAGATAATTAAACGACGAAAAACCGTTCGGCAAAACCGAGCGGTTTTCAATTTTCTGAATTTTACAAGTACGGGCTTGCAAAACGGCAAACAGGTGTTACAATTATATTAAAGAGAGGTGCTTCTATGGCAAAATCCGAACATCAGAAAGTAAAACCGTTGGTATTGCTGGATATTCTGAGAATGTACAGCGACGAAGAACATCCTTTGTCTACCAACGAAATAATCGCAAAACTCGCCGAGTACGGAATAGAAACGGGCAGAAAAGCGCTTTACGACGATATAGAATCCCTTAACGCTTTCGGCTACGAGGTAATGACGGTTAAGTCGCGCAGCAATCTTTATTACGTTGCGGACAGAAAATTCGACGCGGCGGAGTTGCGCATTCTTATGGACGCGGTTATTTCGGCGGATTTTATCACCGAAAAAAAAACCGCCGTTCTTACCAAAAAAATAGCGGAGACGGCTGGCGTGCACAAGGCGAAACTGATGACGAAAAACATCGTTTATTCGGATACCGCGAAACATACCAACGAAAAAGTTTACTATTCCGTCGACGCGGCGGACAGGGCGATTGCGGCAGGGAAAAAACTCGAATTCAGGTATTTTGATCTCGATTGCCACGGACAGCGCAAATACCGTAAAAACGGGGATAAATACGTAGTAAATCCCGTTGCGTTGATTTTTAACGAAAATAAGTATTACCTTACCTGTTATAACGACAAATACTTAAATCTGTCCAATTACCGCATAGACAGAATGGACGACGTCGAGGTAACCGACGAGGATATTACGCCTGCTCCCTGCGTGGAAGATTTTAACGTGAACAGACACAGAAAACAAGCGTTTTCAATGTATTGCGGTCGTACGGAAAAAGTAACTTTTGCCGTGGACGGCGACGCCCTCGACGTGGTGTTCGACCGATTCGGGGAGAAAACGCGGTTTTCTTATTTCGGCGACAAATACAAGTTTTCCGCCAACGTACAGATAAGCCCCACGTTTTACGCCTGGTGCGCGTCGCTCGGGGTTAAACTGAAAATTCTTTCGCCCGTTTCGGTCGCGGAAGGGTACGAGGCTTATCTTAAAGATATAATCGCGCTGTACGACAATCGGGAATAACCTGCTCGTTTACCATAATTTTACGGCTACTTCGGAAAAACGATTGACATCGGTATTTTCCGGGAATTATAATGTAAGCAACAAATCAATTCTTTGGGTGGGTAACCAACCGGCGGTAATGCCGCTTCGCTTGCGAATGCGGACGAGTCCGACAGCCCCAACAGCCGATGCGGTGAGATTCCGCAACCGCCTGTAAAGTCAGACTGGGAAAGAATGTCATATTACGATGTACGTATGCGCGCGTTCGTGCGTTCTTTTTCGGTTATGTTTTGCCCCAAAACGGGAGGTCATATGAAAAAGATGTCGAACAAAGCGATTCTTACGACGAAAGTCATTGCTTACGCCGCGGTAAGCGCGGCGGCTGTAATGGCGGCGACGCTGCTCGGTTTTTCTTCCGCGCAGTTTTATTTTAACCTCGGCGATTCGCTTATTTTAATTGTTTCCGCGGTTTTCGGACCCGTAATCGGTATGTTTGCGGGCGGTATAGGAAGTTTTCTCGCGGACCTTGCGGTTTACCCCGTTACGATGTTCTATACCCTTATTATAAAAGGGTTGGAGGGTTTGATTGCCGGAACTCTTATCAGAGTGATAAAGAAGTTCGTAAAAAACAAACCGCTCAACGTTACGTTGTCGATAACCGCAATGGCGTTCTCCGCGTATTTTATGATGACGGGATACTTCGTATGCCAGACGTTCTTCTACGGAACGTACGCTTCCGCGCTCGTCGCTTTGCCTATGGACGCGGTGCAGGCAACGGTTTCGCTTGCAGTCGCAACGATTGCGCTTTATCCGCTTAAACTGATAAATATGAGCGATAAAGTTTATTCTCTCAAAGGGAGCAAAAACGTAAAACCGACGGAAAAAGCGGAAGACGCAGGCGAACAGACGGCGGATAAGAGTTAAAAATCACTCTTCGGTTACGATTTTGACCGAATAAAGGTCGTCGAAATAGATTTTTGAATCCGTAGTCTGTATGAACCTCGATTCGGCGTTTACGGATTTTACGATAAATAAGTCGGAAACGTAGTTGCCGCCTATATAACGGGTTATTTCCGCAGAAGAACCCTTTTTCAGGGCGGAAAGCGCGTCGGAGATTTCCTTCTGCTGCGTTTCCGACAATACGGCGCGTTCGACGCGGGTACGCATACGCTCGCGCCGGGACAGTTCTTCGCGCAGACCTTTGAGCGCGTCGAAAGGCAGGAATTGTTTGGCTCTGTCCGCTCTATTCACCGTTGTGTCCTCCGATTAAAGTATTGCGCTTGATTGCGGTCGCCTCTTCCCTGAGGTCGATACCGCGCAATATGGAGTTTTTTCCGAATTTTTCTTTTATATCGAGAACCGCCGTTTCCGCGCTTTTTTCTTTCGCTATTTTTTCCGAATCGGCGAGGAGACCGTAACTTTCGTACTCGTCGGGGACGACCGCGCCGAAGTCGATAACGAGTCGTCGGATGGGAGTGTTTTTTCGCGTGGTTTTGCGGAAAAGTTCGGTAAAATACGGCAGAAGAACGGAAAAAGAAGACGTATGTTCCGCTATTCTGACCGAACCGCCGGTAGACGAAACTTCGTCGGAAGAATAACCGACGTAAAATCCGATCCGGTCCGTTACGACTTTTCTCCGCATCATTTCCTGACAGCCGCTCAAAACCATTTCGCGCATAACTGTTTCCGCTTTTTCAAAAGAATAATCCTCGAAAAGAATTTGTGAAAACGACACGGACGAACTTTTGCGTTTGTACGCTTTTATGTCGGCTATCGTGCAGGGTTCTCTGCCGAAAGCGTGGTCTATGAGGAGTTCGGCGTTTACTCCGAATTCTTCGTATAATCCTTGTTCGGGGTAATTGGCGACGTCTTTCATAGTATATATTCTTCTTTTTCTGAGCCGACGGGCGGTTCCGCGCGCGATTTGCCAAAAATCCGTTATCGGCGTGTGTTCCCACAAAGTCCGTTTGTAAAGTTCTTCGTCGAGATATCCGATTCCGTCCGGCGATTTTTTCGCCGTTATATCGAGAGCGATTTTCGTAAGATACAGATTCGTGCCTATTCCCGCCGTTGCGGGGATACGTTTACGGGTATAAATTTCTTCGATGAGACGTTCCGCGAACGCGCGCGGCGTTACGTCGTACGTCGAAAGATAATTCGTCGCGTCAAGAAAACATTCGTCTATCGAGTAAACGTGAATATCGTCGGGAGAGAAGAAGTCGAGATAAATATCGTAAATATCCGCGGCGTATTCGATATACTTTTTCATTCGGGGTTTTGCGATTATAAAGTCTATATCGCCGGGAATCTCGAAAAGTCTGCACCTGTTTTTCACGCCCATCGATTTCAGTTTCGGAGAGACCGCAAGACAGAGCGCGCCCCTTCCGCGCGTTTCGTCCGCCACGACGAGAGGAGTCTGCATAGGGTCAAGCCCGCGTTCGGCGCATTCTGCCGACGCGAAAAATGATTTCATATCTATACAGAAATAAACGCGTTCTTTTTCGTCCATATAAGTATTTTACCCCGATAATTACGATTATACGCCTTAAAGGAAAGCAAGTCAATCCGCCGTCGTTTTCCGTAAAACAAAAAATGCGTAAACGCGCTTTCGGAGAATAACAAAACGGATATGCGGCGGCATATAAATACATAAAAGGAGGTAACGGGAAAATGGAATGTTTATATAAATCGGATTTACCTTATCCCGAAGTCGAGGCGGTGAGAAGTCCGTTCGAAGTAAGGCTGTTGATGCCCGTATACGGCGGCAAAACAAGCGAAACGACCGCGATTATGGGGTACATATTTCAGAGTTACGTTCTCGGGGACAAAGAACCCGAGATTTCAAAATGTCTGGAAAAAATCGCAATAAGCGAGATGCGCCATCACGATATGCTGGGAACGGCAATCGTCAGACTCGGCGGCGTGCCGTATATAGGGGATACGCGCGGATTCTGGCAAGGAGGGTTCGTCAATTATACGCTCAACCCCAAAGAGATGATTCAGGCGGATATCAACGGTGAAAAAGAGGCTATACGCGGATATAAAGACGTGATACGGTTGTCCAAAAACGAGGACGTCAAAGCGCTTATAGCGCGTATCATTATGGACGAAGAAGTCCATATCGAAACTCTGGAAAGCATACTCCGCAGTCTTTTATAAAGTAAACGCGAGGTAAAAAAGTATCGGAAAACAAAAACCGCTTCGCGCGGTTTTTTCCGTATAGGACGATTTTTTGAAATCCGCTATTGAAATGCCGCGGTAAAAATGTTAAAATTATCGTATACGATAACGGATTTGCGGAGATTAAACGTGAAAAAAGAAAAAAATATTGTAAAAAACGAGGCTACGGGAAACGGATTCGGAGCAAAAGAGTTTTTCCTTAATAAAATAACGACGTGCGCGGTCGCGCTGATCGCAGTGATTGCGCCGTGGATTTTTTATTCGTGCAGGACGGGACACGTTTTCGTAGATATAGTCGTTTTCGACGGGTTCTGTATGACTTTATTCTGGGTAATGATTGTCAACGCGGCGGTGGCGGTCGCTTTCGCGGCGACGCGCCTTCGGGACAAAGTTTCCCCAGATTGCGGAGGGAAAAAAGGCAAAATATCCTTTGTCGCGGCAATAATCGTTTTCGTTCTCACCGCGGTGTTCAGTCTCGCCTGGATTGCCTGTCTTGCGGTGATGGGCGAAGAGTCCGCGCCCGTCGCGGGGAGAATGCTTGCGGAAAGCGCGCCTTACGCGTTGCTCGCTGCGGGCGTGATATTTTTCGCTTTGTTCTTCTCCGTCGTCAGGAACGGGAAAGCGAAAACGATCGTAATCGCGGCAGTCGCCGCAGCGGGAATAATCGGCATCGCCGCTTCGGTGTTTCCGTTTGCAAAATACGAACTTATATCCGACCCTGCCGTTATCGACACGGGAGAAGGGTATTCCGTGGTTTTTGCAGCGACAGACAGCGGAACGGGATACGTAGAGTATACTTACGGCGGGGAAACTTACAAAATTTACGACGAGAACGGCGGAAGAAAAGTCAACGCCCGGATTCACAGCGTTTTCGTGCCGTACGAGCATCTTAACGGCAACGAGTACAAGGTCGGGTCGACGAGGGTAATTGACGAACTCAGTTACGGCGGCAGAATCGGGACGACGGTGGAAAGCGCGACTTACGCGTTCAGACCGATAACTTCGGAAAACCCGAAATTCCTCTGCGTATCGGATTGGCATACGAGACTCAAAGAGGCGTATAAGGCGGCGGGACACGTAACGGATTACGACGGAGTCATATTGCTCGGCGACGCCGCGCCCGGATTACAGTACGAAGAGGAAGCCGCGGAATACATAGTTGGATTCGGCGGTAAACTGTCAAAAGGAAGTATGCCGATAATTTATGCGAGAGGAAACCACGAAACGCGCGGCAAATACGCTTCCGAACTCGGAGACGCTCTCGGTATCGAAGAATATTACGCGGATATAAAAGTTGCCGGATATCGGTTTATCGTGCTCGATTCCGCAGAAGACAAAGAAGACGGTCACGCGGAATACGGAAACATGGCGGATTATGCGGCTTACAGGGCGAAAATGGTAAAATGGCTTGAAGGGCTTACTTCGGAGGCAACGGAAAAAATCGTCGTCATATGCCACGACTACGAGATCTGCCGCGAAAAAGACTTGTCCGAGCGCGCACTCGGCAAACTCGCAAGTCTGGGTGCAAAAGTTATTTTGTGCGGACATTATCACGAGGTAGAGTTCGGGCAAATCGGCGGAATACCGTATTATATCGACGGAGGAAACACGAATGGCGGGTTTATCGTAAGTTCGATAGAGTTTTACGGAGAGGAAATAATTATGACGGCGGTGGGGGAAAACGGCGAAATCGTCGGTAGTTACGAAATCGGCGGCGATTGAAAGTAAGGGCGGAAGACTTTCCCGAAAAAACCCTCTTGACAGAAATAAAATGATACAATATACTGAAATTAAGGGGAAAACGCTTTAATTGTAGCGATTATCTCCGTAAACGCAGGGAAAACGGTTATGCGAATAATTGCGGAAACCGATTCTTAATAAATTTATTCGGAGGAAAGTCTAATGAACAAGAAGGAATTTATCAAAGCAATCGCTACAGAAATGAACGCTACAAACGCCGCGGCGGAAAAAGCGTACGACGCCTTCGTGGCGGCGGTAACGAACGCGCTTAAAGGCGGAGAGAAAATCCAACTCGCAGGTTTCGGCGTGTTCGAAGTCAAAGAGGTTCCGGCAAAAATCGGCTTGAATCCGCGCACGCAGGAAAAAGTGGAAATTCCCGCGTCGAAAAAACCCGTTCTCAAATTCGGAAAAGCGTTTAAGGATATAATCAATAAATAAGAATTTCCGCAGGAGAGAGTTTTTAACAGATAATAAACGAATACGCCGTCATAACGACGGCGTATTTTCGTGTTCCGAAAACGAATGAGGAAAGCGGATAAATTCAGATTGAATAATTGTCCGCGCTGTCTACAAGGTCGGCAAGCGTTACGCTTTCGAGATAATCGTCGATTACCTTTTCGAGACCTTTCCAAAGCGGAAGAGTTCTGCAATACGCTCTTCTCGCGCATAAATCCGCGTTTTCTTTAAGACAGGAAACGGGCGCAAGCGAACCTTCGGTAAGACGAAGAATGCTCCCTACCGTGTAATTTTCCGCGGGTTTCGTCAGTTTGTAACCGCCGCCTTTGCCGCGCAGTCCGTTCAGAAGATTGCCCCTCGTGAGAACGACGAGTATGCTCTCGAGATACTTCTCGGAAATTTCCTGCCTCTTTGCTATGCTGTTTAACGGAATATAATTGTTGCCGTCGCTGTGCTCGGCTATGTCTATCATCACGCGCAACGCGTATCTGCCTCTCGTTGAAATCATTTTTTTCGCCTCCTTATTTAATAAGGTAACACACCGCCGAAAAAAAATCAAGCGTAAACCTATTAAATCCATATGTAAATATGAAATTTGAAATTTCTAAAAAAAATTTTTATAAAACCCCATAAACCTATTGACAAGGTATGTTTATTTGTGGTATAACATAATCATTCAAGCCGAAGGGCGGACGAGCCGCGGACGGGCGTTGAAAAAATATCGGAGGAATGAGATATGCAAAACTATCTTAAAAGACTCATCAAAGCAAATTTCCGTTTCGGACGAATGCGTCGATGTAGACAGGAAAACGACGAACGCAAAACAACCGATTTACAGAATAATAAAGAAATAAAGGAGAAACAACCCATGTCAGAATATAAATTTGAAACGTTACAACTTCACGTCGGACAGGAAAGTCCCGATCCGGCAACGGACGCCCGCGCGGTACCGATATACGCCACCACTTCTTACGTGTTCCGCAACTGCGAACACGCCGCCGCGAGATTCGGACTTGCCGACGCAGGCAATATTTACGGCAGACTTACCAATTCCACGCAGGACGTGCTGGAAAAGAGAATAGCCGCGCTTGAAGGCGGCGTTGCCGCGCTTGCGCTCGCTTCGGGTGCCGCCGCGATAACTTACACGATACAGGCTCTCGCGCAGAACGAAGGACACATCGTCGCGCAGAAAACGATTTACGGCGGCAGTTACAATCTTCTCGCGCATACGTTGCCCAACTTCGGCATCACTACCACTTTCGTCGACATTCATAACCTTGACGAAACCGAAAAAGCGATAAAGGAAAATACGAGAGCGATATATATCGAAACGCTGGGTAATCCGAACAGCGATATACCCGATATTGACGCTTTGGCTGCTCTCGCGCACAAGTATGGGTTACCGCTCGTAGTGGATAACACGTTCGGAACGCCTTATCTTATCCGTCCGATCGAACACGGCGCGGACATAGTGGTGCATTCCGCGACAAAGTTTATCGGCGGACACGGCACGACGCTCGGCGGTATAATCGTCGATTCGGGTAATTTCGATTGGAGCAAATCGGGCAAATACCCGGCGATTGCCGAACCCAATCCGAGTTACCACGGCGTATCCTTCGTAAAAGCGGTAGGGAAAGCGGCGTTCGTAACTTACATCCGCGCTATTCTGCTGAGGGATACGGGAGCGACGATATCGCCTTTTGCAACGTTCCTTTTGCTGCAGGGAGTGGAAACGCTTTCTTTGCGTCTCGAACGTCACGCGGAAAACACGAAAAAGGTAGTGGAATATCTCGTGAACAACCCGTTGGTTGAAAAAGTAAATCATCCTTCGCTTAAAGAGCATCCCGACCACGCGTTGTACGAAAAATATTTCCCGAACGGCGGAGCGTCGATATTCACGTTCGAAGTAAAAGGCGGACAGAAAGAAGCGCAGAAGTTTATCGACAATCTTCAGATTTTCTCGCTGCTCGCAAACGTAGCCGACGTCAAGAGTCTCGTGATACATCCCGCGACGACGACGCACAGCCAACTTACCGAAGAAGAACTTGCCGATCAGGGTATCAAACCCAATACTATCAGACTTTCGATAGGAACCGAACATATAGACGATATCATAGCCGACCTTCAGAAAGGTTTCGACGCAATAAAATAAATACGGGAGGAAACAAAAATGTCTAAAATTTATCAGTATGCAGATGAACTTATAGGGAAAACGCCCCTTTTGGAACTGACTCACATAGAAAAAGCGCTTAATCTTAAAGCAAAAGTAATTGCAAAACTCGAATACTTCAATCCCGCCGGCTCGGTGAAAGACAGAATCGCCAAAGCGATGATTGACGAAGCGGAAAAGAACGGAAAACTTAAAAAAGGCTCGGTAATTATCGAACCCACCTCGGGGAATACCGGAATCGGACTCGCTTCGGTTGCGGCGGCAAGAGGATACCGTATAATCATAGTGATGCCCGAGACGATGTCTGTCGAACGCAGACAACTGATGAAAGCGTACGGAGCGGAACTCGTTCTTACGGAGGGAGCGAAAGGAATGAAAGGCGCTATTGCCAAAGCCGAAGAACTTGCCAAGGAAACGCCGAACAGTTTTATTCCCGGACAGTTCGTAAATCCCGCTAATCCGAAAGCGCACAGAGAGGCTACGGGTCCGGAAATTTATGAAGACACCGACGGCAAAGTGGATATATTCGTTGCCGGCGTAGGTACGGGCGGAACGGTAACCGGCGTAGGGGAATATCTCAAATCGAAAAACCCGAACGTAAAAGTCGTTGCGGTGGAGCCTGCGTCTTCTGCGGTGTTATCCGCGGGCGTAGCGGGACCGCATATGATACAGGGTATCGGCGCGGGATTCGTACCCGACGTATTGAACACGAAAATTTACGATGAAATTATTCCCGTAAGCAACGACGACGCATTTGCGACGGGCAAACTCATAGGAAAAAGCGAAGGCGTACTCGTGGGAATCTCTTCGGGCGCGGCGGCGTATGCGGCTATCGAACTTGCGAAACGTCCCGAAAACGAAGGAAAGAACATCGTGGTACTGCTTCCCGACACGGGCGACAGATATCTTTCTACCAAACTTTTCGCCGAATAAAACGAAGACTTCGTCTTATTGCGGAACGGAAAACAACCAAAACGAAAACGTCGGTTTCACAGGAAACCGGCGTTTTTATTTGCGTTAAATCGTTAGATTTTCTTCATCGAAAAGAGGACTGTCAAGGAATTCGCTTATCGTCATATCGAATCCGCCCGCAATCATAATCGCGGTGGACAGGAGACTGTCTTTTATCGTTTCGTGCATTATGTTTTTTAACGTAGAATGCGTTATTCCGCTGTTCATAGCAAGTCTGTACCTCGTCATTTGCTTCTGTTTCAGTAACTCTTCAATTCTAAGAACCAACGCGTGATTGACGGTATTAGGCATAATTCTCCTTATTGTATGGTTGCGTATAACTACAAATATAAACTCTGTAATTTGAAAATTATGGTTGCGCATAACCATATAGCGTGTTATAATGTGAAAAAAGGGGAGGTAAATATGTACTCAGGCAGGATATGTCCTAAGTGTGGGAAAAGTACGACCGAAAACGACGCTTTTTGCCCTTTTTGCGGTAAGAATCTTTTGCGCAAAAATGCGAAAAAAATAATTGTGAAATATTTTACCGAAAAATATAAAAGATGAAAATTATTGAATATAAATTTTAATTAGATAATAGATAGGAGGAACTCTATGAATCATGTAAAACACAATATTGGTGATTTAGAAAAGGAAATTGACATGATATCAAGGGATGCGGTGGACGAAGAGCAGGATAATGCGAATAGAAACTATGGTGCTTTTGATAATGAACTTCAAGATATAGAAAAAAGGATACCGTATCCGAATACAGCAAAGTATGATGTGGGATTTGATTATGATGATATAGAAAGAATTCAATGTGAAAAGCATTGCAATGAGCCATATTGGCGCCAGCGCGATGAGCTTCTGCCATATTGTCAAAAGGGTAATTTATATGTCGGGCATTTATATGTTGACAATGTAAATTACTATATTATAGACAGTCACATTTTAGGAACTAAAAAGTTAGAAGTTGATCGTGAAGATGTTTGGTTTATTAATTCTGATGATAGGAATTTCTCAAATTATGTAAAGTG
>JBJETX010000186.1:0-10739 GCA_051883535.1 Christensenellales bacterium | reverse complement strand
TTTCTTTATGGGAGTTGTCGTCGGGCACGAGCAGGTATTCGTGATTGATATATTCCTTTCCCGTGTCCTTGTCCAGACTGTTGCCCCAGGTCGTGTCCACCATATACCATACTCCGTTTACCTTTACCTTGTTCCAGGCGTGTCCTTCGTCGCTGACGGTTCCCGATACCTTGATACATTCGAGCCCCTCTATCGTCGCCAAGGAAAGGTACGCTTTACTCAGTCCGTCGCAAATCGCAACCCGGCTTCCGTAATCGAAAACGCCGTCGTCGCCCAGCCCGAATACGCCTTCCATATAAAGACAGCGGTAACTGAAAAGTTCGCTTACTCCTTTCTCCTCGTCGGCGTATATTTCGTCGGTAAACTCATAATCGTATACCACGGTGTTTACCATATAATCGTAGATAACGTGGGCTTTCGTCACTTCGGAATCGTCTTCCGAGAGCAGTTTTGCGAGTATATTTTTCATTTCCGCGTACAGATATTCGGCGTTACTTCCCTTTTCGGGCAACGGACGATATCCTTTTTTCAAAGCGTAATAAAGTTGATCGCTGCTGCTTACCGTCGCCGTCTTTTTCACGGAATCTATTGCAAACGCTCTCTCCGCGGCTTCCTGTTTTTCCTTATAATGGACTATTTCGGTATTATCTATCGCGTTCGTATATCTCGTTCCGCTCGCAGTCGAGTATTTCGGGTCTTCGTCGTAGAGGAATTTAAGATAAATCGTCCCCTCTCTTCCCGTTTCGTCCACCTCGAACGAGTAGTTATACGCGGCGGAATCCTCGTAGGCGTCGATTGCGCTGTATACTTCGTATCCGAACGCCTTCTCCGCTTTGCTCGTATTGTATGCGGACAGATAATCGTATCCCATATACACGTTGCTTTCGAGTTCGTAACAACCGTTATCGTATACGCAATTTTCACGGAAAATAATGAGATAACTCCAAAAATCAAACCATTCTGCGCGGTTTGCGATATAATAATCGACGTCCTTGAACCCCGCTTTTACGGGCTTGGTATATTTATCGTACGTCGCCGCGTCCATTGCGCTGAAAGTATAACTTTCCCTCTTCGTGGATTTACCGATAACGCTTCTCTCCGTCGCGTCGAGATACAGGGTAATATCCTGCCAATAATAATAACCGAGGTCGGAAAGCGAAGTTTTCCCGACTTCGAACCCTTCGTCTTCGTCGGTGTAAGTTGCCGTCTCGCCGCCTGATTTTACGGTAAGCGAATATTCGATTCCTTCCGTATAATCCCATTCCACGTACATCTCGCCGTCTTCGAACGTGACGCCCAGGACGTTTGCGTCGCCGTAAGCGTATTCTCTGTCGCTTATCGACTGAGTTCCCATAGCGTCCATAAACGCTCTTGCAAACGAAATGCAGGAGGTCATAGCCGCGCAAAGCAACACAGATAACAAGAGGATTAAAATTTTATGAAATTTACCGCTCACCACGACCTCCTTTTATTTATTTTGCAACGCCTGTCTTAAAACAGTTTTAACGTTTTTAATTATTATATGAAAAAACGCGCTTTATTTGCGCGTTCGTCTTTTTCAACTCTTACAACAGTTTTATGCCTGCGTTCGCGCACTCTTCAATCATCGCGTCGGGCCAGACGGATACGTGCACTTCTCCGATATGCGCCTTGCCGAGCAACAGCATACACAGCCTCGACTGTCCTATCCCGCCCCCTATCGTAAGCGGATACGTACCGTTTATAACGTTTTTATGGTACGGAAGGGAAATTCTGTCGAGCGCGTCGCTTTCGGCAAGTTGGGTTCGTATCGATTCCGAATCCACCCTTATGCCCATCGAAGAAACCTCGAACGCGCAACCGAGCACGTCGTTATAGAACATTATGTCTCCGTTAAGCGTCCAGTCGTCGTAATCGGGCGCTCTGCCGTCGTGTTTTTCGCCGTTGCTCATTTTGCCGCCTATCTGCATTATGAACACGGTTTTCTTTTCCTTCGTTATTGCGTTTTCGCGTTCCTTAACGCTCATTCCGGGATACCTTTCAAGCAGTTCCTGCGCCGTGATAAAATACACGTCTCTGCAGATTCCGAACGCGACGGACGGATAAACCGCGTCGAGCGCTTCTTTGGTGTCGGCAATCGCGCCTACTATTTTCGTTACCGTTTCTTTGAGGAATTCCGCGTTTCTGTCCGCTCTCGTAATTACTTTTTCCCAATCCCATTGGTCCACGAACACCGAATGCAGATTATCGACGTTATCGTCGCGGCGTATGGCGTTCATATCGGTATAAATTCCCTCTCCGGGTTCGTAACCGTATTTGCTGAGCGCGGCGCGTTTCCATTTCGCAAGGCTTTGTACGACTTCCGCGTCCACTCCGGGAATTTCCTTTATGGTGAATCCGACTTTTCTTTCCACGCCGTTGAGGTCGTCGTTTATTCCGCTCGCTTTGGTCACGAAAAGGGGAGCGGTTACTCTGTCGAGATTAAGCGCGGCGGAAAGTTTTTTCTGGAAAGTATCTTTTATGAGTTTTATCGCTTTCTGCGTTTCTCTTTGCGTAAGCGCGGATTTATAACCTTCGGGAATCAGTAATTTACTCATTTGCGCGTCTCCTTCGTCAATCTACGTTTCCGACCGTTCTCGGATACAGTATTACGTCTCTTATATTGCTCATTCCCGTAACGTACATGAGGATTCTCTCGAATCCGAGTCCGAAACCGCCGTGAGGCACGCTTCCGAACTTACGCAGCGCGATATAATTATCGTATTCCGACATATTCATATTGCGCGCTTTCATCGCGGCGACGAGTTTGTCGTAATCCGCTTCTCTCTCGCTTCCGCCGATGATTTCTCCCACGCCGGGAACGAGCAGATCGCTTGCCGCCACCGTTTTCCCGTCGGGATTCTGTTTCATATAAAACGCTTTGATTTCCTTGGGATAATTTATTACGAAAACGGGTTTGTTGAACACCTTTTCCACGATATATCTCTCGTGCTCGGTCTGCAAATCGCATCCCCATTCCACGGGATAGTTGAATTTTTCTCCGCTCTCTTTCAGAATTTTAATCGCGTCGGTATAATCGAGCACGCCGAAGTCCTCGCTGACCGCTTTTTCGAGTTTTTCGATAAGCCCTTCTTCGAAATGCGCCTGGAAAAACTCAAGTTCTTCCCTGCATGAAGAAAGAACGTCTTTTATTATGTAGCAGAACATATCTTCCGCAAGATTGATAACGTCGTGCAGATCCGCGAAAGCGATTTCGGGTTCGATATGCCAGAATTCCGCAACGTGTCTCGGCGTATTGCTGTTCTCCGCGCGGAAACTCGGTCCGAACGTATAAATCTTTCCGAACGCCATCGCGCATACTTCGCCTTCGAGTTGTCCCGATACCGACAACGTCGCTTTTTTACCGAAAAAGTCGGTTGCGTAATACTCTTCTTCCGTCTTGATTTCGGGCGCGAATCCGTGAGTCGTCACCTGAAAAACTTCTCCCGCTCCTTCGCAGTCGCTTCCCGTTATCAACGGAGTGTTGACGTAAACGAAGTTCCTCTCCTGAAAGAATCTGTGCAACGCCGCCGCAAGTCTGCTGCGGACTCTGAAAACCGCGTTGAACGTATTCGTTCTTATCCTGAGGTGAGGAATGGTTCTCAGATACTCCATCGTGTGTCTCTTTTTCTGCAAGGGATAATCCTGCGGACAGGTGCCGAGAACTTCGATTTCTTCCGCGTTGATTTCCGCGCCGTTTCTGCCCTCCGCTACTTTTCCTTTAACTCTGACCGCCGCGCCGAGTCTGAACGCTTCAACGGGCGCGTAAAGCGCGGATTTGTCGATGACTATCTGTAAATGTTTGAGGCTCGTTCCGTCGTTGATTTCCAGAAAAGCGACGTTTTTGGAATCTCTCGACGTCCTCACCCAACCGCAGACGACCGCTTCTTCGCCGATAAACCCTTTATCTTCTTTGATGACTTTTATATCCGTATGTTCCAATGTTATCTCTCCCCGAAAATCCGCCGGAAAGACGGTTTCTTTCGTTAAAATATTATTTAATATAGCATACTGCGCGCCCGTTGGCAAGCGTGCGCGCGAAGAATTGCCGATTTGCGGAAGTAAAAATTACTCTTCCTTCTCGTCGTCGGTTATTTCCTTTTCGTCCTGTTTTACTTTCGCGTTGATGTCTTCGAGTTTATAAGTTCTCACTTCCTGACTGCCGTCTTTGAGCGTAATGCGGATATTGCTTTCCCTTTTAAGCAGATTGTTCGACACGACCACGCCCTCTCCGTCGGGAGTAACCGCCGTAGTGTTTACTTTCGGCATTTTCCCGAACGCTTCCTGATAATAAGCGTTTTCGTATTTGAGACAGCACATAAGTTTACCGCAGCAACCGCTTATCTTCGTCGGGTTCAGGCTCAATCCCTGAATTTTCGCCATTTTAATGGATACCTTTTCGAAATCGCGTAGGTACAGCGTACAGCAACACGGTCTGCCGCAGGCGGCAAGCGCGCCGCGCATCTTTATATCGTCCCTTTCGTAAATTTGTCTGAGTTCTATTCTCACACGGAAAACCGAAGCGAGGTCCTTGACGAGTTCGCGGAAATCCACGCGCCCCTCGGCGGTAAAATAATAAATTATTTTCTGCCTGTCAAAAGTATATTCCGCGTCGACGAGTTTCATCTCCAGACCTTTTTCCGCGATCTTTTCCTGCCCCGTTTTCATAAGGTAATCCCTTTTCGCCACGTTTTCGTCGTGTCTTTTCTCGTCCTCCGCCGTGGCTTTTCTCATAACCTCTTTGAGCGGCGCGACCACTTTTTTGTCGTCGACTTCGTGATTCGCAGTCTCTACGGTTCCGTATTCGACGCCCCTCGCCGTCTCGGTAATAACGCCGTCTCCTTTCGCAAAAACAATCCCGTTCGGTGAAAAATAGTAGGTTTTACCCGAATTTTTGAATTTAACTCCTATTACTTCTTTCGCCATTTATATTTAGCCTCCAATATTTCCATAAGCATACAACCCGCCGCCGAATAAAGATTGACGTTCGAAGCGAGTTTCTTGCGCGCCTCGTTTACCGCGGCGACCGCCGCCGCCGCGCTTTCCGCCGTATATCCCTCGGAAGCGCGCCCGAGGTCGTACTCTCTGTTTACCGTAAAAAGCGGCGCGTCGCTTCCCGAAGCGCGTTTCATTACGTCGCACAGGATAATTTCCATAAAATCAAGCGTCGTTTTAACGGTTTCTTTTTCGAAAAGCCCGCCGCAGACGTACTCCGGCACCTGCTGCGACTTTTTCAGTTCCGCCATCATAAGGAACGTCTTTTCGTACAGTTCCCTGTATTCCTTTTCCCGGCAAAACTTCTCCGCTTTTTCGTAGTTTCCCATAGAAAACGCCGCCGCCGCTTCCGCTGTAAGCGGATCTTCGCCGTCCGAAGTAAGTTCCGCCGCCACGTCTTTTGCCGACAGGTCTTCGAGATACAACTTTTTACCCCTCGAACGCAACGTTGCGAGCAAACCGCTTTCGTGCGCCGCCCCGAGAAATATCGTAAGATTTTCCGGCGGCTCTTCGTAAGTCTTCAACAACTTGTTCTGCACTTCCGGAGACAGTAACTCGGCGTTGTCGATAACGCATATCTTGCGGTCGCCGACGACGCACTTTACGTAAAGTTTTTCCAGCAGTTCCCTGACGTCGCTTACCGAAATTTTTTCCTTCCCGTCCGCTCTGAACAACTCCACGTAATTCCCTTCGAGTATCTGCGTGCACGTCGCGCACTCTCCGCACGCGGTCGGACAGAGCAGTTTCATCGCCGCCAACTTAAAAAACGAGTCTCTGAGTTCCCCGTCCTCCCCGTAAACGAGATAGGCGTGACTGACGACGTTCTTTTCTACGTCCGAAGCAAACCGTTTATACCCGGCGTTTTTTTTCACGAGGTCGAAATTCACCTTATGATACCCCTCTCTCTGAGTCCGCTTATAATGCGTTCCGCGGTAACGTTCTTGTCCTCGTCGGGAATTACCCTGACAAACCTCTTTTCCGTTTCCGCAAGATTACGGAACCCTTCGTAAACGGCAAGGTGAAAACCGTCGTTTTCCGCTTCCAGTCTGTCGTTTTCTATTATTTTTCCCTTTCGTCTCCGCCAGGATTCAAGCGGATTCATATCTATGAACACCGTCGCGTCGGGCATACAGGCACCGAGCGCGTAAGCGTTGATTTCTTCCACCCTTTCGCGCCCAAGTCCCCTCGCGTAGCCCTGATAGGCGATAGAACTGTCGATATACCTGTCGCAGACGACGATTTTTCCCTCGGCAAGCGCGGGCAGAATAAAATTGTCAATATGGTCGCAACGCGCCGCGGCAAAAAGCGCGGCTTCGCATTCCGCACTCATATCGTCGCGCAATATGATTTCACGAAGTTTTTCCGCAAGCGGCGAGCCGCCGGGTTCGCGCGTAAACACCGCCTGTTGTCCGGTCTCTTCGAGATATTTTTCCAGCAAACGCAGTTGCGTGCTCTTTCCGACGCCCTCGCAACCTTCGAAAGTAATAAACTTGGACATATTTCTCCTCTGTAATTATTTTAACACAAAAATCTTCCCGTTTTCAAGCCCGAATACGGCGTCCCGTTTTTTTTCGGCGCATAGATATCCGACCTGCTCTTCCGTGATAACGTCGTGCGAATAAATCAGCGGCACTCCCGGGGGATAAAATCCGACCTCGCAGTACGCACGCCTCCCCGCCGCCTCGGACAACTCCACCGCTTCGGGAACTCCGCCGAACTCAATCGGGGTGGGCTCGGGGTGGGCTTTGCACGGGAAGTCGCGCCTTTTATATAACGGCAACGCTCTTATCCCGTTCACCGCTTCCGCAAGCGACGCGAGATAACGACAGTTGTCGGGATTTGCGATAAAAACAATCTCGTTCCCGAAAACCGCCTCGGCGACGAAACCTTTATCGAACAACTCGTCGGCAACGGCCCTGCCGTCGTACGGAGATGCGAGCACTACTCGCGTTATATCGTCGTTTTTTTTCACGCGGAACGGCGGCAAAATCTTCTCGGTAAACTCCTCTACGCAGGCAATAACTTCGTCGTAATAACGCTCTCCCTCGGCGGCGTAATCGTTTATCGCCTTCTCTATCGAACATATTATCGCAAACGAAGGCGAGGTGGAATGAAGCGTTTTCCGCGCAAGCGCGCATCTCTCAGCATACTCTTTCTTTACCGCAAGCACGCTCCCACCCGTCATAACCGGTAGCGTTTTATGCAGGCTGTAGATAACCAAATCGCCGTATTCCGTAGCCTTAACTGGCAATTTAGAACTGAACGCAAAGTGCGCACCGTGCGCGGAGTCGACGATAACGCGTATTCCTTTTTCTTTGAGGTACGGCGCAAGAATATCGAGCGGCTGAACGACCCCGAAATAATCGGGAGAAGTAAATATCGCCGTCTTTACGGCGTCGGGAACGGGGTCGCCTTTTTTGAGTTCGTCGATATGATACGCCTTACAACCGAAAACGCGCAAAGCGTTATAAACCGAACTATGCGTTTGCCCTACGATCAGGAACGCTCCGTCGTCTTTGACTGAGAAAACGGCTTGAAAAATACTCCCCGTCGCTCCCTGCGTGGAAATAAAACAAGCCTCCGCGCCGTATGCGGAAGCCATGTTTTTTTCAAGTGCGGATATATGCGAAAGCGGCGACAACAGATTATCGGTGTATGAAAGTTCGGTTACGTCGCACTCCGCCGCGTCAATCGAAAGTTTCCCTGCGTGCGAAGGAGTGTGAAATCTTATTTTATCCGCGCAGCCGTGAATCGCTCCGATAAGTCCGTCGGTCAAATTATTCTCCCGTTCTCGTGATTTCGATTATATCGAAAACCATTTCTCCGGAAGGCGTTTTCGCAACGACTTTATCCCCTGCTTTATGTCCGAGCAGCGCTCTTCCGATAGGACTCTGATCGCTTATCTTGTTTTCGAGAACGTTACTTTCAAGGGAAGATACGATTGCAAATTCCACTTCTTCGCCGAATTTTGCGTCGTAAACTCTGACCGTCGTTCCTATGCTCGCGTGTTTGTCGCTTATATCCTGTTCGTTGATTATTTCAACGTCGGAAAGCACGTCTTCGAGTCTTGCAATCTCGATTTCGTTCGCTTCCTGTTCGCTTTTCGCGGCGGAATATTCGGCGTTTTCACTGAGGTCGCCGAATTCTTTAGCCGTTTTTATCGCTTTGGATATCTCGTCTCTTTTAGTTGTTTTGCGCTCTTTGAGTTCAAGAGTAAGTTCGTCGAATTTCTTTTGTGTGAGAATGTTTTTCGCCATTTTCCGTAAAACTCCTTATTCGTTAAACGCGTCTATCGCGCGTTTTTTTGTTTCTACGCTATTATATATTACTCTTTGAAATAAGTCAACAATTAGGCGGCGTTTTCATCTGCCCGGCTTTTCGTCGGTTCCGCTCTTCTCGACCGAGGAAAGCCATTCCGCTACGCTCGCGTCGGACGGCATGCGCCAATCCGCTCTCGGAGAAAGGGAAACCGAACCGATTTTCACCCCGTCGGGAACGCAGGAACGCTTGAACTGTTGCGAGAAAAACCGACGTAAAAACACGACGAGCCATTTTTTTATCGTCTCTTTTTCGTATTTTCCGCGGAAAGTAATCTCCGCAAGCCGCATCGTTTTTTCCGGCGGAAACGCGTACCTCGAAAAACAGAAGAGGAAAAAGTCGTGCAAGTCGTACGGACCCACTTTGTCCTCGGTAATCTGCGTGATCGTTTTGCCGTCCGAAGGTAGAAGTTCGGGGCTTATGGGCGTGTCGAGAATATCGCGCAGTATCCGCTCCGTCGCTCCGCCCCGCCGCTCCGCTTCGTACGCGACGAGATGCTTGACGAGGGTCTTGGGAACGGAACAGTTCACTCCGTACATAGACATATGGTCTCCGTTGTAGGTCGCCCAACCGAGCGCGAGTTCGGACAAATCGCCCGTCCCGATTACGAGCCCTCCGCGCCCGTTCGCGTAGTCCATAAGCACCTGCGTGCGCTCTCTCGCCTGAGCGTTTTCGTAGGTCACGTCGAACACTCCTTCGGGGTGCTTTATATCGCTGAGATGTCTGTTTACCGACGTCCTGATAGATATTTTAACGCACTTCGCGCCAAGTTCGCGCGTGAGTTTCTTTGCGTTGCTTAAAGTCCTGTCTGTGGTCCCGAAACACGGCATTGTGATACCGAAAACGGTAAATTCGTTACGAAGTTGCAAAGGAAGCAGTTCTTTTGCGCGCACCGCGACGAGAAGAGCGAGCGCGCTGTCGAGTCCGCCGCTGATACCGATTACCGCACATTTCGCGCCGGTGTGCACGAGGCGTTTTGCGAGCGCCTGCGATTGAAGGGAAAGAATGAGTTCCATTCGCCCGTTCTTTTCCTCTCCTTCGGGCACGAACGGCGTTTTAGGGTACGCTCTCGTAAATTCGGTTTCGGCAAACGAGATGTCCGCTTTGAGAATACGGTAAGAATCGGTGGGTTCGACGTACGAAGCGTATTTCGTACGCTCGTATTCGAGCAAAGCGACGTCTATTTCCGTTGCGGTAACGCCGTAATCGAACAACTTGCTCTCGGCGAGGATTTTGCCGTTTTCCGCAATAATATCGTGCCCGGCAAAGACCATATCCGTCGTGCTTTCCCCCGCGCCGGCGTCCGAGTAAAGATACGCGCAGAAAAGTTTTGCCGATTGCATGGATACGAGAGAACGGCGGTAATCCGCTTTCCCGATGAGTTCGTTACTCGCGGAAAGATTGACTATGACGTTTGCGCCCGCCTGCGCGTGCGCGACCGACGGCGGATTCATAACCCACAAATCCTCGCATATCTCGGCGGCAATTCTCAAAGACGGCATACAGTCGCAGGTAATGAGAATATTTTTACCGAAAAGCGTTTTTTGTCCGCATATTTCAACGTCGAAAATCCCATCGGGCGCAGGCGAAAATTGCCTTTTCTCATAAAATTCATTGTAATTGGGAAGAAACGTTTTGGGAATAAGCGCGAGGATTTTACCGTTACAGACCGCCGCCGCAACGTTGTAGTTACGCCCGAGATAGTTGAACGGAAGCCCAACGAAAATCAACGCGCCGCTTCCGCGCGTGGATTCTGCAACGGTTTCCAGCCCGTCTTCCGCCGCACGCAAAAGCGTTTCGTGATAAAATAAGTCTCCCGCGGTATAGCCGGTAAGACAGAGTTCCGGGAAAACGACGATTTTTGCGCCCTCCGTCACGGCTTCGGCGCAAAGGGAGACTATTTCTTTGGCGTTGTAACTCACGTCGGCAACTTTCAGACGCGGCGTGGCGCACGCAACCTTAACAAATCCGTCTTTCATTTTTTCTCCTCAGACGCAATCGACAAAAACGATAATTAAGCGAATATTTTTATATAATTAGTTTATTTGCCGATTGTATTATTGATTATTTTGTAAAAATTCTATCATATTATAACTATATAAGCAAATATTTTTATAAAGTTTTATAAAATTAACGAATATCGGGTTAAATCGGCGAGAGAACTGTAAAAAAATTAAAGAAAGAATTTTTTTGAAAAAAATATAAAAAAACAGTTCACAGAATGAAGAAAATGCGGTATTATAATATAGTAATCTGTAAGCGAGGGCAATTGACTCAGCTGGTAGAGTGCCTCCGTCACATGGAGGAAGTCAGGGGTTCGAGTCCCTTATTGCCCACCAAAAAGACTAATCCTCACACTCGGATTAGTTTTTTTATATCAAATTCGCTTGTCGGATTTGATTATAATA
>JBJETX010000185.1:0-2468 GCA_051883535.1 Christensenellales bacterium | reverse complement strand
CAGGGCGACGTATATCCCTGTCATCAGTTCGTCGGTAAAAACGATTTTCTCATCGGAAACGTATTTACGGGTATCCGCAATCAGGACATAAGGGAACGTTTTTCCGAATTATGCGTTCTGAATAAACCGCACTGCGCCGAATGTTTCGCAAAATATAATTGCAGCGGAGGATGCACCGCGAATTCGTATAACTTCACGGGAAAACTTGACGGACAATACGAAGTCGGATGCGAACTCGCGCGAAAAAGACTCGAATGCGCTCTGGCTGTAGCCGGTATTGAAAAACGGACGTAAGTCCGCTTTTTCCTTATATTTTAGGATTACGCACAAACGCGCTATATATATTATATAAAATATTTTAGTTGACATATTTTATACGATTAGATATAATAATCAAGATACTTATGTTTGGAGGCAAACCAAGTGAGCAAGATTAAATCAATCATTATTCTTGTCGTGATATCGGTTCTGTTTTTGACGCTCGTGTTATTTACCGTACCGCTTAACGGCGAGACTTCTTTCCCGGTAGCGGATTCCGATAAGGATTTTACCTGGATTATCCACGGCATCGATCTGGGAATAGATCTTAAAGGCGGAATATACGCGGAATACGAGTGTTATTTTGCCGACGGAAGAGAGATTACCGACGAAGATATCGAAGGCGCGATGAGCAACCTCGAAGACATACTTTACGGTAAGGGCTATTCGGAAGCGATTGTCGAAAAAGTCACCAAAGCGGGAAATTCTTATATACGTGTTGAAGTGGCCGGACTTGAAGATACCGAGTCGCTTATGAGTTTAATAGGCGAATCGAGCACGCTCACTTTCCGTAATTCGGACGGCGAAATAGTTATGACGGGAACCGGACTTATCGATACTTGCAACATCACGCAGGACCCCGACAACGCAGGTTATTACGCTCTTGCCATTCAGTTCAATAAGGCAGGTACCACCAAATTCGCGGAAGTAACGGAAAAATACAACGGTCAGGCTCTTGCGATATACATTGACGACACCAAGTTGATGGAGCCTAAGATAAACGAAGTCATCTCCACCGGTAGAGCAAGCATAACCGGAAAGTTTTCCTACGAACAAGCATACGAGTATCAGGTTAAAATTCAGGCGGGCATAACGGAAGTCAAATTAAGACTTTACAACTGCGAAACCGTAAGTTCTTCTCTCGGAACCGAAGCACTTAAATACAGTCTTATCGCGGCGGCGATCGGCATTGGACTTATCATTATTTTCATGATCGTGGTTTACCGCGGAATGGGACTTGCTTCCGGCTTTGCGCTCCTTATTTATACGGAATTGCTTCTGTGCGCTCTCGCTCTCGTTCCCTGGGTGGAACTTACCATCAGCGGTATCGCGGGCGTAATATTGAGCATAGGTATGGCGGTCGACGCAAACGTAATTATTTTTGAAAGAATAAAAGAGGAGAGGTTCGGCAGCGACCGCACCTTTATGAAGAGTATTCCTACCGCGATGGACGCAGGTTTCAAGAGCGCGTTCGTCACGATACTCGACGCGAACATCACTACGCTTATCGGTTCAATCGTTATGATTATCTTCGGCTCCTCTGCCGTCAAGAGTTTCGCAATCACATTGCTTATCGGTATAATCCTTTCGATGTTCAGCGCGATATTCATCACGCGCGTACTTCTCAAGTGTTTCGTCGGAATTAACGATTCGAACGCCGCGTTCTATAATCTTGCCGACAAAACGAAAGCAAGCCGTAAAACCGACGCCTCCGGCGCAAGCGGTCAGGAAACGATTGCTTAAAGGAGGGTGCACAAAATGACAAAGATAAAAGAATTATTCGCTAAATTCAGAAAATTCGATATATTCGCAAACAGGGTTATATTTTATATCGTTCCGCTCGTCGTCGTACTGATAATGATTGTATGCGGACTCGTGTACCACCTCGGCGACAACAAACAATATTTTGCAAACATCGGTATAGATTTTCAGGGCGGAACCATACTTACGATCGAATTTGACGACGCAAAGGCAAACGCCGAAAATTACGATAAAAATCTTGCCGTAATCAAGCAGGTTGTGGAAGCGCAGAAAGTAGAATTGTCGCGCGATCAGTCAAGCGGCGAAAGCACGATTATCGTACAGTACACCAACTGGAGCGAAGGCGTAGGCGGCGCGGTAAACGACGCGGACGCGATGAACGAAATCAACGCGCAGATACAATCGGAACTCTATGCGAAATCTACGAACGGAGAAATCGATAAAATCGTAGATAACGGCGTTAATTTTTCGACTATCGGCAACGAATCGAGCAAAAACCTCATCAAAACGAGCGCGATAGCCGTATCCATCGCTCTGGTACTGATGCTTCTCTATATCATAATCAGATTCGACTTTTACAGCGGTCTCGCCGCAGTCGTGGCTTTGCTGCACGACGTAATAATAATGCTGAGTCTTACGGTTATTTTCTACGTGGAAATAGGCGACAG
>JBJETX010000184.1:0-2478 GCA_051883535.1 Christensenellales bacterium | reverse complement strand
ACCGTACTTACTTCGGTGGGAATAATGTGCCCCCTTGCGAAAAATTATTACAGAGAGGGGATTCTTGCGGCGATTGCCGCGGGCGTAATCGGTTTTTTTATCGCCAACGTAAAAATCGTGCCGTACGCAATGGCGAGCGGATTATACGTCGTTCTGACGGTGTTTTTGCATAACAAAAAAATAAACGCGGTATTGCTGACGGTCGTAAAGCTCGCGTATTCCTGTCTTGTGTTCTGGATTATTTATAAAGTGACGGGAACTCTCGTGGTCAACTTCGATAAACTTACTTTTCTTGCAAATTTCAACGCGGTCGGCGTTTACGCAATTCTCAACGTCGCGTTCAGTCTCGGATTTCTTCTGTACGACCTGTTGCTCGTCAAAGGGTACGAGTACGCCTGCAAGGTAGCGGCGAAAGTTATAAAAAAATAGCGTTCCGGCGGAACGCGTAAGCGATTTCGGAGGGCGTATTCACGCGTAAGAATTTTTTTTGTATTCCATTCGGGAAACTCTTTCGGACAGAGGAACGTCCGCGTCTTCGGTCGCTTTGACTGCGGAGAAAAGAACTTCGTTGACGTAAGCGTTCGCAATATTGTAGTAAATTTCCTTCCCTTTACGCGCGCCCGTTACGATTTTTCTGTCCTTAAGAATACGTAGTTGATGCGAAACCGTGCTCTGGTTGAGACCGAGACATTTCGACAGGTCGTTGACGTTCAGTTCGCTTACCGACAACAGAATAATAATTTTTATCCGCGTTTCCTGCGAAAAAACCGAGAAAAATTCACCGATATTGCGTAAAGCGTCGTCTCCGGGCATGTACTGAGACAGCAACTCGTCAAGCGTCATAAACATCTTCCCCTTTTTTTTAATATATTTATTGTAAAACGGTAACAAACGCGAATAACGGCGCATATTGTAGAATAAACGATTATTTCGGAGGTGCGACTTGAACAATAACACGTTGCCGCTTCTTTTGCTTTTTCTTCTGAGCGGAAACAGCGATTCCGGAACGAGCGACAACCGGACTATGCTGGCTATGTGTCTCAGTCTGTTGCTCCTTTTCGACGACCCGTCCGACTGCGGATGCGGTTGCGGAAACAATTTCTGACAAATTACGCGGCGTGCTTGAAAAAAAACGAACGGCAAAGTATAATAAATGCGTAAGGCTTTTACGGAGGAAGAACTATGGTACATTTCGGCAACGACTGGGACGAAGTCCTGAAAGGAGAATTCGATAAGGAGTACTATACCGTACTTCGCGGATTTCTGAAACACGAATACGCCGAGCAGACGATTTATCCGCCTATGTACGATATTTTCAACGCGTTCAAAGCGACGCCGTATTCCAAGGTAAAAGTCGTCATACTCGGGCAAGACCCGTACCACCGCCCCAATCAGGCGCACGGTATGTGCTTTTCCGTAAAGGAAGGAATGCCTCTGCCTGCGTCTCTGAAAAATATTTACACCGAATTAAACAGCGATTTGGGTATCCCTGTATCGAGAAACGGTTGCCTGAAACGATGGGCGGAGCAAGGGGTGCTTCTGCTCAACACGGTGCTTACGGTGAGAGAGGGACAGCCCCTTTCTCATAAATGGTACGGCTGGGAAACTTTCACCGACGACGTGATGCTGAAACTCAACGAGAGGAAAGAGCCTATAGTCTTTCTGCTGTGGGGAACTCCCGCCAAAAAGAAAGGAATGCTCGTCACGAATCCGAACCATTACAAACTTTGCGCGGCTCATCCGTCGCCGTTGTCGGCGCATTACGGATTTTTCGGGTGCAGACATTTTTCAAAAACGAACGAGATTCTCGAAAAAATCGGACAAACTCCGATAGACTGGAGAACGGAATAGAAAAAGTCGGCAAAAAAAGAGCGCAAACCGCGGCGCGGCAGGGGATTTTTCGGGTCTCCCGACGCGTTTTTTATTTGCGGAAAACGCGAAAGTCGGTTTTTACCGTCGAAAAAAGAATTTTTCGGGAATTAGGTATTGATTTTTTCGGATAACTATTTTATAATAATTTTATTATTAGTTATTATGGAGTACGGGCGTTTGAAAAAGAGAATTTTTTTAATACTGCTTTTAATCGGGATTATAGCCGTATCCGCCGTTGCGTGTACGGTGGATTGGAAACCCGCAGACGTCAAGGTTACTTCGATTGCCGTCGACGGAATCACGAAGACCGTTTACGTCGCTTGCGACGAACTCAACCTTAACGGCGCGACGCTCGTGGTCTCTTACGACGACGGAACTAACGGCGTTTTTCCGCTTACGGCGGATATGCTCGATCCGACGAGTTACGACATGAACCGACCGGGCGAACAGAAAGTGCGCGTGGTTTACGAAGGGCAGAGCGCCACGTTTACGATAACCGTTCTGCCGTGGGAACTTACCGGCGTTGAACTGGACAGCGTGCCGTACGTCCTCGATTACGTCGTCGGAGAAGAAATCGATACCGCCGGCGCGACGATAAAGTGCAGT
>JBJETX010000183.1:0-2494 GCA_051883535.1 Christensenellales bacterium | reverse complement strand
CGTGGACGCGACCAATCTCGAACGCAATCTTTACCTTACGACGCAACTTATGGAAATCGACGTGCCGATGATTATCGCGCTCAATATGATGGACGCGGTCGCTAAAAACGGAGATAAAATCGATTCGAAAAAATTGGAAGACAAACTCGGATTGCCGGTCGTGTGCGTGTCCGCGCTCAAAAACCGCGGGTTGGACGAACTTATGGAAAGGGGATATGAGACAAGTAAAACTCCGAGAAAAGGCACGACCGTTCTGAGCGGCAACGCGCTTACTCACCTTATTAACGACTGTAAAATCGCGCTTGACGGACAGGGAGTGGAAAATTCGCTTTTTCACGCGATAAAACTCGCGGAACTCGACGAACTCGAATCTAAAAATCATCCGTCCGCCGCGGTTATGGTGGAGAACTTCAAAAAGACGTTCAAAGACGACGCGTTCGGCGGAGATTTTGAAGCGATCATAGCGGACGCAAGATATAAATACATAACGGCAAACTATTCTTCGGCTCTGACGCGTGATAAAAAAACCGATAAAGAAAAATTAAGCCGTTCGGATAAAGCGGACAGAGTCCTCACGCATAAAATATGGGGTATACCCATCTTTCTCGTAATCCTGTTCGCCATATTCCACCTTACGTTCTCGGAAAACTTCCTGTTTATCGGAGCGGCTCTGCCCGAAGAATGGGTTTTCCTAGAAGGAACGGCGGCGGAAGGACTGTTCGGAGAGGGCGGCATAGCGTCTCCCGGTGTTTTCCTTGCCAATCTGCTCACGCTGGCGACCGATTCGATAACGGGCGCGGTTCAGGGCGCAATGGAAGCGGGAAACGTCGCTTCCTGGGCGACGGGGCTCGTATGCGACGGTATGCTCGGAGGACTTTTCGCCGTTATAGGTTTTCTGCCGCAGATACTTCTTCTGTTCCTGTTCTTCTCCATTCTCGAAGACAGCGGTTATATGGCGAGAGTCGCGTTTATTCTGGACAGATTGTTCCGTAAATTCGGACTCAGCGGAAGAGCGTTTATGCCGATGATAATGGGTTTCGGCTGTTCCGTCCCCGCTACGATAAATACGCGTACGCTTGCGGATAAGAACGAGAGAATCGCAACGATAAGGGTAATTCCCTTTTTCTCGTGCGGCGCGAAACTGCCTATTCTTACGGCAATCGCAGGCGGCGTCGGTACGGCGTTTGGGCTCCCGAATACCGACCTTATAACGTACGGAATGTACGTTTTGGGTATCGTAGTGGCGATAGTAACCGTTCTGCTTATGAGGAATACGACGATGAAAGGCGACGTGCCGCCGTTTATAATGGAATTGCCCGTTTATCATCTGCCGCAGGCGAAAAACCTGGCGTTGCATCTGTGGGATAAGGCAAAGCACTTCGTTAAGAAAGCCTTTACGATAATTCTCGCCTCCACGATAGTAATATGGTTCGTCAGCCACTTCTCGTTCGGCTGGAAGTATCTCGAAGATACCGAAATAAACGACAGTATACTCGCTGGGATAGGACAACTTATTCAGCCGCTGTTTACGCCGCTCGGATTCGGAAGTCAACTCGGAGCATACGGCTGGGTATTCGCGGTCGCGGCGATAACCGGACTTATAGCCAAGGAAAACGTCATAGCGACTTTCGGAACGCTTGCCGCCTGTATAGTAGGCGCGGCGATAGACGTAGAGGCCGACGGAGGAGTGGGCGCGGCGAGCGCGATGATTGCCGCTACGGGGATAACCGTTCCCGCGTTGATAGCGTTTATCGCGTTCAATATGCTTACTATTCCTTGTTTTGCGGCGGTAGCGACGGCAAAAGCCGAACTGCCCACGAAAAAGGCGTTCGATTACACGCTGATATTCTGGATAGCGACTTCGTACGTCGTAGGAACGCTTATTTACCTGATCGGATCGTGGTGGTGGACGTGCTTTATCTTCGCGGCTGTCGTAGCGGCGGTGGTAACGCTGATAGTGCTTGAAAACAAGGGAAAAATCGATTTATCCCGTCTGAAAATCAAAAAGAAGAAAAAATGGGCGCGATAGAAATAGTAATACTCGTTTTTGCGATAGCGTTCGTAGCGGCGGTGATAACCGTTTCCGCCGTCAACAAAACGAAACGGAAAAAAAGCGGTTGCCGAACCTGCGCGGGCTGCCCTTACGCTTCGTCGTGCGCAAGCGGAAGAAGGGATAACTTCAAAAAAACAAAATAAAAATATCTGCACGAAAAACAACTCCATATACAACGAAAAAACCGTTAAGACGCGAGCCTTAACGGTTTTTTCGATAACCGATAAAAAAATCTATTTCGAGATATCTCCGTCGGTACAATGTATTGTATAATCTCCGGTGTTTTTATCCCATTCGAAGATTTTTCCTATCGCTTTCCATTGCTCCGTCGTTCCTTTGTAAATTATGTCGGTCAGGGCCTCGCAATAGTTGAACGCTTCCCTGTGTATGGTTTTTACTCCCGTGCCGATGGTTATGCTCGTCAGATTGCTGCAACCATAG
>JBJETX010000182.1:0-2512 GCA_051883535.1 Christensenellales bacterium | reverse complement strand
CCCTTTTTGAGCGGAGTAATCCGCGGAGCGGGGGAACTGCATTTTTCTCTGAACGGTTTTATCGTGGAAATCAGGCACAAAAACCGCGAATTCGTCAGTTTGTGCGCGTCCGTTCTGAAATCGATGTACGGAGAGGAATACGGGCTTGACGAGAGCGATTTCGCTTCGGGAGGGGAACGCGAAATTTTTTACAGCGTTTACCTGCCGCAGGAAAGGTCGGAAGACCTGCTGAAAAAGTGCAGAATAGTCAGAGATAAATATGAATTCGTGGACGGCATTCCCGAGGATTTTCTCGTTTCGAACGCCGCGAAAAGGGCGTATCTGAGAGGATTGTACCTTGCCTGCGGCTCGTTGAGAGTTCCCGAAGACGACGGGGATAAAGATAAGAAAAGCGGCGGATATACGCTTTCGCTCAACCTTAATTCCGATAAAGTCAAGGAGGACGTAATAGACCTTCTCGCGCGGGAAGCGATGATTGAACGCGAATCCGTGCGCGTAAAAAAATCGGGCAATTTCGTATATATCAAGAACTCGGAGGCAGTCTGCAACGTGCTTACCGCGCTCGGAAGCGTGCAGGGCGCGCTCGATACTTACGGAATTATCGCGACGCGTCAGGTTTTCAACAACGTGAACAGGGCGCGAAACTGCGATATGGCGAATATCGACAAGACGATTAAGGCGGGAAGCGCGCAGATCGAAGCGATAAGACGGCTTGAAGAGAGCGGCGTATACGAAACGCTCAGCAAGGAACTTAAAGAGACTTGCAGGTTAAGGAAGGAACATCCCGACCTCGGAATCGAGCAACTCGGAAAAGAGTTCAACCCTCCCGTCGGGAAAAGTTGCGTAAATCACAGACTGAGGAAACTGTCCGCGCTTGCCGCGGAACTTCACGATAAAGGCAAAGTGTAAAAGGGAAACGGATTTATTGCGATAAGAAAAAGGGGAAAGGAGATACAGAGGAGCGATTATGAAAGAATTCGTGCATTTGCATAATCATACGGAATACAGCCTTCTCGACGGTTGCGCGAGAATAAGTACGTTGGTGAAAAAGGCGAAGAGCGAGGGCGCGCGCGCCGTTGCGATCACCGACCACGGCAACATGTACGGCGCGATTAAGTTTTATAAAGAATGCAAAAGCAACGACATTAAACCGATAATCGGAATGGAAGCGTATTTTTGCGAAGATATGGCGGACAAAAACCGCGAAGCAAAGCGTTACCACCTGATTTTACTTGCAAAAAACGACGCGGGATTCCACAACCTCGCCAAAATTTCATCGATAGCGTTCGTGGACGGGTTTTACGATAAACCGAGAATAGACATAAAACATCTTGCCGAACACGCGGAAGGAATTATCTGTCTGTCGGCGTGTATAGCGGGCGAGATTCCGCAGAAACTGCTCGAAAGGGATTATAAAGGCGCGCTTGCGGCGGCAAGAAGGTTGCAAGATATTTTCGGAGAGGATTTTTATATAGAACTTCAGTACCACGAACTTCAGGAAGAGCGCGAAGTAATTAACAATCTGAAACGCATAGCGTACGAAATAGGCGCGAAGACCGTTGCCACGAACGACGTGCATTACGTCAATAAAGAGGATTGGAAAGCGCACGATATTTTGCTTTGCATACAGACGGGAAAGGACTTCGACGACCCGACGAGAATGCGGTTTCCGAACCACGAATTCTATTATAAAAATTACGACGAAATGTACGCTATGATTCCCGACGAAGAGGCGTTGGACACCACGCTCGAAATAGCGGACAAATGCAATCTCGAAATAGAGTTCCATAAATATACGATACCCCATTACGTTCCGCCGGAAGGGTACGAAGACGACAAAGACTACCTTCGCAAAATGACGATGGAAGGGCTGAAAACGCGCTATAAAGTGGTTGACGACGATATAATAAAGCGCGCGGAATACGAACTCGATACGATTATTACGATGGGTTTCGCTTCGTATTACCTTATCGTATGGGATTTTATCAACTACGCGAAACGAAACGGAATTCCCGTCGGCGCGGGCAGAGGAAGCGGCGTCGGAAGCATAGTCGCTTACGCAATAAGAATTACCGACGTGGATCCGCTCAAATACGATTTGATTTTCGAGAGATTTCTCAATTCGAGCAGACAGACGATGCCCGACTTCGACGTCGATTTCTGCTCGGACAGACGTGAGGAAGTTATCGAATACGTCAGGGAAAAATATCACCCCGACCACGTTGCGCAGATTATCACGTTCGGCACGATGAAAAAGAAGAACGCGATAAAAAACGTCGCGCGCGTATATAAGATACCGTTTGCCGAAGCCAACGCGCTCGTCAAAAATATTACCGACAACGATAAAAAAGTTCATATAGGAAATCTCATAGACAGAAGCGATCCGCATTGCGTGGAAGAACTCGCGGATATGTACGAGAACAATTCAACGTACAGAGAAATAATCGACCTCGCCATGCAGATTGAAGATATGCCGAGAGACAGGTGCAAGCACGCGGCGGGCGTCATCATA
>JBJETX010000181.1:0-2523 GCA_051883535.1 Christensenellales bacterium | reverse complement strand
TGTATCGTTACGCAAGACAGTCGGTCAGGATATACTCCGTCAATCCGATCGCGCAGGAATTGCTCGGACCGATAGTTTACGCGCCTCAGCCGGCGAGGCTGATAACCAATATCGTGGAAAGCGGAAAAAACGAATCGTATAAAAAATATACGGGTTATAAAAAAATCGTTCAGTACGTTTTCAACGAAAACAAGCCAGAATATATTTTCCGTCTTGCGGAAATTATCGCGCAGATTCGCATGTTCGGTTTTGAAGCGATTCCCGCAATTTATTCTGCGGAAAAATTGTCGCAGAATACGGAAAATTATATCGTAAACATTTTTAAGGAAAAAAGGATTTCCGATTATCGTTTCACGTACGGTCTGTGCGATGAAAAATACTGGCATTTTATCGAACTTGCGTATGATTTGAGTTTTACGCCGAAACCCTTCGTTCCGTCGAAACTTTTTTATGCGGAAAGACGGGCGGACGGGAATCCCGACGGGGAAAACTGCAATTATCCCGAAGTCGTTTTCGCTACCGGCAACGGCGGATTCGACGCGTCGGGGAGATATATAGTTACCGGGGCGACGAAAATGCCTTATACGAACGTAATCGCGCAGGAAAAAGGCGGCGTAATTGTCACCGCGGACGGCGACGGATTTTATTACTTCGGCAATTCGCGCGAAGATAAGTGCGTTCGTTTCGACAACGACCTCTGCGGACGATCGGGGGGCGAGAAATTTTTCGTCAAGACGCTTAGCGGCTATATCGACGTTTTCGGCGGTTCGGGCAAAGGCAGATATTCCGTTATGGAAAAGGGGAGATATATTCATCAGTATTTCGATAAAAGTTTTTCTTCGACGGTATCGACGGGTGTTATTTGCGACGGTTCGGTAAAAATAAGCGAAGTGAAAATAACGAAAAACAACGGCGAATACCTCGAATTTTTATATTCGTTCTATCCTGCGGCAGGTTGGAGATACGAGCCGACTTATACGGGTTTTTCCCAGACGGGAAACGTAATACGCGTGGACAACCTTGTAACCGGGAAAAACTTTTACGTGAAAATATTAGGCGCAAATCCGGAAAATCTCACGATTTTATCGGAAAAAGACGCTCTTCCGTATTTCGAGTATTATTGCGAGAACGAAGAGGAAAAGTTTACGATTATCTCTTCGGGGGATTTATCTCTTCTTCATTCGCTCAACGAAAACAATATCGCATTGCTAAAAACTAGGAGCGCGGATTATTTCGGTAAAATCGGCGATATCGACGTTACGTCGCCCGAAAAGAGCCTTAATTATATCGTTGATTTTCTGCCGTATCAGATAGCGTCGTCGAGGCTCAACGCAAAATCCGGCTTTTATCAGGTAGGCGGCGCAACGGGATTCCGCGATCAGTTGCAGGACGCTCTTGCGTTTTTCACTAAACCCGATATTCTGAAAGAACGCATAATTGCGGCGTGTCTGCATCAGTACGAGGCGGGCGACGTAATGCACTGGTGGCACGAACCGCGGTTCGGATTGCGTACGAGAATAACCGACGACAAACTGTTTTTGCCGTACGCCGTATGCAAATATATCGAATACAGCGGCGACGTCGCGTTTCTCGACGACGAATTCGAGTATCTGAAATCTCCCGAACTCCGACCCGACGAAAAAGACAGATTCGAGAATCCACCGCTTACCGACTATAAAGAAAGCGTTTTTACGCATTGTCTGAGGGCAATCAGATCGTCTTTAAGATACGGCGAGCACCGCTTGCTCGTTATGGGAAGCGGCGACTGGAACGACGGAATGGACGCGGTATGCGAAAAAGGACGGGGAGAGAGCGTATTCAACAGTATGCTGTGCGTTCTCGTTCTCGATAATTTTTCCGAACTTTGTCCCGAAGATCTGAAAAACGAGATGAATTCGGTTTCGGTAGACCTGAAAAACGCTATCAACCTATACGCATACGAAAACGACAGATACAAACGACTTTTCAGCGACGACGGAAGATGGCTCGGAAGCGACCGTTCGGAGTCCCTTAAACTCGACCTTCTCGTTCAGGCGTTCGCGGTTATTTCGGGAGTTGCCGTAGGCGACAGGGCGACGACATGTCTCAAAACGGCGGAAAGGCTGATAGACAGGCAAGCGGGACTTATAAGACTGCTTTCTCCCTGCCAGGGAGAAAACGACTATCTCGGTTATATATCCGATTACCCGAAGGGAATCCGCGAAAACGGCGGACAGTACACCCACGCGGCTATGTGGTACCTTATCGCGCTCGTCAAAATCGGAAGAAGCGACGAAGCGTTCGACCTTTTCCAGATGATAAATCCCGTGGAAAAGTGCAGAGACAAGGCAAAAAACGACGTTTATATGTGCGAACCGTACGTTTTATGCGGCGACGTGTATTCCAACAAGGATAATTACGGCCGCGGCGGCTGGAGTTGGTACACGGGAAGCGCGGGTTGGGCGTATAAACTCGTTACCGAATACTTTTACGGACTGAAACGCAGGGGCGAAGAGTTGTATATCGAACCCTCTCTGCCGAAGA
>JBJETX010000180.1:0-2548 GCA_051883535.1 Christensenellales bacterium | reverse complement strand
TGTTACCGTTGCGCTTAACGACAAAGATAATTACGTATGGGCAGACGGCACGACGGAAGACGTAACGTTTACCTTTACTATCAACAAAGCGAACGTGGAAGTTCCTTCGGCGGGAAGAAAGAAATACACGGGAAGCACGCTCGTAAGCGACCTTGCCGACACCGAACTCTACACGGTTACGACCAACGAAGGCGGAACGGAAGCGGGCGAATACGACGTAGTTCTTACCCTTGTCGATTCCGGAAACTACAAGTGGGCTGACGGAACGGAAACCGCGGATAAGAACGTTAAGTTCGTTATTTACAAAGCGTATACCGTTACCATCACCACGATAGCGACGCTTAAAGACGGTTCGGGCGCGCTCGTTCAGGAAGTGAGCGCAGGAGATCCGATTGTCGACGTAATTCTTATGAACACGGCGCACGACGGATTTGCGGAAACCAACGCCGAATTTGACGGTACGGGTCTTATCTACACGCGCAACGCCAACGGTACGGTAACTATTTCCGGCACGCCCGTTAAAGACGTAACGGTTACGATTACGATGTTCCACTCGCACGACGGATGGACGTTCGTAAATTACCTTACCAACGCAAACTTTACCGACTTCCTTAAGAACGTTGAATCCGAAGAGGCTATAAGCGGAGCGTATTGCCTTGCGGAAGACGTAACGATCACCGAGGATATGCTTGATTCGTATAACAGAGCCAAAATTTACACCAACGACGACCTCGCGCTCTGTCTCAACGGACACACGATCACCGTAGGAGCAAGACCTCTTATAATCGACTTCTACGATCCGAGCAAAGTCTTCTCGATTTACGATTGTAGCGACGAAGCGACGGGTAAGATTGCCGGAAGTTCGACTTCGACGGCAGGCGTATCGGATGCAGAGAACGCTACCGTATTGCAAATCAGTTCAAGCGCGCACGTCGAAATGTACGGCGGTACGATAGAGAATACGGGAACGAGCAGTCAGGCAATCGCGGTTTACGCGACGGGCGACGGCGTATTCGGAATACACGGCGGAAGTATTGTCGTGCCTTCCAATGCGAATTATTCAATAGTAAGCAGCGCCGACATCGGTATCTACGGCGGTTCCATAGGCGGTACGGTTTATGCAACCGGCTCTATCGACGCGAACGGATATACCGGAGACCCGATTGCGGTTCAGTATACTACTTATTTCGACGGAAAAATACTTGCGTATAACAACGACGATATCAATATTATTTCCGTGACAGATTATTACTACGGAGAGATAAAAGTAGTCGACAATAATCTCGTACTGGGATACTTCTACAAGGTAATTCTCACCCTTTACGGTATAGAAGTCGTTCCCGGCGAAGGAGAGACGGCCGACGAACTGCAAAATCAGGCAGACTTCACGTACGGACCGATGAAGCCCGTTACGATAAAAGCAAAAGAAGGTTTTATTCTGCCCGAGACGTTTGATCCGCGTTCTGGTATTTCGTATGCGTACGACGCGGATACGAAGACGGCGGTTATCAGCGGAACTCCCGACAAAGGCGTTCAGACCGTAAGATATACTATACGCGCTAAACTTACGCCTCCGACCGTTTCGGGAGAAACCGGTTACAGCGGAGCGTTCGACAACGCGTCGCACGACATTTCGATAACCGCTTCGCACGTAAATTCTTCGGTTACGTTCACCTATACCTGGTACAAAGTCGAAGACGAAATAAGAACTCTCGTTGCGGGCACTTACAGCGCTCTCGGAGTTAAGAACGTGCCTCAGAGCGGAACTTATATCTGTCAGGTAATAGCGAAGGCGGAAGGTTGCGAATCCGACCCTGTGGATTCCGCTCCGATTACGGTCAGCATCACGCCTCTCGATTACGATATCGCGCACGTCACGTTTGAAAGCGCAACCGTTGTTTACGACGGACAGCCCCACAGTCTTACGATAACGGGCGATCTGCCTAAGGGTATCGACGGAGAATGGCTTACCGTTTCGTATACGGGAAGCGCGACGAGCGTATCCGAAGGCGCTGTGACGGTAACGGCTACGTTTGCCACCGATTCGGTAAACTACAACGTACCTGCGGCAAAGACCGCTACGATTACCATTACGCAGGCGACGAACGAATGGACGGCTACGCTTGTTCTGGACGACCTGACGTACGGCTTGACCTTTAATCCCACCGCCTCGGCTAAATTCGGTGAAGTCGTATTCGCTTACGCGACCGAGGAAAACGGCGTATACGAAAGTGCGAAACCCGTAAACGCGGGCACGTACTGGGTAAGAGCGACGGTAGCGGAAACGGCGGATTATACCGGACTTACCGACAAGAAGTCCTTCGTAATCGACACCGTAAAAGTGACGAAACCCGAAGCGGACAGCACAGTATTCACTTACGACGGCACCGAGAAGACCTACGCGGTAGCGACCAACGCGGCTTACTCGGTAAGCAATAATACGAGAACGCTTGCAGGAAGCCAGACTGTTACCGTTGCGCTTAACGACAAAGTAAACTACGAATGGTCGGACAATACGACGGCTGACTTGGCGTTTACGTTTACCGTA
>JBJETX010000179.1:0-2560 GCA_051883535.1 Christensenellales bacterium | reverse complement strand
AAAAACGAACATAAACCGAAAATTACGGAGGATAGAAAAATTGGATAACTTTTTTGAAAGCGTTTTCCCCGACGGTACGGTAACCGCCGGCACCTTCTTTTTATGTATAGCCGTTGCTATTGCGACGGGGCTCGTCTTCTCGTTTATGTGTTACTTTAAGACTAAATCGTCAAAAAGTTTCTTCATTACAGCGGCGTTGCTTCCCGCGGCGGTTGCGGCGGTCATCATTCTTGTAAACGGCAATATCGGAACGGGCGTAGCCGTAGCCGGAGCGTTTTCGCTCGTTCGTTTCCGCTCCGCCCCGGGAACGGCAAAAGAAATCTGTATTATTTTCGTCGCAATGACCGCCGGTCTTGCCTTCGGAATGGGGTATCTCGCTTACGGCGCGCTTTTCATCATTATTGCAGGCGCAGCCATCGCTTTGCTTTCCGCTACGAAAGTTTTTGAAAGAAAACCAAATATCAAAGAAAAAAAGTTATGTATCACCATTCCCGAGGACCTCGATTACAGTTCTGTTTTCGACGATCTTCTGAATAAATACACGGAAAAATCCGACCTCGTCAAAGTTAAATCCATAAATATGGGAAGCATGTTCCGCGTAACTTATAATATAGTTCTCAAAGATTCCTCCCGCGAAAAACAGTTCGTCGACGAACTTCGTTGCCGCAACGGGAATCTGGAAATAAGTCTTGAAAGAAAAGACTTCGAATCGGCGGAACTTTAATAAAGGGGTCTCTATGAAAAAATTTCTTGCTATTATTATATTACTAACGGTTTGCTCCGCATTATTACTGAACGCATGTTCTGCGTCTTCCGAATTTATACCCGATGAAGACGCATCAGACGTCTCTTCTTCCGACGATACCTCGACGCAAGTATCCGTCCCGGACGCCAATGATATGTTTACATCCGCCGACAAAGACGCGTCCTACGACGTTTCCGAAGCTGTTACCGTCGAGTTATCGGGAGAAAACGCCGCGTACTCGTCCGAAAACGTTACTTTATCCGCTGGGCTGCTTACCGTAAGCGCCACCGGAATTTATAAATTCACGGGTAACGGAACTAATATTTCGATTGTCGTTAACGCCGAAAACGCAAAAGTAAGAATCGTTTTATCCGACGTCACCCTTGCGAACGACAATTTCGCGGCGTTATACGTCAAAAACGCGGATAAAGTATTTGTTATTCTTGAAGGCGACAATGCGTTTTCGGTTGCCGACGATTTCATTGCGGTAGACGAAAACTCGGTTGACGGCGTAATATTTGCAAAAGACGACGTTACTATACAGGGCAACGGCAGTCTTACCGTAAACAGTTCCAAACACGGTATCGTAGGTAAAGACGACCTCAAATTTACCGGTGGCGAAATTTGCGTCAACGCCTCTTCTCACGGCATACAAGCAAACGACAGCGTTCGTATCGTCGATAGCGATCTTACGATAGCCTCGGGTAAAGACGGTATACAGGTCGAAAATACCGAAGACGAAACAAAAGGATATATTTACTTTGAGAGCGGTTCCGCAACAATAACTGCAGGATATGACGGTCTTGACGCAAGCGGCACGATTCAGATTACCGGCGGATCAATAAATATTATCGCCGGCAACGGTAGCGGTAGTACCGTTTCATCTTCATTTTCCTCAAAAGGAATTAAGGCGCAAAACGATATACTCGTAACGGGAGGAACGGTAATCGTGAACAGCGCGGACGACAGCGTTCATTCAAACGACTCGATTGAGATTTCAGGCGGGGAACTGACCGTAGCGAGCGGCGACGATGGCGTTCACGCAGACACGTCTCTGATAATTTCGGGTGGCACGATTACGATCTCAAAGAGTTATGAAGGTTTAGAGGCGCAAAATGTTAATATATCGAGCGGAAAAATATCCGTCAAATCAAGCGACGACGGAATAAACGCCGCAGGCGGTAACGACGGCTCTTCCATAGGCGGCAGACCGGGGCAGAATTCTTTCAATTCGAGTGCAAACGGCTTTATAACTATATCAGGCGGCGAAATATACGTCGACGCAAGCGGTGACGGCGTGGATTCCAACGGAAACCTTACCGTCAGCGGAGGAACGACGATTGTCGAAGGTCCTACATCAAGCGGAAACGGTGCGCTCGATTACGACGGAACAGCTACTGTCAGCGGAGGCACGTTCGTTGCTATCGGCGCTTCGGGAATGGCAATGAACTTTTCTTCGGCAACGCAAGGAAGCATTCTGCTTAATATCGGTTCGCAAAGCGCGGGAGCGATCGTTTCTCTGAAAGACGCAGACGGAAACGAAATATTTTCAATGACCGCGACGAAGAGTTTTTCTTCCGTTCTGATAACCGATCCCTCGCTTATCAAAGGAAACGGTTATACCGTTTCCGCAGGTTCATCCGTTAACACCGTAACGTTATCTTCATATATTTACGGTAGCGGTTCCGGAGCGGGCGGCGGACCGGGATCGGTTTTCCCGGGCGGCATAAGGCGATAACCGTCAAATCCTTACTTATTGCGACAGACAATACTATTCAATCCGTACTCTATCAAACGGTTTATGTAAACGCCTGC
>JBJETX010000178.1:0-2565 GCA_051883535.1 Christensenellales bacterium | reverse complement strand
ATCTCCGAGTCGGAAGTCAGTTTATGCGTCAGATATTTTATAAGAAGTTCTTTTCTTTCGTTGATTACTATAAAGATTTCCGATATATCCGCCGCAATACATTCTTTTATCGCAAAATCTATCGTGGGGATATTGCCGACAGGAAACATTTCTTTAGGAACGTACTCCGAACAAGGCAGAAGTCGCGTTCCTTCTCCTCCCGCCGTGATTATCGCTTTTTTAACTTTCATTACGCCTCCGATATGGTAAATTCTATGCTATACGGCGTAATAATAGAAAAAAACAACCGAATTTCGGTTGTTTTTTTGGTGTGGTCGATGAGACTTGAACTCACACGGGTTAACCATACGCCCCTCAAACGTACGCGTCTGCCGATTCCGCCACGACCACGGATATTTACTGGTGCGAGAGAAGGGACTTGAACCCATACTGTCTCCAACATGAACCTGAATCATGCGCGTCTGCCAATTCCGCCACTCTCGCAAGCAGTAATATATTATTACATTTAATCGCGTTTGTCAAATGATTTTTCAATAAAAACTTAATTCTTATCGTTAGTCGTTGACTACGTTAATCGGTTTACCTTCGATATACGCTTTAACGTTGTCGGAAGTTATTTCTATAAGGCGTTTTCTCGCCTCCGTCGTCGCCCAGGCAACGTGCGAAGTAATAATGCAGTTTTTCTGTCGGATAAGTTGATTATCGCTTTCGGGCGGTTCCTTTCGTAAAACGTCGGCGGCGTAGTATGCGATTTTTCCCGACTGCAAACCTTCCGTTACCGCCTGTTCGTCTACGATTTCTCCCCTTGCGGTATTTATTATGATTACGCCGTCTTTCATTGCGTTTATCGCCTCGGCGTTTATGAGATTTCTGCTTTCGTCGTTTAACGGACAATGAACGCTTATAACGTCGGATTGAGAAAAAACGGTCGCTTTATCCGCATACCCGGGTTTGGGCGTACGGGAATAAATCAATACTTTCATTCCGAACGCTTTGGCAACCGTAGCGACTTTTTTCCCTATCGCTCCGCAACCAATTATTCCGAGCGTTTTTCCGCTGAGTTCAAACGTGTTATTAAGGTAAAGGCAAAAATCGGGAGACTTCGCCCACTCGCCGTTTTTTACCGCTTTATTGTGATTGTCTATTCCGCACGCAATATCGAGAAGCAAAGCGAAAGTATGCTGAACGACGCTGTCCGTGCTGTACGACGGCACGTTGGAAACGATTATCCCTTTTTCTCTTGCGTAATCGGTATCTATGATATTATAGCCGGTTGCTAGTACGGAGATAAATCTCAAAGACGGGCAACTATCGATTATTTCGGGGGTTATTTTCACCTTATTGGTAACTACGATTTCCGCGTCCCCTATTCTTTCCGACGCGAGTTCGGGCGGAGTACGGGGGTATTCGATTACTTCCCCGTATCTTTTAAGAATTTCGAAGTCAAGATTTCCCTGCGTGGCGCAGGCGTTGTCTAGAATAACGATTTTTTTCATATTTCAATAATATCATTCCCGAAAAAATTATGCAATAGATATGCAAGACAAAACACGGGAATGAATTTATTTGCAATTTATTACGGTATAAGGTATAATATTATCGCATAATAAAATAATAAGGAGAAAGATATGTCAGTAATTTTTATCGACACCGATTCCGAACTTCCGTTCGAGAAAGCGCAGGAACTTAATCTCGACGAAAAATTTATTATCAAAATGCCCTACACGATTTGCGACAAAGAAACCTTTTACGATTTAGGTTCGACTTACGACGCAAAGGAATTCTTTTCCCTCGTCCGTGCGGGGAATATGCCGATTACGAGCGGACTCAACGTAGAAATTTATAAAGAATATTTCGAGCCGTATTTTGCCGCGGGCGAAGATATTCTTTACGTCAGTTTTTCCGAAGAACTCAGCGGAACTTTCAAATATCACGATCTTGCAATAAAAGAATTAAGCGAAAAATATCCCGACGCCAGATACCGTCGTTTCGATACCAAAGGAATCAGCCTTGCGGCAGGTTTGCCCTGCTATTACGCCGTCAAAATGCATAACGAAGGCAAAACGAACGACGAAATCGTGGAATTTCTTAGCGGATTTGTGCCGAGAGTATGCGCGTCATTCTCTCCCAACGACCTCTTTTATCTTAAAAAAGGCGGTCGCCTCAGCGCGGCGCAGGCAACACTCGGACAACTTCTTCACGTCAAACCCATCGTTCGCGTAAGTTCCGAAGGAAAACTGTACACCGCCGCAAAAATCAACGGAAGAAACAAAGCGATAAACACTCTCGTCGAAGAGGTTGTCGCAAGGGTCAGAGACCTCGATAAATATCCGATAGTGGTTCTTAACGGCGATTGCAGAGCGGACGCGGATAAAATGATTACAAAATTAAGAGAAAAACTCCCCGAAGCGGAAATTTGGGATTACTATATCGGACCCGTTATCGGCACGCATTGCGGTCCCGATACCATCGCTTGCATTTACGTAGCCGATTCTAGAGAATACAACTGATTAAATATATTCAGTATGAAAAAGCCCGATTTTTAATCGGGCTTTTTATCGATTT
>JBJETX010000177.1:0-11299 GCA_051883535.1 Christensenellales bacterium | reverse complement strand
TAAGTTCTCCTTTTTTATTACTATTACTTTTATATATATTTATAAAAGCGTCTTTATAGAGTATACAACAAATACGGCGAATAAGTCAATACCCAAAATAAAAAACTCACCCTTTGCCCCGCCCGTTTCTCCGCCCGATAAATCCGCGCCCCGACATATCCCGTTTCCCACGCTTTTTCACAATATTTTATGCCACCGCGTCGCCGCGCATATGGGTTCCCTTTTTACGAAATACGGAAACCTGTTTGCGGATATATTCGCATTTTTCGTTTGCGCGTACAAACGTACCCGTTGACAAACGCGCGCGTAAAGCGTTATAATAATACGAAAAAAGGAAAGGGCGGCAACTCGCCCTGCGGAGAGCATATTATGAGAAAAAAATTATTCCGTTTCTGTATCGTTTTATCGTGCGCTTTGGCGTGCGCGCTTACGTTGTCGGCGTGTTCGGACGTCGATATCGATATTGACGGCAACGGCGTTTACTCGTACGACGATTCCGCCGGATACGTTAAAGCGGAAGCGGCGACAAGCGAAACCGGCGTTTACGGCGCGACGATAAGCGAAAATATTACCGAAATCGACGTCGGATGGGTGAGAGGCAAGGTTATCGTCTCTTCTTCCGAAACCGCCGATTCCGTCGCGTTTTCCGAAACCGGTAACTTCGACGGAGACATTCCCGACGAGTTCGTTATGCGTTACCGCGTGGACGGCACCGTGCTTAAAATCCGCTTTACACAGAGCGGCGTCAATCTTTCTTCCGCTTCTTATACGGAAAAGAAGAAGACTCTGACAATCACCGTTCCCGCAAGCGTTTCTTTTACCGAAATCGACCTGAACACCGTTTCCGCCGACGTCGAGGCGTCCGATATCCGCGCTTCGGAATTATCCTGCGATACGGTCAGCGGAGACGTAACCGCAACCCGTTGTTCCGCAACGGAAATCGACTTCGATTCGGTAAGCGGAGATTTGCTCCTTTCCTCGAGTTCTGCCAGCAGTAAACTGAAAATCGATACCGTAAGCGGCGATATAACCGTTGAAAACAGTCCGATTTCCGCTATAGAAGCGGAATCGATAAGCGGCAAAATCCGCTTGCAGACGACGGCGGTTTCGGGCAACATAGAAGTTAAAACGGTAAGCGGTACCGTTGACGTCGTTCTTCCGTCCGACGTAGCGGGTTTCGGCATAACTTTCGATTCGACGAGCGGCGACTTCAGTTCCGATTCTGCCGTAACCGTAAGCGGAAAAACCTATACCTACGGCACGCCCTCGTTCGTGATTGACTGCCAGACCGTAAGCGGCGACGTTTCCGTAAACCTCGGAGAATAGAACTTTTCTTCACTAATTAAAAGCCCCGATAAACGGGGCTTTTTTTCGTTGCGGATAGCGGGCGTTGCCGTTATTTATTTTTAATCGGTCCGAGCGCGCGCATTGCGTTAAGCACGGCGATTACGGACACGCCTACGTCGGCGAACACCGCAAGCCACATATCCGCTATCCCGAGCGCGACGAGAACGAGTACGGCAACCTTTACCGTAAGCGCGAATATTATGTTTTCGTAAACGAGCCGCATCGTTTTTCGTGAAATACGGACGGCTTCCGCCACCTTCGAGGGTTTGTCGTCCATAATAACGACGTCCGCCGCCTCGATTGCCGCGTCGCTGCCTATCGCGCCCATTGCCACGCCTACGTCCGCTCTCATCAGCACGGGCGCGTCGTTTATTCCGTCTCCGACGTATACCGTCGTTTTGTTCCCCGATATTATTTTTTCCGCTTCTTCCACCTTGTTTTCTGGCAGAAGTCCGCTTTTTACTTCGTCCACGCCAACAGCCGACGCGATTTCGGCGGCAACCCTTTCTCCGTCGCCCGTAAGCATAACCGTTCTCGTAACGCCGAGCCTTTTCAGTTCTTTTACGGCGTTTTCCGCGTCGGGTTTAACCACGTCGGAAACCACGATATGCCCGAGATAAACGCCTTCCGCGGCGACGTGGATAATCGTTCCCGTCAGGTGGCATTCGTGAAATCCTATCCCCGCGGACTCCATAAGAGCGGCGTTTCCGACGTATATTTTTTTCCCGTCGAGCACCCCTTCTATCCCATATCCCGCGCGTTCGGTAACGTCGGTTATCCGATTTTTATCTATATCCCCCTCGTGCGCTCTTATCACGGATTCCGCAATCGGATGAGAGGAATAACTCTCGGCAAGCGCGGCTATATCGAGAAGTTCTCTTTCGGAAACCTCTTCGGGATGAATCGCGGTAACCTCGAACCTGCCCTCGGTAAGCGTTCCCGTCTTGTCGAAAATAACCGAATCGGGCTTTGACATAAGTTCCATATAGTTCGCGCCTTTAATGAGTATTCCGCGTCTTGACGCGCCCCCTATCCCTCCGAAAAAGGACAGCGGAACGCTTATAACGAGCGCGCAGGGGCAAGACACGACGAGAAATCCGAGAGCCCTGTACACCCACTCCGTCCATTGCCCGTCGACAAGCGGCGGAATCACGGCTAACAGCACGGCGAGAATTACGACCGCGGGGGTATAGTATTTAGCGAATTTCGTAATAAAATTCTCGCTTTTCGCCTTTTTCTCCGCAGAGTTCTCCACGAGAGCCAATATTTTGGAAACCGTGCTTTCCGCAAAAAGCGAACTCGTTTCCACTTCGATTACTCCGCTTAAATTTATGCAACCGCTCTTCACTTCGTCTCCCTCGGACTTGTCTATCGGCATACTCTCGCCCGTCAGAGCGGCGGCGTTGAGCGTAGTCGCGCCGTTTACTATCCTGCCGTCAAGAGGAATCTTCTCCCCCGGTCGCACGATAATTCTCTCGCCTTTTTCCACTTCGTCGGGGGAAAGGGTAATCTCCTGTCCGTCCCTGAGAACGACCGCCGTATCGGGGCGTATGTCCATAAGCGCGGCAATCGAACGCCTGCTCCTGCCCACGGCAATACTCTGGAACAACTCTCCTACCTGATAGAAAAGCATAACGGCGACCGCTTCCGGATACTCGCCTATCGCAAACGCGCCTACGGTTGCTATAAGCATAAGAAATCTTTCGTCGAAAACTCTGCCTCTTACTATGTTTTTCGCCGCTCCGACGAGAACGTCGTAACCGACGATCAGATACGGCGCGGCAAATATAAGCAATTCACCCCACCACGGTATTCCCTCGACGAGTTCCGCGACGCAATACGCCGCGACGAAAAGAACGGCGGAAATCGCTATTCTTATAAGATTTTTTTTCTGTTTGCGCGTCATATTATAATTTTATCCTGCAATCCGGTTCGATTTTTTTGCAGACTTTAACGGCTTTTTTCATTATATCGTCAAAGTCTTTTTCTTCCGCTTCGACGGTCAGTTTCTGCATAACGAAATTAACGCTCGCATTTATAACGCCGTCGATTTTTTTGATGCCTTCTTCCATTTTCGCCGCGCAATGCGCGCAGTCGAGATCTTCGAGCATAAAAACTTTTTTCATTTTTTCAGTCTCCTTCGGTTATATGTTCGTATCCTTGTCCTATTATCGTACGGACGTGGTCGTCCGCAAGAAAATAATAAATCGTCTTGCCTTCCCGCCTGTTCGCTATCAGATTGCCGTCGCGCAATACTTTAAGTTGATGGGAAATCGCCGATTGCGTCATTCCCAGCATCTCGCTTATCGCGCATACGCAAAGTTCGGATTCAAACAGCGAATAAAGTATCTTCATTCTCGTCTTATCCCCGAACAACTTGAATAAATCCGCCATATCCACTATTTTTTCGTCCGCGGGCATTCCTTCTCTTACGGCGGCAAGCACTTTTCCGTGGTCGTGCATACTTTCCTCCTTTTTCATTTGAGCGTTCACTCATATGAGCGTCTACTCATATATTATTCCGTTCCTTCGTTTTTGTCAACCGAAAATCGCATAAAAAATCGGCTTCCCCGGATTTTTTTCGGGAGAGCCGAATCTTTATATGAAAAACGTTTACGAAAGACGTTATTTCAGGCAATCGGGATAATTCCCGTAAGGCTGAAACGCTTTTTCGTCGAAAGTAAAGTGGTTGAGATTTTCCGTCTCGCCTTTTTCCGTTCTTCTGTCGCGGACGGGTTTTGCGGGAATCCCTGCCACCAGCGTAAAGTCGTCCACGCTTTTCGTCACAATCGCTCCGGTTGCGACTACCGCTCCTTTACCTATTTTCACGCCCGGCAAAATCGTGCTTGCCGTGTAAATTTTTGCGTATTCTCCGATTTCCACGGGCGAGTACGTTCTTTCCATATGGTTGCTTTCCGAATGTCCGTGCGTGAATATCTTCGAATATTCGGTAACCATCGAATAATCTCCGAATTTTACCCCGCCTTTAGAATCTATATAACAGCAATGGTTCCAGGTAACGAAATTCCCGACTTCAATGAGTTTCCCGTAATTGAAACGGCAACCTTCGTTCGCTATGAACCCTTCGCCGCAGGATTTGAAAAGGTTTTTCGCTATAATGGTTCTGAACGGAATTGCAAACGCGCAGTTGATTCCGAGGGGCGTTCTGTCTATACATTCCCATAAGATATGTAAATTCCTCTCTTCGGGCGAATACGGGCTTTCTTTCGCTCTCGGAAGGTAATCCCCCCAGAGCCTGAAACTCTCTATCGTATCCTTATCCATATTCGTTATACCGATTATTTCCAGCAGTTTCAGCATATTTTCGCTATCCGCGCCCTGCCCGATTAACCGTTCCGCTTCTTTCAGTTTGTTTTCCACAGTATTCATAGTAGTCTCCTTTCAGAATTCATTTTACCTTATATCCCGCTTCGCGGATCGCTTTTTTCAGTTCTTTCACGCTCGCGTTTCCGTCGCACGCGACCGTAACTTCCCCTTTGACGAAATCCGCTTTCGCGCTTTTCACTCCGTTGACGCTTTCCGCCGCGGCTTTTACCCGTTTTTCGCAATGTCCGCACGTCATTCCTTTTACTTTAAGGACGATCTCTCCCGAACTCTTTCCCTGTCTTTTCCCGATTCGCACGGTTTTCAGCCTCAGGGCGTTAACGACGACGCATACGCTGCTTAAACTCATTGCCGCCGCGCCTATCATCGGGTTCAACGCGATTCCCGTAAACGGGTAAAGCACGCCTGCCGCTACGGGAATACCTATTCCGTTGTAAATAAACGCCCAGAACAGGTTTTGTTTTATGTTCCTTACGACCGCGCGACTGAGTTTTATCGCGTCCGGAACGCATCTTAAATCGCTCCCTACGAGCACGACGTCCGCGCTTTCCACCGCCACGTCCGTTCCCGCGCCGATCGCCATACCCACGTCCGCGCTCACAAGGGCGGGCGCGTCGTTTATTCCGTCGCCCACCATAACGGTTTTTCTCCCCGATTCCTTCAAATCGCGTATCTTCTTCTCTTTCAGGTCGGGAAGAACTCCGGCAACGACTTCGTCCACGCCTACGTCTTTCGCAACCGCTCTCGCCGTAATCTCGTTGTCTCCCGTAAGCATTACTATTCCGAGTCCCGCGCGTTTAAGGTCGGACACCGCTTCGCGCGCGCTCTCTCTGACCGTGTCCGCGACGGCGATAACTCCCAGCGTTTTACCTTCCGTTCCCACGATCAGCGGAGTTTTCCCGTCTTCGGCGAATTTTTGTACGGCTTCGCCGCAAGCCGCGCTCTTCGCTCCGTATTTCTCCGCCAAAGCAGCGTTGCCGACGAAGACCTTTCTTCCTCCGACGGAGCCTTCTATCCCCATTCCGAAAACGGCGACGAACTCCTCCGCGTCCGCAATTTCCGATCCGCGCTCCGCGCATTCTTCTATAACCGCGGAAGCAAGCGGATGTTCGCTCTTTTTTTCCAACGCGCCGGCAAGCGCAAGCACTTCTTCTTCCGTCGCGCCGAACGCCGCTACGTCGGTAACCGACGGTTTCCCTTCGGTAATCGTACCGGTTTTATCCATAACCACCGTATCGACCGAACGCAACGTTTCCAACGCTTCGCTGGATTTAACGAGTATACCGTTCTCCGCGCCTTTACCCGTACCGACCATTATAGCGACGGGTGTGGCAAGCCCGAGCGCGCACGGACAGGAAATGACGAGCACGGATATTCCTCTCGCCATAGAAAACTCCAATCCGTAACCGACGGACAACCATACTATAAACGTAACGAGCGCAATGAAAATAACGACGGGCACGAACACGCCCGATATCTTGTCCGCAAGTTTGGCTATGGGCGCTTTCGCTCCCGACGCCTCTTCCACGAGTTTTATTATCTTCGCTATCGTAGTATCCTGCCCGACGTGCGTCGCTCTCGCCTTGACGAACCCCGCTCCGTTTACCGACGCGGAAATAAGCCTGTCTCCCTCTTTTTTCTCTACGGGAATGCTTTCTCCCGTAACCGCCGATTCGTCGAAAGACGACGCGCCTTCGGTTATCACTCCGTCAACCGCGACTCTCTCGCCCGGTCTGACAAGAAAAATATCTCCTTCCTTTACTTCGCCCGCAGGAATCTCGACTTCCTCTCCGTCGCGCTCGATAACGACGGTTTCGGGTGCCAGTTTCATAAGTTTGGTTATCGCTTCGCTCGTTTTCCCTTTAGAACGCGCCTCAAGATATTTGCCGAGCGTTATCAGCGTGAGAATGGTGCCCGCGGATTCGAAATACAGGTCGTGACTATACTTCATAACCGTTTCCATATCTCCGTATCCCAACCCGTATCCTATACGGCACAGCGCAAATATGCCGTACACTATCGCCGCGCCCGAACCGAGCGCAACCAGCGTATCCATATTCGGACTGCGCTTTATCAGCGACGCAAAGCCTCTTCGGAAATACTTCTGATTGGCAAAAATTATCGGCGTGAGCAGAACTATCTGCACTACGGCGTAAGTTACCGCGCTTTCGTGCGCGTAGAACGCTTTATTGAGGAAATCGGGTACGGGCACTCCTATCCAATCCGGAAACATTTTGCCCATACTCACGAGCATAAGGGGAATCCAGCACGCAATCGACACTATCAGCCGAATTTTCATCGCCTTTGCTTCCGCCGCCGTGGCGTCGACCGTTTTTACGCTCTTTTCCTGCCGCTCGCCGCAAACCGTCGCGTCGTACCCCGCCGCTCTTACCGCTTCGATAATCCTCGCTTCGTCACCCTTATCGGCAAACTCCGCGACCATTATCCCGGTAAGAAGATTGACTTCTACGTTATTCACTCCTTCAAGTCCGGATACGCTTTTTTCCACCCGTGCGGAACACGAAGCGCAACTCATACCCGTAACGGAGAACCGTTCTTTCATCGATTTACCTTCCTTCGCTCTTTATTATAGTCCATATCTTTGCGAATGTAAACCGCCTGTCGGTGTTTTTTCGGTAAAATGCGAATATTTTTTCATATTTTTCCGTAACGTGCCGCTCCGTCGGTTCGGCGCGCGGTTTCGGGAATGAAAAAGCGCGGCGATTGCCGCGCTTTTTCAGGTTGATTACTAAGTATCTATTCGTTTCTTCCGCGTTTACCGTCTTTCTGCAGAAGCAGGCGCAGTCCCATTACGGCGAAAGGAATAATCACCGCCTGAATAACCATTCCGAGCAAACCTGCCTGAATCTGCGACCAGATAAGCGCGGGGGTAAACGGCGTTACCGATTGGAATATAGCGACGAGCGCCATAAACACGCTTCTTCCGGCAACCTGCGCGAGAAGTACGGCGGGGAACGCCATCCAGCCGTTTTCCGATATTTTTTTCGTAAACAAACCGGATACCGCGGCGAACACGGCAAGTTCGACGACCATAAAAGGAAGTCTTGCCGCGGCGGGCATAGGATTGTTCCATATCGAAGTCAGCAAGAAACTGACGATGGGCGACGCTATGCCGATACCCACGCCCCAGCCTACGCCGAGAAGGCATCCGCCGAGAAGCACGGGCAGGTACATAGGCAGCCATTGTACGCCGCCGGGTTGACCGAGCGCGAGGTGTATAATCTGCGGCAAAGCGACCGCAAGCGCAACCAGTCCTGCGGCTACGAGACTTTTGACCGTGATTTTAACTTTTACCGAACATTTTCTGTTCACAAGTGCGTTTTCTAACATTTGTTTCTCCTTTTCGCCGTTTGGGGCAACGTGCGTTCGTTTATTTTTTTTCAGGTTACTTCCATACTTTTTACGTTTATCTCGTTTCCCGTAACGAGATAGGTGTTATAACTTCCGCAATGCGGGCATTGTTTTGCGCAATCCGTCGTTTTGAAGGTATTTTTGCAGTCTTCGCAGTACGATATCGCTTCGAGAATAATCAGTTCGAGTTCGGTTTCGCGCATATGCGTCGTTTTCTTTTTCGCCCACTCGAAGCAATCGGTAAACAGTTCGGGAACGACGGACGAGACTTCGCCTACTTCCATAGTAAGTTTGACGACCTTGTCCGCCTTGTTCTCTTCCGCAACCTCTTCCGCCTGCTTTATGACGTGCATTACGATACCTAATTCGTGCATCGCCGCCTCTTAACCGTTATCGGAAGATTTTTCTTCTTGTTTTTTCGCCTTTTTGTAGGCGCGGCGTTTAGCCGCCATTTCTTTCGCTTCTTCCGAACCGAGATTTCCGAGAATCTTCACGGCGCGCTTAGCCGCATACGCCGCAAGCCCGGTGACTTTCTTCTCCGCGGGGCGCATATCCGTGCATTCCGGATGGTCTCTGTAAATGTGAATCGCGTCGAATTCGCATCTCGTCGTACATATTCCGCAACCGATACATTTGTTGGGGTCGACGTAAGACGCTCCGCAGGAAAGGCATCTGCTCGTTTCCTTTTTCACCTGTTCTTCGGTAAGAGTGTTGTGCGCGTCGACAAACGAGTTCTTGTAATCGATCGCTTCGTTCATTCCCGCTTCCTGTCTGCCGACCGTATCGTAAGAAGGATACGTCACGTCCTCTTTGTCGAGCGGCGTATAATTCCTTCTGTCTCTTCCTATCGTCATCGAAGCCTTCGGGCGCACGCGACGGTGCAGACTTTCCGCTACCTCGTGTCCCGCCGCGATCGCGTCGATAACGAATTTCGGTCCGGTAAACACGTCGCCGCCTACGAAAACGTCGGGGTCTTCGGTCTGATACGTCATTTCGTCCGCTTTCGGATAGTTTCCGAACCTGAACGTAACTTTCGTTCCTTCGAGAAGTTTTCCCCATTCGATACTCTGTCCGATAGCGAACACGATCTTGTCCGCTTTTACTTCCGTCGTTTCGTTTTCGTCGTAAACGGGAGAGAATTTGCCCGTATCGGGATCAATCGTTCTTACGCATTTCTTGAACACGATACCCGTCACCCGTCCGTCTTCGCCGACGAGAACTTCTTTCGGTCCCCACGAGGTATTGATTTCCACGTTCTCTTCCAACGCCTCGTTGATTTCTTCTTCGCTTGCGGGCATCGTCTCTCTGCTTTCGAGACAGAACATCTTCACCGACGACGCTCCGAGCCTGTGCGCGTTTCTCGCGCAGTCGATAGCGACGTTTCCTCCGCCGACGATAACCGCGTCTCCCGATATGCCTTCTCTGCGCTCGTAACATTCGCGCAGGAAGTTAACCGCTATATCCGTTCCTTCCGCGGTATCGTTTTTGACTCCGGGTCTCCTTCCGCCCTGACAGCCTATGGCGATAAAGAACGCTTTGTAGCCCTGTTTTTTGAGTTCTTCTATCGTAACGTCCTTACCGACTTCCACTCCGCATCTGATTTCCGCGCCGAGTTGTCTTATTACGTCGATTTCCGCGGCGATAACGTCTTTTTCGAGTTTGAAACTCGGTATCCCGTAGGTGAGCATACCGCCGGGCGTCGCGTTCTTTTCAAACACCGTGGGCGCATAACCCATCTGCGCGAGATAATACGCCGCGCTGAGTCCCGCGGGACCCGCGCCGATAATCGCTATTTTTTCATCGAATTTTCCGTGTACGGACTGTACTACTTTTTCGGGCAGATACCTTTCTTCGCCGTTGATTTCCAGATCCGCGACGAATTTCTTTACGGCGTCGATGGATACGGGTTTGTCGATATCCCCTCTCGTACACGCAAGTTCGCAACGCTTGTTGCATACGCGTCCGCAAACGGCGGGGAACGGGTTCTCCGTCTTTATCATAGCGAGCGCTTCGCGGTATTTGCCGTCTTTGGCGAGTTTCAGATACGCCTGCACGGGAACGTGCGCGGGGCATGCCGCTTTACAGGGCGCGCTTCCCGTGGGATAGGTATTCGACATTCTCGCCGTGTCGCGGTATTCTTCGTCCCACGCGTATTCGCCCCATATGAGTTTATCGGGAAGGGGCGCGTGCTTGTATTTCATTTCGGTACCGTCTTTATGGCAAAGTTTTTGTCCGAGTTTGACCGCGCCCGCGGGACAGGATTCCACGCATTTTCCGCACGCAACGCATTTTTCTTTCGTTACTTTCGCGGTATACGCGCTTCTCGAAAGGTTGGGCGTATTGAACAGCAACGAGGTTCTGAGCGCGTTGCAGATTTTTACGTTACAGTTGCAGATATCGAAAATCTTTTCTTCGCCGTCGATATTCGTTATCTGATGAACGTATCCGTTCTTTTCCGCAAGTTGCAGGATTTCCAAAGCCCTTTCTTTGGTTATGTAATGCGCTCTGCCGGTTTCCACGGTATAGTCCGCCATATCGCCGAGTTGTATGCACCAATCGTCTATATCGTCGGTACAGCCGTCGCCGAGAACGGCGCGCGAAGCGCGGCACGAGCAGATTCCCGCGGAAATATGTCCGTCGTATTTGTCGAGCCAGTAAGAGATATGTTCGAGGTCAACCGACTGATTTTCCGCGCTGATTGCCTTTTCTACGGGAATAACGTGCATTCCTATGCCGTCGCCGCCCGGAGGCACCATCTGAGTGATTCCCGCAAGAGGAATAAACGTCATTCTTTCAAAGAAAGACGCAACCGCGGGATTTTTCTCTATACGGTCAACGGAAGAATTGAAAAGTTCCGCCGAGCCGGGCACGAAAAACGGAACGCGGTATCTCTTTATACGCGGTTTGTCTTTGAGTTCGCCGTAATGGTCGTAATTGTCGCCGTAATCGTATTCGAGAATGCCGATATACGCCATTTCTTCGAGAAGATTGCGGAGCGCGACGGGTTCGTAATCCTTGTTCATTTTGAGAAGTTGCTCGAAAGTATAGAATTTACGCAACTTCATTTTGTTCGCAACGTCGCACATCTCGGGAGTAAGAACTTCTTTAAGTCCCCAATATTCGGGCGCTTCGGAACCGAATCCCGCGAGTTTATGCGCCACGACGTCCGTGATTTTTTTGCCGAGTTTAACTTAGCGTTTATCGACGTTTTCTTCGCCCTGATACTTGCTGATGA
>JBJETX010000176.1:0-11351 GCA_051883535.1 Christensenellales bacterium | reverse complement strand
CGGAACGCCGATCGGATTAACCGAAGCCGAAGTAAAGGAACGAGTCGCGCAGGGAAAAGTAAACGGAGATCAGAACATAAAGACGAAAAGCGTAGGAAAAATTCTTTTCACGAATATTTTTACGCTTTTTAACTTTATTTTCGTCGTAATCGCGGTTATTTTGGTGATTTTTACCGACAAGGGAGCGGACGGGAAGTATTCGATAGACGATTTTGCCGATTTCGGTTTCGTTATTCTTATGGTTCTTAACACGACGGTTGGTATCGTTCAGGAACTGAAAGCCAAGCGCACGATAGATAAATTATCCCTTCTTTCCGCGCCGAAAGTTACCGTTTTACGCGACGGAGAGGAAAAGGAAATCGCGCTTAAAGATATCGTCGTCGACGACGTGGTTAAACTTGCCGCCGGCAGACAGATTTGCGCGGACAGCGTGGTGGTAAACGGTTTTATCGAAGTAAACGAATCGCTCATTACGGGCGAACCCGACGCTATCCCTAAAAAAGAAGGCGACGAACTTCTGAGCGGCAGTTTCGTGGTAAGCGGAACCGCCGACAGCAGAGTTATCCGCGTAGGGAAGGATAATTACGCGACGAAAATCAGCAGCGGAGCGAAATATATCAAGGATTTTCCGTCCGAAATACGGCGTACCCTTATAAAATTCATCAGATTTATGGGGATACTGATTATTCCGCTCGGCGCCGCTCTGTTCTGCGTTAAATATCTGGTTCAGGGCAATGACCTTATCCCCACCGTGCGATCGGTAATGGGAAATATGATAGGACTGATACCGAGCGGACTCGTTATGCTTACGAGCGCGGTTTTCTGCGTCAGCGTAATAAGACTTGCAAGGCATAAGGCTCTCGCGCAGGATCTGTACTGCGTGGAAACGCTCGCAAGGGTGGACGTTCTTTGTCTCGACAAAACGGGCACTCTTACCGAAGGCAGTATGCAGGTGGAGGAAGTCGTTTCTTACGGATGCGACGAAGCGAAGAGTATTATGAAAGCCATCGTGGACGCTACGGGCGACAGTAACGTAACCGCCGACGCGATAAAAGAGTATTGCGACGGATTGACGGCGGATTACGGCGCAGTCAGGAGCATACCTTTTTTATCGAAGTACAAATTCAGCGGAATAGAGTGCGACGGCGGCAAGGCGTACGTTATGGGCGCGCCCGAATTCGTTCTTAAATCGGGTTATCCGCAGGACGCGGCGGTAATTGCCGAAGAATATACCGAAAAGGGAATGAGGGTGCTTGCGCTCGCGGAAACACCCGCGTTCGAGGGAACGGAAATTCCCGAAGAGAGCCGTTTGCTCGCTCTTATCGTTATCAGCGACAAAATCAGGAAAGAAGCGCCCGACACGCTTAAATTCTTCGCCGAGCAGGGAGTAAACATCAAAATAATCAGCGGAGACAATCCCGTTACCGTGAGTAAAATCGCGGAAAGAGCGGGTGTGGACGGATTTGATCGCTACGTCGACGCGACTACGCTGGAAAGCGAAGAAGAAATGAGTCGCGCGCTTGACGAATACGTCGTTTTCGGCAGAACCACGCCCGATAAAAAACTTCAACTGATTAAACTTTTACGGAAGAAAAAGCATACGGTCGCTATGACGGGCGACGGAGTGAACGACGTGCTTGCACTGAGGGAATCCGATTGTTCGGTCGCTATGGCGTCGGGAAGCGACGCGGCGAAAAACGTCAGCCAACTCGTGCTTCTCGACAGTAATTTCGCTTGTCTGCCGAAGGCGGTTGCGGAAGGAAGGCGTACGATAAACAATCTCGAACGCTCGGCGTCCTTATATCTTGTAAAAACGCTGTATAATCTGCTTTTTGCGATTATTTTTCTTATAATAAGTTCGGATTTGCCGTTCGAGCCGAAACATATGACGTTTATTGGCGCGATAACCATAGGGATTCCGTCTTACGTTCTTGCGCTCGAACCCAATAAAGAACGCGTTACGGGCAAATTCTTCCGTAAAGTCATATCCAACGCCATGCCCGCCGCGCTTACCGTGGTGATATGCGTGGTTGCGGCAACGCTTTCTTCGCGCGTTTTCGCCGACGAAATCGACAAGACGGAACTTTCCACTATCTGCGCCATACTTGCCGGATTTATCGGTATGATGTATATTGTAAAAATCTCATACCCGTTCAACGCGTGGAGAATTACGATGATCGTCGTTCTCGTTGCGATTTTCGTTACGGCGTTTTTCGTGAGGACCGACTTTTTCGACGCGCCCGCGTTTTTCGGATTAAGCACGGATTTCACGCGTGAAACCGTTCTTATACTCGCGCCGATAGGAGGGTTAAGCGTTCCTTTGTTTATAGGAACGACGTTTTTGGTCAAATATATAAATAAAAAATTAGCCGACAAGCGATTGAGAATTTTCGACGCTTTCGACGGAGGAGATAAGTAATATGTCAGAATGTACTCACGATTGTTCGACCTGCGCGTCGAAATGCGAAAAACCGCAAAGCATGCTTGAAAAACCTTCGAAGTTTTCCGATATTAAAAAGGTAATAGCCGTAGTCAGCGGAAAAGGCGGCGTAGGGAAATCCATGACTACAGCCCTTCTTGCCTGCGAAGCCAACAGGAGAGGACTGAGAACCGCGGTAATGGACGCAGACCTTACGGGTCCGTCGATTCCCAAAATTTTCGGCACGAGCGAAAAGGCGACGGGCGACGAAAACGGCATAGACGCGGTGCTTGCGCCTTGCGGAATAAAATATATCAGCGTCAATTCTTTCCTTGACGACGAAAGCGCGCCCGTAATATGGAGAGGACCCGTTATCGCCGGCGTTGTGAAACAGTTCTGGACGGACGTTAAGTGGGGCGACGTGGACGTAATGTTCGTCGATTGTCCTCCGGGAACGGGCGACGTTCCGCTTACCGTTTTCCAGTCCATTCCCGTAGACGGAATTGTCGTGGTTACGAGTCCGCAGGAACTCGTCTCCGTAATAGTGGAAAAAGCGGTCAATATGGCTAAAATGATGAATATACCGATACTCGGAATAGTGCAGAATATGTCGTACTATGTCTGCGAAAATTGCGGGAATAAGCATTATATTTACGGCAAAAGCGACGTTGAAACGACAGCAAAACAGTTCGGAATAAAAAGTTTCTGCGAGATGCCGATTATGCCCGAAGCGGCGAAAAAATGCGACGACGGAAAAATCGACGAAGTGCGTGCCGAACCGCTTGAAAAGTTCTTTGACGAGGTGATTGCGAAATGAGCAAGGAAACGCTTGCCGGAGAATTGTTTAAGGAAGGGTATAACTGCGCGCAGGCGGTGGCGGTCGCGTTCAGCGAAGAAACCGGACTCACGAAAGAACAAAGCGCGAAACTGGTTTCGGGATTCGGCGGAGGAATCGGAAGAATGCGCGAAGTCTGCGGCGCTGTGAGCGGTATGGCTTTCGTGCTGAGTTGCCTCGAAGGGTATTCCGACCCGAAAGAACGTGCGGGCAAAAAAGAATTGTACGAAACCATTCAGGAACTTGCTTCCGAGTTCAGGGAAAAGGAAGGTTCGGTCGTATGCCGCGAACTGCTCAAAGGTACGGGCGCGGACAGTTCTCCCGTTCCTTCGGAAAGAACCGCCGAGTATTACCGTACGAGAGGGTGCGTCGGATGCGTGGAATGCGCCGCGGCGATATTGGAAAAGCATCTGAAAAACTCTTAATTTTTAAGGAAAAAATCAGAAACGACAAAAAAAACAATGCCGATACGACCGAAATACGGTCGTATCGTTATGTATCGGTGGGACGGAAAGGAAACTTCTGTAAAAGCGGCATTGATTTTTTGAGAGTTATATGGTACAATAAGACGATATCCGGTTGGATAAGCCGTACCGAGGAGGTCTGACGTGAAAAAGAAAACGTTGATAGGTGTTTGCGCCGCGTGCGTCGTGTTCGTTGCCCTTTTGTTGGTGGCGACTTTTTATGATTTGCAGATAAATATCGCTTTGGGTAACGCCGACAGTCTGTTCGGGCAGTTTTTCCGTCTCTGGGGAGAAGTTACGGGATGGATAGTAATACCTATCTGCGCGGCTATACTTTTAAGAGCCTGCGATAAAAAGACGAAAGCGGGCAAGGTTCTTGCCGTGCTGTGGGCAATCGTCCTCGTCGTCGGCTGGTTCCTTACGATAAATTATTTTATGGAAGAATTCACGGGCGACAGTTACATAGAAGGTATGTACGGTTCACCGTACGGATATTTAACCGTTCATTCGATAGTTTTTGCGCTTATGATAAGCGCGCTTCACGTCTGGGCTATATATAAAGTGCAAGAAACTACGATAAAAAAACTCGTGTTCTTTGCCGTAGCGATGATAATCGCGCTCGCGCTCAGTCAACTCGTCACGACCGTTCTGAAAAACGTATGGACCAGACAGAGATTCCGTAATCTCGGCGTAGGAAACGGCGGAACGAGTTCGGACGGGTTTACTCCCTGGTATCAACCCGGACTCGGGAAAAACAAAGAAGCGGCGACTTATTACGTCGAAGACAGCGTGGGCGGAATGCTCAAAAAAGACGCGTACAAGTCTTTCCCGAGCGGACATACTTCGGCGGCGGCGTTGTCTTTCGGGCTTATAATGCTTCCCGAACTCTTTGAAAAACTCAAAAAATATAAAGTCTGGTTTTACGTCGCGCCCATCGTGTATACCGTACTGGTTGCTATTTCGAGAATAGTAAACAGAGCGCATTATCTCAGCGACGTTCTGTTCGGCGGAGCAATCGGCGCGCTGTCGGTGTTTGCGGCAATCGGCATTATGAAACTTATCCGTAAAGCCGAGAAGAAGAACGCGTTTTTTGCCGCCGCGGCAAGAGTTTTCGGAGCGGAGAGCGAATGCGTCGCCGTAACCGAAGCGGTCGCGGAAGAGACGGTCGTTGAAGACGCGGCGACGGAAGAGGCGGTTTCAGTTGAGACGGAAGAAGCGGTTTCCGACGCGAACGACGAAGAAAAAACCGAAAAGGAATAAAAATTATCGATAAAACGTTTTTTTGCCGATACTTAATATTGCTATGAATACAAATCAATCGATGACCGGATTCATCAAAGAATCCGTAAAAGACATAAATTCGACCAAACTTTTATACAATAACCGTTCGTTTACGACGGGACAAGTATTCGCGGACGTGGCGAGCGCGGCTACTTTTCTGAGAAGGCACGGAGTTACCAAAGGGGACAGCGTAATAATCTGTCTGCCGAACATCGTTCAGGCTGTCGTAGCCGTTTACGCGATAAACGCGGTCGGCGCGGTAGCGAATATCGCGCATCCGAAAATCGGAACGGACGGACTTATCCGCATTGCCGAGGAATCGGACAGCAAATGGGTTTTCATTTTCGACAGGTTTTATTACAAGCATCGCAAGGCGTTGAAAGAAAAGGGGATACGAGCGATAATATGCCGTATTTCCGATTGCGTGGGTTCGGTTCTGCGCCTGCCCCAACCGCCGCTTAAAGGTAAAAGCAATTATTCTTACAATTCCGTTCTTATCAAGCCCGAAGTTTTCGACGTGGAAATCGGCGGAGACGACCCTGCGGTATACCTGCACAGCAGCGGAACGACGGGAGATTCCAAAACCGTGGTTCTCAGCAACCGCGCGATGAACGAACTCGCCGTCAATATTCACGGATGCGTAAAGCCCACCGACGGAAGCACGATGCTTATGACGTTGCCCGTTTTCCACGGATTCGGACTCGGCGTATGCCTGCACCTGATGATGATGTTCGGCAAGATAGTGCTGCTGCCTGCGTTCGGCGCGAAAAAAGCGATAAAAGCAATGTCGAAGAGGGAAATCAACTATATGGCGGTAGTGCCGAATATGTTGCGTAAACTCATCGCGCAGAAAGGTTTTTCCGGGAAGAAACTTGCCGGGCTTAAACAGATATTCGTCGGAGGAGATAAACTCGACGAAGGATTGAAAAAAGAAGCGGAAAAGATTATCGCGGCAAGCGGAAGCGAGTGTCGCATATGCGAAGGATACGGGTTGAGCGAAACCGCGAGCGTGACGCATATCAACGTCGATTGCAAGGACGGCGGAACGGTGGGGAAACCGATAGGCGGAGTCGCGGTTAAAATAGTTAAAGACGGGAAGGAAGCGCAAATCGGCGAGGACGGGGAGATTTATATCTCGTCAAAGTCTATGATGAACGGATATCTTAACGGCGAAGCCGATTTTGAGATTGACGAAAACGGCGTAAAGTGGCTGAAAACGGGCGACCTCGGACACGTCGACGAAGAGGGATACCTGTATTACAGAGGCAGGGAAAAGAGGCTTATAAAAATCGGCGGAGTCAATATTTTTCCGCAGGAAATAGAAAACGTGGCGGACGAAAACGAAGAAGTCGTCAATTCCTGCGCGGTAAGAACGCTTTGGAACGGCAAACCGGCAATCAGACTTCTCGTCGAACTGAGAGAAGGAGTAAAACTCACCCCTTCGCTGAGGCAAAAAATATGCGACGGGATTTCGTCGAAGATTATGCCGTACGCGGTGCCGAAGTATATCGACGCGGCGGATAAACTGAAAACTACGGGTATGGGGAAAACGGATTACCGTTATTACGAAGAAAGGGAAACCAATCCGCAGAAATAAGAAGAGGAAAGAAACAGGAGGGAATATAAAATGGTTGTTTCTATTATGATTGCCGCGGTGCTTGCGGTCGTATTCATAGCGTTCAGAGTTACGAGAGCGGGAAAAGACGTCGTAGGCGGCGCGATAGGCACGATGCTTAAAGCGTTGGCGAGCGTCGGATTTATCGCCGTGGCGATTACCGCGATATTTATGGGAGGAATCGACGGCGACGGAATCAACGTACGCGCGGCGATTTTCATAGTTGCGGGACTTATTATGGGACTTATAGGGGACATTGTGCTCGACCTCAAAGTCGTCTATCTCAGATCCCCCGAAGAAAGCGTGTATCTTACGTCGGGAATGGTGAGTTTCGGAATAGGACATATTATGTATTTTGTCGCTGTGCTGATGTATTTCTCGGCAAGCGTGATAAATTGGTCCATAGTGGGTATCTGCGTCGCGGTGGCGGCGGTTTGCGCGTTCGGTATGGTTTTCGGCGGTGAAAAACTGCTTAAATTCAATTTCGGCAAATTCACCGTTCACTCGGTATGCTATGCGTTCGTGTTGCTGTTTATGGGCGCGATAGGAATTTCCGCCTGGGTTAAAGGCGGAGCGGAAAATCCGCACGTTCCGCTGTTCGCCGTAGGTATGATACTGTTCCTGCTCAGCGACGTCGTGCTTACGCAGATGTATTTCGGCGGAAAAGCCAAAGACAAACTTCTTTGCGTAGTCAACCACGCGCTTTATTATGCGGCGCAAATCTGTATAGCGGCGTTCGTGTTCTATATGTAAATTTATGAAAACTCTCGACTGCCGCAAGGCGACGGCCGCTTCGGTGTGCCTGCTTGTCGGCGTGTTTCTGGGTAGAATCGTCTCGTATTATCAGTATTTTGCAATAGTAATGCCGTTTGTCGTTCTGGCAATCGGCTTTATGCTACGGTTATTTACCAAAAAAACTTTTTTGCTCGTTTTATGCGTAGCGTTCGCTTTGGGCGCGGCGGCGTCCGTTATCGACGCGAGAGCGTTCGGAGCGCAACCCGTGGAAGGCGAATACAGAGTCAGCGGAAGAGTATGCGGAACGCGTTCCGACGGAAAAACCGTACTCGGAGAACTTTCTTTCGACGGGGAAGAAAAGAGCGGAAAAGCGGTTGTAAAAATCGGCGGCGAGTACGCTTTGGGGACCGTCGTGTCCTTCGATTGCGAAGCGGAAACGTATAATGCGGACTTATTCGACGGGTATTCCGCCGCTTTGTATTGCGACGGGATATATTATAAACTGACGAAAAAGGGCGAGGCGGACGCCGAGCCGGGAGAGTTGACCGTTGCCGAAAAGGCGAAGAAACGCATAACCGACGTAATTTCTTTGTATATGAGCGAGGAAAACGCCGGTATTATGAAAAGCCTGCTTTTCGGAGATAAGTCGGACTTGCCCGAAGAGACGGGTAAAGCGATAAACGGAGTCGGTCTGGCGCATATTTTTGCGGTGAGCGGATTACATATCGGATTCCTTGCCGCGCTGTTTATGACCGTTCTGCGTAAATTGAGAATAAGAAGGGATATTTCCCTTGCCGTCGTATGCGCGGTACTGCTCGGATACGGCGCGGTGACCGGTTTTCCGTCGGGCGTAAAAAGGGCGACGATAATGTTGTTTATTGCGCAGATAGCGAAACTGACGGCGAGGAAGAACGATTCTTTGACGACTCTCGCGTTAAGCGCGGCGATAATAACCCTTACCGATCCGCGAGAACTGTTCGACCTTGGGTTTATTATGAGTTTTGCCGCGGTTCTCGGGATTATTTGTTTTTATAAACCGATTTACAGAGGGATTACCAAACGGATAAAGAATAAGTTTTTCGTCGGCGCGGCGAAAATCCTGTCCACCACGCTTGCGGCGAACGCGTTTATTCTGCCGATTTCTTTTAACGTGTTCGGGAGTTTTTCTCCGTACGCGCCCGTTGCAAATATGATTGTACTGCCGATAGTATCGGTTATGTTTCCCGTTGCCGCGTTCGCGGCGGTGTTCACGCTCGTATGGCAGAAAATCGGAGCGGTATTCTACGTTACGGGTTACGCTTTGCGTTTTATCGGGTTCTTTTCCGAACTGATATATTCGTGGCCGTACTCGAGTATTGCCGTGGGGAGTATGGGAGTAGCCACGGCGTTTTACGTTCTCGCGCTCGTCGTGCTGAGCCCGTTCGTGCGAATGAAAAAGAAATATAAATATCCGACCGTCGGCGCGCTCGGAGCGGCGGTTCTCGTTTTAGCCTTTATATAGAATAAAAGCCTGATAATTACACACCTTAATTCCGAGGTGAATTTTTATGAAAACTACGGGCATAGTGCGAAGAATAGACGAACTCGGCAGGGTCGTCATTCCCAAAGAAATCAGAAAAACGATGAGAATAAAAGAAGGGGAGGAGATGGAAGTCTGCGTATCGGACGGAGACACCCTCGTTCTGAAAAAGTATTCCCCGATAAAGACGCTGGAAAAACTCGGCAGGGAATACGCGGAAATTCTGCACAAACATACCGATTACGCGTGTTATATATGCGATAACGACGAGATAACCGCTTCGTGCGGAGACAGAGAAACGCCTGTCGGCGCGAAAATAACCAAAAGTCTGGAAACGGTCCTGCGGCAGAGAAAAAGCGGATATCTGAGGAAAGCGGAGGCGTTTGCCGTAACGGTAGGCGGTGAAAAAAACGACGTAGCCTACGCGCCGATAATAGCGGGAGGCGACGTGGTGGGAGGATTTATTCTCGCGGCGAAAGGCGGAGCGATGAGCGGAGCGGACAAATGCGTCAAACTCCTCGAAGTGGGCGCAAATTTTTTTGCAATGCAACTTGAATAGCGGACGGAAAAAAGTCTGATGGCTAAATCTTTCGTAAAAAACGCAGGCATTCTCGCCGTAAGCGTAATTATAGCAAAGGTGCTCGGAGCGGTATACCGTATTCCGCTGACGGGGATAATCGGCGCGGAAGGAATGGGACTTTATCAGTTCGTATATCCCGTTTTCGCGCTTTTATTGACGCTTTCGAGCGGAGCGGTTCCCAACGCCATAAGCATAACCGTGAGCGAAAAAGTCGCGTCGGGCGACGAAGAGGGCGCGAAAAAAGCGTTTTCCGTCGCTATGACGGTCTGCGTTATCGTCGGGCTTGCGGGGACTGTGCTGATTACGGCGATTGCGTATCCGATTTCCCTTTTGCAGTCCGCGGACGCGTTTATCGGATACCTTGCGATTGCGCCCGCGATACTCATAGTCACGCTGATAAGCGGTTTCCGCGGATGGTTTATGGGGCATAACAACCTCGTTCCGAGTTCGATAAGTCAGATAACCGAAGGCACGGTAAAACTCGGCGTGGGGCTATGGCTGACGACGTACCTTATAAAATACGGCGTAAAATACGCGGTGGCGGGGGCGTTGTTCGGCGTCGTGGCGAGCGAAGCGGTTACGCTGATAATTATGGCGGCGGCGTTTTTTATCAAGGATAAAAAGTTCGTACGGGTGAAACTGAGGCAGGAGAAAGACACGCTGAAACGTATCGGTAAACTCGCTTTACCGCTGATTGCCTGCGGAATGATTCTTCCCGTAAGTCAGTTTATCGACAGTCTGCTGATAGTCAACCTGCTCAAATGGGGGAACAGCGCGACGCCGATAGCGGAATACGGTTTGTGGAGCGGAGTCGTCACGCCGCTTATAAATCTCCCCGTAATGGTTTGCATAACGTTGGGAATAGCCGTTACGCCGCAGATGGTTGAGGGCAGACAGAAACGGGACGTGGAATACGTTCTCGAAAAGGCGAATACCGCGAATAAACTTACGTTTTTACTCGGCGTGCCTTTCGTATTTTTTTACTTTTTTATGGCGCAGGGGATAATCGGACTGCTGTTTCCGTCGCTCGGCGCGGAGCGGACGGCAGACGCGGTTACGCTGTTGCAGATCAGTTCGTTGAGCGTTCTCGGATTGAGTATTTTTCAGATTTATTCGGCAATGCTTCAGGGATTGGGAAGAGCGGTCGCGCCCGTTAAAATTATGGCGATGTGTATGACGGTAAAACTTCTGCTTTCGGTGATTCTGGTGCCGATTACGGGGATAATCGGGTGCGCGGTGGCGGCGACTGTCGGATACGTCGGAAGCGGCGTATGGATAACGGTTTATTTTGCGAATTTCGTAAGTCTGGACTCCGAATACGCGAAAAACGCTGGTCTCATCACCCTTTGCGGTGTTATAATGGGAGTGTTGGTTTTTATGTGCGGCAGTCTGCAGACGTCGGTCGCGGCGTTCGCGGCGATAACCGCCGCGGCGGTAGTCGTATACTTTCTCGCAATTCTTACGCTCGGCGTTTTTTCGAGAGAAGAACTTAAAAGCCTGCCGCTTTCGGGCTTACTGCTGAAAATCAACGACAAAATAAACGGAGGACGACGATGAATATCAACGTGGACGCGTTCTGCGACGGACTGGGTTGCTATGCAAGATATACCGAAGAAGGGTTTCTTTCTCGCAGGGCGAATTGTTTCGATACGAGTATACCCGTGGTTGTGACGACGGAAGGGAAAAAGACTGAAGTAAAAGAAAAATTGCGCGATTATTTCGGCAACGCGGAAATAACCGAAGGAGAAGGGTTTATTGCCGTAACGCCCGTAAGTCTGTTTGAAAAAGACCGTTTCGGATACGGAGATTTACTGGAAATACTCAAAAGACTGCGCGATCCAGACGGTTGTCCGTGGGACAGGGCGCAGACTCCCGAATCGATAAGGACGAATATCCTCGAGGA
>JBJETX010000175.1:0-2613 GCA_051883535.1 Christensenellales bacterium | reverse complement strand
GGCGCGCTGAAAGGCAGTTCGGTCGATAAAATAGTCGTCGTGGCGAAAGGCGAGCAGGCGGAGAGAATAGAGCGTGAGTACGGAGTTAGAACGGTACAAGGAGGAGATACGCGCAACGAATCTCTGAAAAACGCGCTGAATTACGTAGCGGAGTCCTGCGATTGCGACAAAATAATTATATTGGAAGCGGCAAGACCTATGGTTACTTCCGCTCTCGTGGACGAGTATATGGACAAACTCGACGATTACGACGCGGTTATAACCGGACAGAAAATAGTCGATAGTCTCGGTTGTTTCGACAAGCATTCGGTAAACCGCGCGGATTATTATCTTATTCAGGCGCCCGAAGCGTTCAGATTCGACGTGCTTTATAAGAATTTCAAAGCGGATTCGCCGATTACCGCGACGAATCAGCAAATGCCCGAAGGCTCGTCTTTGTACATAAATTTTGATTTTCAGTGCAATTATAAAATAACTTATCCTCAGGATATCGCGTACTGCGAAGCAATGATGAACGCAAATGAATAAATACAGACTTATCGCTATGGATTTGGACGGAACTCTGACGCAACACAAGTCCCGTCTCGAAGAAAAGAACGCCGCTTTGCTTGCGGAGTTAAGGAAAAACTACGCTCTCGTTATGGTGGGAGCGGGAGCGTGCAAACGCATTTACGATCAGATGAACGGATTTCCGATAGATATTATCGGCAATTACGGAATGCAGTTTTCCACCGTAAAAAACGGCGAATTCACGCTTGAAAGAAGTGATTTTTACGTTGCGGACAGAGAGTTTTTCGAGCGCACGATAACCGATTTACGCGCAAAGACGGGGTATACCTCTTTCGTCGGAGACAACGTGGAATTCCACCCGTCGGGCGCGGTTACTTTCCCATTGCTCGGCACGAAAGCGGACTTGAAAGACAAACTCGCTTTCGATCCGAAAGGCGAAAAAAGAAGTGCGATTTACGACGTCGTTTCGGCGGCTTTTTCCGATTATAACTGCTTTATCGGCGGTTCGTCTTCTTTCGATATCGTTTCGAAAAAATACGACAAATACGTTGCGCTTATGGGGTATGCGGATGAAAAGAGCATAAAAAAAGAAGAGATCTTGTTTCTCGGAGACGATTTCAAAAAAGGCGGCAACGACGAGCAGGTTATGCTCGGAGGGGTCGATTGCATAAACGTGCGGGATTATACCCGTTTGACGGAACAACTGAAAGAGAACAATATAATTTAGGGCAGGAGCAACGACGATGAATATAGGGATAATACTTGCCGCAGGCGCAAGCGAAAGATTTCGCAGTACCGTGCATAAACAATATCTCAAACTTAACGGGAAAGAGGTTATTTATTATTCCATAAACGGAATGAACGAAGCAAAGTGTTTCGATAAAATCATTGCCGTCGTAGACGCAAACGAGTACGAAAGCGGTTATATAGCGAATAAATACGGAATAACGTGCATAAGCGGCGGCGAGACGAGAAACAAATCCGTCAAAAACGCGTTGAAGTTTATCAAAGATAACGGCTGGACCGACAGCAAAGTCGTGTTTCACGATTGCTCCCGTCCGTTCGTAAAAAGCGCGGTTTTCGGCGCATACGTTAAACTTCTGGACGAATACGACGCGGTGGCGACGACCGAAGAAATTACCGACAGTCTCGTTGCGAACAGCGGAAAGTTCGTAAACCGAAGGGATTTTTCTCTCGTGCAGACGCCCGAGGCGTTCAGATTCGACGCAATCTGCGACTCTTTTGACGAAAACAGTTCCGCGACAGCGATTGCCAATCAGGTCTCGCCGACGGCAACCGTTCTTTTCAAAAAGAGCAACGCTTTTAATTTCAAAATAACCTATCCCGAAGATTTGTTCCTTGCCGAACAACTGATGAGAATAGATTTTCTGCACGGCTCAGCGATAAAAAACGCTTCCTGCAAAATCGAAGGGAAAGTGCTTTTACTCGGCGGAAGCGGCGGCGTAGGTTGCGCGGTAAAAAGCAAACTCGAAGAAACGGGAGTAGAATACTACGCACCCGGGCATAAAGAACTCGATTTATTGAACGTAACGGCGGAGAAAATCGCCGAGGCGTGTCCGTTCGGACCCGACGTGATTATTAACGTGGCGGCGGCGTACGAAAGCGACGACGCGGGATTGTTGGAGAGTTTCGGAAAGATATTCGACGTAAACCTCAGGTCCAATCTCGTATTGATAGAATATGCGAAAACTTTGAAAAAAAGGGTAAATATCGTCGTGATGAGTTCTTCTTCGTCCACGCGCGGAAGAGAAAATCTGACGAATTATTCCGCGGCGAAAGCGGCGCTCAACAGCATAGTCGAAAGCCAGGGAAGAATTCTTTCCGAATCGGGGATATACATTAACGCCGTAATTCCCGAAAAAATCAATACGCCGCTCATCGGCAAACTGCATAAAACGCAGATAAACACGCGCGAACTGTTGGACGCGGAAGAAGTCGTGAACGCGGTTATGCAATGCGCGGTCACCATCGAATACGGTAAACTTATTCATATAAGAAAAGGTTTGTAAAAAATACGGGCGGAACGTTGACTTTTCCGCGCGGTGACAATATAATAAAATAAAACTATGAGGGAGTAGCGAG
>JBJETX010000174.1:0-2627 GCA_051883535.1 Christensenellales bacterium | reverse complement strand
AAATACGGTTTCCACGGTACGTCGCATAAATTCGTAAGCGGCGCGGTGCGTGAAAAACTCGGAGAAGATTCCTGTGCGAAAATGATAACCTGCCATCTCGGCAACGGAAGCAGTATCGCCGCCGTCAAAGACGGAAAATGCATAGACACGACTATGGGACTTACGCCGCTCGAAGGATTGATTATGGGAACGAGAAGCGGCGACCTCGACCCTGCCGTCGTAGAATTTATGTGCAAATGCAAGGGAATCGACGTTGAAGAATGTCTGAGAATTCTCAACAAAGAAAGCGGATTTAAGGGGATTGCGGGCAAAAGCGATTGCCGCGACCTCTGTAAAGGGGCTGCCGAAGGAGACGAACTTTCCAAACTCGCCCTCGACATGTTCGCATACCGCATCAAGAAGTATATAGGCAGTTATTATGCCGCGCTCGGCGGACTCGACTGTCTCGTATTTACCGGCGGAATAGGCGAAAACAGCAAAGAAGTCCGCGCTATGGTAATGGAAGGAATGGAACATTTCGGTATCGATTTCGATTTTGCGCTGAACGATTCCACGCCGAGAGGAAGATACGCCGTTCTCAGCAAACCCGAATCCAAAGTTAAAGTCGTCGTAATGCCCACCAACGAAGAACTCGTTATCGCGCGCGACGCCGTAAGACTCAGCGGAATTCAATAAAATATATTTATATAAATTATACGGAAAAAGTTGACATAAAATATTTTTTTCTATATAATTTCATAGACAATAAAAACAAAAAACAGAGGAGGTGCGGAAAATGGCTGTACCGAAGTCCAAAGTATCGAAACAAAGAGGAAACAAACGTTTTGCAAACTGGAAACTGAAACCCCTTAACCTGGTTGAATGTTCACAGTGTCACGAATTGAAAAAGCCCCACGAGGTTTGCCCCAAATGCGGTTATTATGACGGTAAACCCGTCGTAGTGAACAGCGACAATAAGTAATTCTTATTTGTTTTCGATAAAGGTATTATTTTATTGAGTATGAAGTAGAGGACTTTGTTCCTCTATTTCTTGTATAAAAAAAGAGGTGAAAATAAATGAAAATCGTTCTTGACGTGTACGGCGCGGACTACTCGCCCGACGAACTTATAAAAGGCGCGATCGACGCCGTAAACGAAGAAAAAGGCTTTGAACTCGTTCTGTTCGGAGACAAAAAGGAAATAGAAGCCCGTCTAGGAGCAATAGGATATAAGGGCGAAAGAATAAACGTCGTAGACGCGCCCGATGTGATTACGAACGACGACGTTCCGACTGAAGCGGTAAGAAAAAAAACCGGTTCTTCCCTTATATCCGCGTTGAATTATCTCAATTCTGACGCGGACGCGGTGGGTATGGTATCGGCGGGCAGCACGGGCGCGGTACTTACCGGCGCGGTTTTATTGCTTAAACGCATCAAAGGGGTGAACAGACCCGCTCTTTGTCCCCTTCTTCCTACTGTAGCCGCGGATAAAAACGTGCTTTTAATGGATTGCGGAGCGAACGTAGAACCGAAACCCGTCAATCTCGTGCAATTTGCGGTAATGGCGAGCGCGTATTCAAAGCGAATTCTGGGCGTGGATAATCCTCGCGTGGGCTTGCTCAGCAACGGAGCGGAAGATAAAAAAGGAAACGCGCTCAACAAAGAGACGTTCCCTATGCTCAAAGAATGTCAGAGTATAAATTTCATCGGGAATATCGAGGGAAGAGATATTTTGTCGGGGAACGTAGACGTTGTCGTATGCGACGGATATTCGGGCAATATCGCGCTTAAATCCTGCGAAGGAACGGCTTTATCTATGTTTTCGATGATTAAAGACGGTATAATGAGCGGCGGTTTGCGCGCTAAAATAGGATATCTTTTACTCAAACCCGTTTTCAAAGGGATAAAAAAGAGAATGGATTACAACGACAACGGCGGCGCGGTTCTGCTCGGATTGGAAAAAATAATCGTAAAATCGCACGGAAGTTCCAAAGCGAAAGCGATTAAGAACTCTATTTTACAGGTAAAACGCCTCAGCGAAGGAAAAGTGGTGGAAACGATTGAAAACGAACTCGGAAGTCGCGGTTGATTTCGGCGATATAGAAAAAATAATAAATTATCGGTTCAACGATAAAGAATTGCTCGTTACCGCTTTTACTCATTCGTCATACGCGAACGAGCATAAACGCGCTACCGACTACGAGCGTCTCGAATTTCTCGGCGACGCCGTTCTCGGTTATATCGTGGGAAAAAGGCTGTTCGGTTTTTATCCATCGGCAAAAGAAGGCGAACTTACCAAAAGAAGAGCCGCGCTAGTCAGCGCCGATACGCTGTCGGAAATTATCGACGAATACGGACTTATCGGCTATATGCGCGTAGGAACGGGAAACGCGCACGAAGACGTACTCCGCTCGGAAAACGTAAAATGCGACCTGTTCGAAGCGATTGTGGGCGCAATAGTTCTCGATAACGGCGGAAGTTTCGTTCAGGCGGAAAAATTTATTTGGGAGAAGATGGAAAAATATCTCAGCCGCCCTTGTGTGGATTATAAGTCGAAAACTCTCGAATATTGCGCAAAACGAAAACTTAAATGCGTAATCGATACGCGTGAAATCGACGGAAAAGAGAAATCGTTCGTTTCCGCGGTAT
>JBJETX010000173.1:0-11619 GCA_051883535.1 Christensenellales bacterium | reverse complement strand
GTAAAACGACAAGTTTAATTCCTTTCTCTTTCTGTTCTTTACAGGTATACGAACAATCAATTTCTTTTCAGTGCAACCTTATCGGTTGTTATTTTTTTTGTCTTTTGAGCCCTTTTTCTTGGTTTTTACCGCCTCGCGTACTTCTGTACGCTTCGGGGAACGCGATAAATCGCTTAAAAACCAAAAAAAAATCATCTCAAAAACAAAAAAAATATAGGGAAGAACATAAATGAGAACGGGGATTGGGTTTGGTTATTGCGCGTAAAGATTTTGTTGCCGACAAACCCTTTTCTCGATTTTACCGCCTCACGTACTTCTGTACGCTTCGGGGAGCGCGATAAATCGCTTAAAAACCCAAAAAAATCATCTCAAAAACCCAAAAAATATAGGGAAGGGCATAAAGGAGAAAGGGGATTAGGTTGATTGTTTCCGGGAAAGCCCGTTTTGTTGTTTTTGTTGTCTACACAAGGAGAAAGGTTAGTCGCAATATTAAAAAGAAAGGAATTATTTTATTTCTTGTTCAAGTTCCGAAAAAATTTTATCGGAAAAAAATTCTGACAAACTTATTCCTATTCCGTCGCAAAGTATTTTTATGGTTACTATTCCCGGATTTTGGCTTTTCCCGTATAATATGTTTTTGATTGTCGACGGGGAAATTCCCGATTCGGTGGATAATTTATAAATAGACCAGTGTTTTTCATAACATAATGCCAATAATCGTTGCTTTACGGCAGAATAGGTGTCCATAATAGCCTCCAATGCTTTTTTAAGAAATTATATAAATTTTATATTGACAATATGGTCTATATATGATACCATTAGGTTTATATTTAGACCATTTTGCGTTTTTCTTATCGGGAACGTATGTAGGTGGTTAATTTATTACAAGGAGAAATGATATGAAAAAGAGAATTTTTACGGTAATTGCTTCGGTTTTAACTGTGGTTATGGCGATTGCTATGCTTGTGGCTTGCGATAAAGATACGCTTAAGGCGGCAGACGAGCAGAGTTCAGGGCAAGGAGACAATCAGGGTTCGGGGCAAGAAAATGACAATAGCCCGACTTATACGCGAGACGGCGACACTATTTATTTTGGGGAGTATCCGCAAACTCAAGTCAGTGATGAAACGCTTTCCGCGGCGTTGACGGCTTCGGCGGGAGAGTTGCCTACGGGCGAAAACAGTCGGAACTGGACTTCTTATAGATACTATAAATACGGGCAAGCGTCCGATTATATGTGGTATATCGATTTGAAGTACAATGGCGAAAAATACAGAGGCGTTTACTTTGAGAAAAATAGATCTTTTAAGACAATGGGGGACGACGAGGACTATGCGAACGAGAGATATTTAGATGAAGCAACGGATGCCGAATGGGCGAGTAGAGGAATAGAGGTGGAATTCAAAAAGAATAATGTCTATTGGTTCAAGTATGAACCGATAGCGTGGAGGATTCTTGAGGAGAAAGACGGAAAAGCATTCCTGCTGTGTGAAAAGGCTATTGACGCGCAGGCTTTCTGTGATGAAGTCAGATTTACGGATGAAGAAGAATATAATGGCAATTCGAATGCTCCAACGGGAACGTATGCCAATAATTATATGTACAGTTCGATAAGGGGGTGGCTAAACGCATCTTTCTACAATGCCGCTTTCGGTGAAAAACAAAGGATGGCGATTGCTCTAACAAATGTTGATAACAGTCAGGAGTCAACGGGATATTCAAACGAAAATAAGTATATATGTCAAAACACCGAAGATAAAATATTTTTACTATCCATATCGGAAGCGACCGACGAAAAATACGGGTTTGGGGATAGTTCGGCGGACGACAAAACAAGAGTAAAATATGCGACGGATTATATGCGGGGGCAAATGACGCTGTTGGCTGTTGATAGCCCAAAGGGAGAAAGTGTTGTTTGGTGGTTGCGATCCCCGAGGGAAGACGATTTTTTTCAATCGACGATGGTAACAAATAGTAGCGGAAAAATAGACTGTCCAAGCATACCAAACTATATAATCGTCGTCGGCGTTGTTCCGGCTTTGTGGTTGACATTGTAAAAAAAACAATCCTGCGATTTTCGCAGGATTGTTTTTTGTTGCGGGCGAGCCGCGACTTTGTTTATTGCGTCGGACGGGTTGACATTCTTTTTGGGAATAGTATAACTGTAATAATATAAAGTCGAGGTGCGGTATGACGGACGAAGAAATTAAAAGAATAAACTTTCTTGCCCGCAAATCAAAGGAAAGCGGTTTGTCGGACGAGGAGAAAGAAGAACAAAGGGTTTTGCGCAGAAAGTATATAGACAGCGTTCTCGGTTCGGTAAAGTCGGAACTCGACAATACGACCGTAATTTATCCCGACGGCAAAGCGGAAAAACTCGCGCCGAAAAATAAAAAGCCTTTCTGATTACGGCTAAAAGGATATGTTTAACGTGGAACAGCGGCAAAGCGGAGCGTTTACGATATCGTCACGACGGGAAGATGGTATTTGTTGAAACAACGAAAATCTACGCCGCTTACGCCGAGTCCGCGGCTTACTATCATTTTTACGCCGTTTTTTTCATATAGTCCCGAGGTGTATTTCGGGAATAATCCCTGATTCGGCGCGTAAAGCGCGGAATTTCCCATCCGAAACAGTCCGCCGTGGGCGTGTCCGCTGAAAACGACGTCGGGTTTTATCGACGCGGGCGCGGAGGCGTAAGTTTCAAATTTTTCCGGGCGGTGAGACAGCAGGATTTTTCTCTTTCCGACGAGTGGCGGCAGACTAACGAAAGTTTTTTCTTCGTATAAATAACCGTCGCTCAATCCGATGAATGCAAAATCAATATCTTTTATTTTCCTCGTTACTATTTCGTTGAGCAATACGGTTATGCCGCATTTTCTTGCGGTTTCGACGAAAAAGTCGAGTTGATCGCTGCCTATTTCGTGATTGCCGATAACGAGAAAACAGGGGCATAACGCGCTTGACGCAAGGAAAAAATCTTTCAGGGCGGCAACGTCGTCTTTCGTCGCTTCGCCGTCCGCTACGTCGCCCGTAAAAACGATGCAGTCGGGTTTTTGCGACGCAATCAGGGCGGAGAATTCGCTTGCGGAGAGAAAACAGCGCGGAAAATGCGCGTCGCTTACCTGCAATATACGAACGCCGCTCGCGCCGGCGGCTAAATCTATTTCTTCGGTTTCGATTTTCAGGCTCGCCGCGTGGCCTGCGGCAATGATTACGGCAAGAACGATTATTATCGCGCAAATTATTCCCACGGCTTTCCTCATATTGTTAATTTTATGGCTCAAAGTCCGTCTTTATTATCGTTTTCGTCAAAAACCGTCGGATTTTTGCTTTTTTCGCGCTTTTTCGGTCGACGCGCAGGGGAGAATAACTATTTGTTTCGTAAAAGATAAAATTTCGCTTGCATTTATTTTGCGTTGTGCTATAATACAATTAGCACTCGAAACAACCGACTGCTAATTTTGAATTAAAGAACGGAGGCGTTTATGAAAAAATTTAAGACGGAATCGCAAAAAGTGTTGGATTTGATGATAAACTCCATATACACGCATAAGGAAATATTTATCCGTGAACTTTTAAGCAATGCGAGCGACGCCATAGACAAACTTTATTACAAGAGTCTTACCGACGGAATAAGCGGACTTGCGCGTGAAGATTTTGCGATAGAAATCAAAGCGGACAAGGAAGCGCGTACGCTTTCGATAATCGACAACGGTATCGGAATGACGGAGGAAGAACTGGATAAAAACCTCGGCATTATCGCAAGGAGCGGCTCGCGCGAATTTAAGGAAAACAACGAGCCTAAAGACGAAATCGGCATTATAGGGCAGTTCGGCGTCGGTTTTTATTCCGCGTTTATGGTAAGCGATAAAGTTACGGTCGTCAGCAAGGCGTACGGCGAAGAAAAGGCGTACGAATGGGTGAGCAACGGCAGCGACGGATATGAAATCAAAGAAAGCGCGCGCGACGGCCACGGTTCGACGATAGTCCTGCATTTGCGCGCGGATACGGAAGAGGAGAATTATTCCAAATTCCTTGACGAATACGAATTGCGCACGCTGGTAAAGAAATATTCGGATTATATCAGATATCCGATAAAAATGGAAACCACGCAGTACAAAGACGTCGACGGAAAAGAAGAAGAGTATAAGGCGGAAGAAACGCTTAACAGTATGGTTCCGCTCTGGAAGAAAAACAAGAGCGAAATAAAGAAAGAGGAATACGAAGCGTTTTACCGCGATACTTTCTACGATTACGAGGCTCCCGCGCGCGTGATCCATACTTCCGCGGAAGGAAAAGTCGATTATAAGGCGTTATTGTTTATTCCTTCGCATCCGCAATACGATTACTACACGAAAAACTTTGAAAAGGGCTTGAAGTTGTATACGGACGGCGTATTGATAACCGATTGCTGCAAGGATTTACTGCCGGATTATTTCGGTTTTGTCAAAGGTCTTGTGGACAGTCAGTTGACTTTGAACGTTTCCCGTGAAACAATTCAGCACAACAGCCAGTTGCGTTTTATAGCAAACAATATCGAAAAGAAAATCAAAAACGAACTGCTTGCTATGCTGGAAACGGACAGAGAAACGTATCTGAAATTCTACAAAGGGTTCGGAAGACAACTTAAATTCGGTATTTACGAGGGATACGGGCAGAATAAGGAGACTTTGCAGGACCTTATAATGTTCCATTCGATAAAAGAAGACAAGTTGATTACGTTCAAGGAATACGCGGAAAAAATGCTCGAATCGCAGAAAGGCATATACTATGCGACGGGAAGCAGCGTGGAGAGCATAAAAGCGTTGCCGCTGTGTGAAAAAATCCTCGACGACGGGTACGATATTCTCTGTCTTACCGAAGATATCGACGAATTCGTGCTTAAAGTTATGCGCGAGTATGACGGAAAAGAATTCAAGGCGATATCCGCTTATGAGGACAGCGCGGCGGAAGCGGTTGTCGAGAACAAAGAACTTACCGATTTTATCAAAGAGGCTCTCGGCGACAAAGTGACGGACGTAAAACTTTCTTCGAGGCTCAAATCGCACCCCGTGTGCTTGTCGGTAAAAGGCGAATTGTCTATGGAGATGGAAAGAGTTCTCCGTCAGGCGCCCGACGCGCAGGAGGGCATAAAAGCGGAGAAAGTGTTGGAAATCAACGCAAATCACCCGATTTACGAGAAATTGCAGAAATATTTTGAGGAAGACAAGGACAAGGTGAAGAAACTTGCCGAAGTGCTTTTCGCGCAGGCGATGCTCATAGAAGGCGTCGTTCCCGAAAATCCCACCGAACTTGCTTCGCTCGTCTGCGAACTCGTTTAACGCAAAGTTCGTTTCGGTAAAAAGACCGCCGTCGGAATTATCCGGCGGCGGTCTTAATATTTAAGGCGACGAAAACTAATCGTCGTCATCTTCGGCGCGCAGGGCGGAACGATAAATCTGTGCCTGTATAAAGTTCGAGCGTTGGCGTTCGGTCATAAGCGACGGGTCTCGTTTTATAAAGTTTCTTACCGTAATATACGCGCTGATTAAAGACGGAATAACGTATTTGTCGCGGAATTTATCTATACGCTTTTTCAAACCGATAAATGAAAGAAGCAGGATAATAAAAAGCAGGGAGAATCCCGCGCCTATCGCTCCCGTAATCGTAAAAACGATATCCGGTATTGCGCTCTGGGAGATGTGGAAAAACGAAAGCGCGCTTTCGCCTACGGACGTCGGAACGGCGTTGTTTATCAACGCGTTCAGTACGGGAGAAAGCGAGAGGGATACGAGGGTGAGCGCGGCGAAAATTACGAGAAGGATAAAGTCGATAGCGATTCGGCGGGTTCTCTGCCTCAAACGCCTGCGCTTGTCGTTGAATCTCTTGTAGTAATTGTGAAAAAAGACGATGTATCTGCGCTGAATATCGGCGATCGCGGCGAATTTTGAGTTTCTTTTTATGGAAATAAGCCGCGTAACGTCGGGAGAATTGCTTTCGTCCTCCTTGATTTTATCTCTGTATTCTCTCGTAAATAAAGATTCAAACCCGCTGTTGCCCGGAGAAAGGTATTCCCATCCGCTCGACTCGGCAAACTGCTCGCGGACGGGTTTCCACCCGAAACACTTATAGTATTTGAGTTCGTATACGGGTATTTTTTTGATTTCGTTCTCGTAATTGATTTCTGTCTTTTTAGAACACATAACCCCTCGGCCGATTTAGCACCGTTACGGTGCAATATGTTTAATTATAACATTAAAGAATCGGCGTGTCAATAACAAATAAGAAAGAGGAGAAACGCTATAATACGAAAAAGAAGGGGCATTCGTACGAATGCCCCGAAGCGTGTTCCCCCTTGACGATTTTCCCCTTACATAACCTTATATATAGAGTCTGTTGTTGAGGTCTTTTGCGTGCAGGTATGCCGCGCTGAAGATCTGTCCTTGTTTGAAATTTGCCCGTTCCTGCGCGGTCTGCAGGGTGGGGTCGCTCAGGCGGAGGCTTTTTACCGCGGCGTATCCGTTGTATAAATCCGTCAGAACTTTGTCGCGCTGTTTTAACAATTTGCGTTTAATTCCGCTGAAAGAACACAGAAACGCGATAAACATTGCCGCTAAAAGGAGTAAAACAATTCCCGCGCCTATGAAAGCAACGCTTAATGACGAAACCGAAGTTGCCGCTATTCCGACGAACGAGAGCAGGGCGTTGCCTATCGCCGAAGGGAGTATTCCCGAAAGAATACCGCCTTTGACGGCTGCGAGAGATAGCGATAAAAACGCGAAGATAATACATAATACGGCGAATAATAAGTCTGCGATTCCGCGCAACCAACGGTTTTTGTAACGCTTTTTAAGGCGATTAAATCTTTTTACGTCCTCGCCGTAACGCGAGTACGCCAAACTGATTCTTTCACTCGACGCGAATTTACGATTTCTCCTTACGGTAATCAGCCGTAAACCGTCGCGCAGTCCTTCTTCATCCGAGTTCAGGTCTTGCTCGTAGTCCCTGTTGAATTTGTATTGCACGCCGTTGGGATCGTTTCTGCCCAGGACGAGTCGCCTGTCCTCATATTCGTATTCCCAACCGTCGGTTTCTCTTAAGGACTCGTGAACGGGCTCCCATCCGAAGCATTTGTAGTATTTAAGTTGGAAGAGACAAATCTTCTTGATCTCATACTTTCCTTCGATAAAAACTTTTTGCATGGCAATCCTCTCTTTATAGTTTAGCACCGAAACGGTGCTTTCGGATTGATTATAGCACCAAATTGATACTATGTCAATAATAAAACGTCAAAAATAAATGCGTCGGGAGGCAAAATATGAAGATAGGAGAAAAACTGAGAGGATTGCGCATAGAAGAGGGGTTGACGCAACAATATATGGCGGACTATCTCGGGTGTAAAAGACAGACTTATACGCGGTATGAGAACGACCAAAGGGAAATCGATCTCGATTCCCTCTGCAAAATTGCCGATTTATTCGACGTTTCCGTGGATTTTATTCTCGGAAGAAAAAAATTTTAGCCTGTCGGCCGATACGGAAGTTTGATTGTAATGATAGATAAGCGTTGAATATTTGCTTGCGACATTCTTTCGTGGTAAAATCGGTATAAGGAGATAAAAAAAATGACGTACGTTCTTGCTGCCGATTTTCACGGCAATATCGAAGCCTACGAGCGTTTCAGACTCGTGCTTGACCGTATAAACCCCGAAAAAGCGGTTCTTCTCGGCGATTTTTTCGACGGAGGAGGCGCGCTGAGCGTTAATAACGTGCTGAAAAAGATTTTTACGCCGATTATCGCCGTAAAGGGTAATTGCGATAGTCCGGCCGAATTTTCGTCGTTGGACGCAGGATTGCGCGACCGGTTTTTTTACGAAGAAATCGACTGCCGCAGGGTTTGTTTTACTCACGGCGATTTATACGGGAGGGGAACTGTTCCGCCCGTTCTCGGCGAAGGAGACGTCATTTTTTTCGGACATTACCACGTTCCGGAAATCAGCAAATCCGGCGGAATATGGCGTATCTGCGTGGGGAGCGCAGGTCGCCCGAGGGGCTGTTCTTCGGCAAGTTATTGCGTTTTTGACGGGAAAACGGCAAAAATATGCGCTCTTTATACCGACGAGGTAATAGCGGAAGCCGAACTTATCTGAGGTTGAATATGAAAAAAATTATGTTCGTTTGTCACGGCAATATCTGCCGTTCGCCCACCGCGGAATTCATAATGAAAGACATAGTAAGAAAAGCGGGAAAAGAGAGGGAATACCTTATTCGTTCGTCGGCGACGAGTGACGAAGCGACGGGTTGCCACGTTTATTATCCCGCGCAAAAAGAACTCGTCCGGCGCGGAGTGCCGTGCGACGACCGCCGCGCGGTAAGGCTTAAAAGCGAGGATTACGAAAAATACGACCTTTTTATCGTTATGGACGACAGAAACTACGTCAATATTCTCAAATGCTTCGGAGGACGAGACAAGGACGGCAAGGTGAAAAAACTTCTCGATTTTACGCCCGAAGGCGGAGATATTGCCGATCCCTGGTATACCGATAGATTTGACGTCGCGTTTGACGAGATAGAAAGAGGGTGCAAAGCCTTGTTTTTATACCTCGAAGAGCGTTTCACGTGAAACGCAGGGGCTCGTCGACGAGCGGGATTTTTCCTCTGGCTTAAACGGTAAAAGAACAAATATAAACGTCGGATTTTGCTTGATTTCCGACGTTTTGTTTCAAAAATAAAACCGCGCTCCCGAAAGAGCGCGGTTTGTTTTAAGCAATCGGTTTTACGATTAGTCTTTCTTAGGTGCTTCCGCAGCCGCCATTTCTTTGTATTTTTCACGGCGTTCGGCGGCGTCTTTTTCGTTGATGTCGAAAAGTTTGTCCGCCTGTTCGGGGAACATCTTCTTAAGACTCGTGTATCTCGTTTCTCCGAGGAGGAAGGACTTGTAATCGAGCGTCGGGTCTTTACTGTCCAGAGTGAACGGATTCTTGCCTTCGTCCGCGAGCGTCGGGTTGTAACGATACAGCGACCAATATCCGCAATCAACCGCTTTCTTCATTTCGGAGATAGCGTTGCTCATATTGATACCGTGGTTGATACAAGGAGCGTAGCAGATTACCAAAGACGGTCCGTGGTACGCTTCGGCTTCTTTAAGCGCTTTTACGACCTGAGCCATGTTCGCGCCGAGGCTGACCTGCGCTACGTAAACGTATCCGTAACTCATAGCCATCATACCGAGGTCTTTCTTCTTCGTTCTCTTTCCGCTTGCCGCGAATTTAGCGATGCTTCCGGTAGGCGTGGATTTGCTTGCCTGACCGCCGGTGTTGGAGTAAACTTCGGTGTCGAGTACGAGGATGTTGACGTCTTCGCCCATCGCAAGAACGTGGTCTACGCCGCCGTAACCGATATCGTACGCCCAGCCGTCTCCTCCGAAAATCCAGATGGATTTCTTGACGAGGCAGTCTGCGTTCTTTTTGATGTTATCGATGATTTCGGGGCAAGCCGTTTCTTCTTCGATAGCCGCGAGAACTTTTTCAGCCGCGATTTTGCTCTTTTCGGCGTCGTCTTTTCCCGCAATCCATTCGCAGAACGCTGCGTTGGTTCTTTCGTTGACCGAGTCGAACGCCGCGCGCATATCTTCTTCGATTTTGTTTCTTCTCTGCGTTACCGCGAGGTTCATACCGTAGCCGAATTCCGCGTTGTCTTCGAACAGGGAGTTAGCCCAAGCGGGACCGTGTCCTTTGTCGTTTACGGTGTACGGGCAGGTAGGAGCCGAACCGCCGTAGATGGAAGAACAGCCGGTCGCGTTGGCAACGATCATTCTGTCGCCGAAAAGTTGCGTAACGAGTTTTACGTAAGGAGTTTCTCCGCAACCCGCGCAAGCGCCGCTGAACTCGAACAGAGGTTTCTTGAACTGACTGCCCTTAGGCGAATCTTCTTTGTAAATCTTGTCGTTTTCGGGGAGCGCTTCGGCATATTCCCAGTTCTTTGCGTTCTGTTCGATTGCTTCCGCAACGGGAACCATCGTGAGCGCTTTTACCTTTGCGGGACATACGTTCGCGCAGGAACCGCAACCGGTACAGTCGTACGGGCTGACCTGAACTCTGAATTTGTAACCCTTGAATCCGGTCGCGTCCTTAACGGCAAACGTTTCGGGAGCGTCCGCGAGTTGTTCGGGAGTTTTGAGTACGGGACGGATAGCCGCGTGAGGACATACCATAGAGCACTGGTTGCACTGAATGCAGTTTTCGATGTGCCAGGTAGGAACTTTAACCGCGGTGCCTCTCTTTTCGTATTTGGTCGTGCCTACGGGAACCACGCCGTCCGCGCTGAACGCGCTTACGGGGAGTTTGTCGCCCTGCTGGCAGAGAACGGGGTTAATCGTGTTCTTGAAGTAATCGGTACCCCTGATTTCCACCATCGGCGCGCCTTCGGTCGTCGTAGCCCAACTTTCGGGATATTTTACTTCTTTCAGGTTCGCTATCGCTCCGTCGACGGCAGCGTAGTTCATATTGACTACCGCGTCGCCTTTTTTGCCGTAGGTCTTCTTGATCGCCTGTTTCATATAGTTTTCCGCTTCCGCGTAAGGAATGATGTCGGCAAGTTTGAAGAAAGCCGCCTGCATAACGGTGTTTACGCCTTTCGTCGCTCCGATGGAAGCGATAACTTTGTTACCGTCGAGCGTGTAGAATTTAACGTGCTTTTTCGCAATGGCGTTCTTGACCTGAGCGGGGAGCATCTTGTCCATTTCTTCGGGTTCCCAGATACTGTTGAGAAGGAACGTGCCGTTCTCTTTGATATCGGAAAGCATATCGTAACGGTAGATATAACTCGGGCAATGGCAAGCAACGAAGTCCGCGTGGTCGATAAGATAACTGCTCTTGATGGGCTTGTCGCCGAAACGGAGGTGAGAAATCGTTATGCCGCCGCTCTTCTTGCTGTCGTAATGGAAGTAACCCTGAGCGTATTTTTCGGTATGGTCGCCGATAATTTTGATGGAGTTCTTGTTCGCGCCGACGGTACCGTCGCTGCCCAATCCGTAGAACTTGCAGCAGATGCTTCCTTCGGGAGCCGCGTTGATGGGTTTATCCATAGGAAGGGACGTGAACGTAACGTCGTCTACGATACCGACGGTGAAGTGGTTTTTGTTTTCGCCGCCCATATTTTCGTAAATTCCGTAAATCATCGTCGGGTTGAATTCTTTGCTTCCCATTCCGTAACGTCCGCCGAGGATGGTGTAACCTTTGCCGGCGAGAGCCGAGCAGACGTCGAGGTAAAGAGGTTCGCCGAGCGCGCCGGGTTCTTTGGTGCGGTCGAGAACGCTGATATACTTAACGGTGGAAGGAATAGCCGCCGCAAGTTTGTCCGCACGGAAAGGACGATAAAGTCTTACTTTTACGAGACCGACTTTGCCGCCGCGCGCGTTGATATAATCCACGGTTTCTTCCGCGGCTTCGCAGCCCGAACCCATCATTACGATGATTTTGTCCGCGTCGGGCGCGCCGTAGTAATCGAAGAGGTTGTATTTTCTTCCGGTAATGCTTTCAACCTGCGCCATGCAGTTTTCCACGATTTCGGGAACGGCGTCGTAATATTTGTTGCAGGCTTCTCTGTTCTGGAAGTAAATATCGCCGTTCTGCGCGGT
>JBJETX010000172.1:0-2676 GCA_051883535.1 Christensenellales bacterium | reverse complement strand
GGTTTTCCACACCGTTGGCATTTACGCGTACGTAAATCTGCGTTTTTCCGCACATAGTGCATACTCCGTCTTTATAGTCGTGGTCGGTAATCGGTATTTCTTCAGTCTTGGTCTTTCCGCAAGCGCAGATAAATTCTTTCTCTCCCACATGCTGACAGGTGGCTTCGGTAATGATTTTTTCATCTGCAAACGTGTGTGCCACGGTTGCCGTATAATCGCCGTATTTGCACGTTTCCGTATGCTCGTCGTCTGTTATATTTGAGTATTCCGCAACGTGTCCCGTGAAGTTCGCTCCGAAACTTACGCTTTCCGTGCCTACGGTAAACTCGTATACGGGTTCGCGCGAGAGGACTTCGTCGTCACCCCAATAACCGAAGTGATATCCGCTTGCCGCAATCGCTTCTACGGTGATTTTGTCGCCCTCGGTATGTATCGTTTTATAACTCGCGGCGTTTTCGCAAAGCGTTCCGTTTACTTTCAACATTCCGCACTTAGCCAGAGGAAGGATATTAATGCTGACGTTCACCTGTTTTTTCTGAGGTTCGCTTTCTTCGTCCGATTTGCCCGACTCGCTGGAACCGCCCGAACCACCCGACTCGCCGGAGTCGCCTGAACCGCCCGACTCGCCCGATTCTTCGTCGGGCGCAATAATGAAGAAGGAAAAACTTTCGGTTTCAAAGGACACAGTTCCGCTTTGCACGGTGGGTTTGATTTTTTCCACGTCGCCGTCGTCTTTAACGTGATAAACCGTGTAGGCTTTGCTTGTATCGATATCCGGCACGGAAACGGTAACTTTTACTTTGCCGTTCGGCTGTACTTTCGCGCCGTCTTTTATCACCGAAATATCGAACACGTAAATTTGTCCGTCCGCGTCGTAATTTTCTTCGGCAATCGATTGAAGCGCGAGCGTTTTTTCCTCGCCGACTATTTCCGTCGCTTCCAACTTCGAGCCTTCCGAAAACTCGCCTTCGACTTTGACTCCGCTCGGACTTTGGAGCGTGCCGTTTTCCGCGTTGTCGCACGAAACCAACGGAATCGTTATAAGCAAACACGTCAGAACGGCGAATATCACACGTAATCTGTTTTTCATATCTATCTCCTGTCTTGTTAATTCGTTCGGCGCGTCGGTCGACTATGCGCCTTATTTTAATATTTTGAAATATTTTATCATTTACATTTAATCGGGGGGAGTGTCAAATGACACCCATCGGGCGGGCATATTGAAAAAACGCAAAAAAAACCGCTGCTTTTTCGCAGCGGATCGAATCGTATCGTATCGGTTCGTTCTCTTATATATCGTCTTCCGTTCTGTCGAGAATTGTAAGTCCCGATTCTCTTGCGCGAACGGCAAGTTCGGTTCGGCTTCTGAATCCCGTTTTTTCAAGCATATTGGCGACGTGGTTGCGCACGCGTTTTTCGGATATTCCGAGTTTTTCCCCGATTTCCGCATTCGTAAAGCCGCCCGTCATCTCGCGCAGTATCTCAAGTTCTCTTGCGGTCATCTCGCTGCTTTTCGCAAGTCCAAGCGACACTTCCGGCAAGTCGTCCGGATATACGCGCTCGCCGTTCAACACGCGCTCAATCAGCGTCAGAATCGGCTCAACGCTGAAATCTTTGTACCAGAAGCCTTCCACGCCGATTTTTTTAGCGCGTTCGACGTACGAGCATTCGGGCATACTCGTGACGACGACGATTTTCACTTTCGGGTTCTGCGCTTTTATCTTTTCCGCGGCGACGAGTCCGCTCGCTCCGTTTTTGGTAACTACGTCCATAAGCACGAGATCGATTCCGTGTCTTGCCGCGCATATATCCGCAATCGCGGCGTTGTCGACGGACAGAACGAGATTGAATTTCGGTTGCGTGCTTATAATCGCCTCGAAAAGTTGCCGCGGCATTGCCTGATCTTCCACGATCATTACGTTGATTTTATCGCTCATATTCTTTTTTCTCCTTCGGAATGCTCACGGTAAGCAGAAAACGGGGAAAACTCTCCGTTCTCATGCTTCCGCCCCCCATTTCCGTCATCGTACGCAAAGAGGAGAGTCCTCCTCCTTCAGCTATTTCCGTTCGCGGCTGTCTGCCGTTATTACCGAGTTTCGCCGTAAAGAATTCCCCGTCGTCCGATACCGTTACGTAAAGTTCGTCGCCGTCCGCGTGCCTTGCGGTGTTCGTGATGCACTCGAACACGGCGCTGGCAAGAATTTTTTCGGCTTCGCTCCCTTTCGGGGGACGCGCTCCGGAAAACGAGATTTTTACGCCCACGCTTTCCGCCGTTTTTTTAATTTCGTCCGCTCTGTCTTCTTCCGTATCGGGCGAGTAGATAAGGGAAACGATACCGTTCCATTCGTTAATCAGCGTTTCCTTGTCGCATTCTTCCTGCATAATCGCTCTTTTGGTTTTCAGTATCAGAGAACCCATACCGTCGTGTACTTTTACACGCGCCGCAAGCGTCTCACGTTCTTTGGTTACTTCGGTTACCGTTTCACCGTATTTTCGGAGCCGTAAATTCATTTTCCTGAGTTCTTCGTTTTGTTCTTCGACCTTCTTTTTCAGCGCGAATTCACGGCTGATGTCCGATCCGGATAACTCGTAAACGGTCTTGCCGTCTAACGTATGGATTATCCGTTTGTAACAGATTGCCCGCCCGTCTTTTTTCTCGACGAGGACGGAATCGCC
>JBJETX010000171.1:0-2696 GCA_051883535.1 Christensenellales bacterium | reverse complement strand
GGCGGCAATGGTCAGAAAAGGATACAGCATAGTTTATTATTACTATAAACCGTATCTCGAAGAAAACTCTTCGGACGACGTGCTGTATTCGAACCATACGGGAGAAACGACTTTCTGCGTTATGGACGAAAATCTCAAAAGATATCAACCCGAAGACGTTCTTATGCCGACGGCGTATATAGACGGCGTGGGAGTGCAGACTTCCGACCCTTATTATACGGAAATCACGGGTACGGCGTATTCTTACGACAGATATATGGAAAAGACGGTTCTGGCAACCTTTTCGCAGGGAAAAGCAGCCTATATTCCGTATTACGCCAATGCGGCGGCTTGTATCGTACGAGCGACGCTCAAAACGGAAAGCGGCGGCGCGGGACAGTTTTACGGAGCGGTTACCCCGAGCGGCGAACGGATAACGGATTTTGTTTACGACGAGTTGAGTTGTTTCGTCGGTGGATACGCAATCGGCAGCAAAACCGCGGACGGTGAGAAAAAATATTATCGCATAGACGAAAAGGGCGGAGAAGAGGAAATATCCGACGTGCTCGTTGTTTTTCAGGGAACTTATAGTTACAGGGACGGCGAAAAAGTCGGTTTGAAGAATTACGAAGGGGAGATATTGATTCCCGCTGCGGAAGGGACGGTGAACGTAGGAGACAAGACGATGACGAAAGACGGTAAAGCGTTGCAATCCTTCGCCGTGGCTACGAGGAACGACGTTTCCAAAATTTTCGTGTTGAGATAAGGAAGAATGCGACCGCAAAGCGGTGCGCGCGGAGAAAAAATGTTTACGAAAATAGGCAAAGAAGAAATTATAGAAGAGTGCGCGGAACTTATAAAACGCGGCGAAATAGTCGCGTTTCCCACGGAAACCGTTTACGGACTCGGCGGAGACGCGTTCAACGAAGCGGCGGTAAAAAAGATTTACGAAGCGAAGAACAGACCTTCGGACAATCCGTTTATTGTGCACGTTCCCGACGTCGGACGAGTGGAAGACGCGGCGTATCTTACGCCCGAAGCGGAAAGGATATTCGAAGCGTTCGCGCCCGGACCGATTACGATAGTGCTGAAAAAGAAAGAAAAAATACCGTACTGCGTAACAGCCGGACTGGACACGGTGGGAATAAGAATTCCCGAACACCCGATGGCGAGGAAGTTTCTTACCGCGTGCGGAACTCCGATAGCCGCGCCGAGCGCGAACCTGTCTAAACGGGTAAGTCCCACTACGGCGGAAAGGGTATATGAAGATATGAACGGCAGAATTCCCGCGATACTCGACGGAGGAGCGTGCAGAGTGGGGATAGAGTCGACGGTGCTCAGCCTCGTCGGAGAGCCGACCATACTCAGACCGGGAGCGATTACGGCGGAAATGCTCGCGCCGTATCTTCCGTCGGTAAAAACGCATACGGGTAAAGTAATCGTCGCGCCCGCGCCGGGAATGAAATACGCGCATTATTGTCCGTCCGTTCCGTGCGAATTGTTTTCTTCCGTGGAAGCCGCGGTAAAGGAATTCGCAAAAAGAAAAGAGGAAGGGCTTAATCCCGTCGTTCTCGCTTTGGAAAAAACTTGTTCTGCATTGAGAGAGGCGGGAGCGGAATGCGTTTCCCTCGGGAAAAATACCGAGGAATATGCGCATAATATCTTCGAGGCGATGAGAAAATGCGAAAAGAAATACGGCTTTATTCTTGCGGAAGCGTTGCAGGGAGATGGACTGGAAGCGAGCGTTATGAACAGAATTCTCAAAAGCAGTCGGGGTATAATCGTGTAAAAAGCGATTATTGAATAAAAATGCGTTTTTGTTATTGACAAATGCGCGGTCGGGTATGCTATAATAAAAAATAAAAATAAATCGAATATATTGTTTTAACAAATTTGATTTTACGGGAAAAAGTGTTTTTATGAAAATTGCGATTGGATGCGATCACGGCGGAATAGTTCTTAAACAGGCTTGTATAGAGAAACTGAACGAGTTGGGTTTCGAGTATATCGATTACGGCACGTTCGGAGAAGAGAGCGTCGATTATCCGCTTTACGCGGAGAAAGTCTGCGAGGCGATACTCGGGGGAGAATGCGAAAAAGGAATTCTGCTTTGCGGCACGGGGATAGGTATAGGTATTGCGGCGAATAAATTCAAAGGAATCAGATGCGCGCACGTTACCGACGCTTTCTGCGCGGAAAAAGCCGCCGAGCACAACAACGCCAACGTCATTTCGATGGGAGGAAGAATCACCCGACCCGAAGACGCGAAAGAGTACCTCGGTATCTTCCTGACGACGGAGTTCGCGGGAGGCAGACACGAGAAGAGAGTCGCTATGATAACGGCAATCGAAGACAGAAACTTCAAAACTCAGACAAAGGAGAATAAATAAACAATGAAAGTCAACGTAGTAAACCATCCGCTTATCGTTCACAAAGTTTCTCTTATGAGAGATAAAAACACGGTTCCCAAAGATTTCAGACAACTTCTTAAAGAAATTTCTCTGCTTATGGCGTACGAAGTGACGAGGGATTTACCGCTCGTAGACGCCGAAATAGAAACGCCTATCTGCAAATGCGTGAGCAAAACGCTCGGAGGAAGAAGCATCGGCGTGGTACCGATACTCAGAGCGGGACTCGGAATGGTGGACGGAGTTCTCGAACTCGTACCCACCGCGAAAATCGGACATATCGGTTGCTACCGCGACCCCGATACGCAT